>NZ_JBVVPN010000031.1:20881-57517 GCF_055811035.1 Bradyrhizobium sp. MI1.10
GCTTCACCCGCGCTGGGGGGCCCCCCCCCACACCACCCCGGGCGCCCGGCCCAACCCCCCCCACGACGAATTCTCAATTCGAACTATCGATCAAGCTCTCCAGCAGCCGCTTCAATTCGCTCGTCGATTTGTCGCCGTAGCTCTCCAGGATGTGCTCTTCCTGGTCGACCGCGAGCGAGTTGAGCTTCTTGCTCAGCACCTTGCCGCGATCGGAGATGAACATCAGGACCTTGCGGCGATCGTTCGGGTCCTGCACGCGGTAGACCAGCGTGTCCGAGACCATGCGATCGATCATCTTGGTCAGCGTCGGATGGTTGAGCAGCACGGCATCCGCGAGTTCGCCCATCGAATGGCCGTTGCCATCCGACAGCACTTTCAGGATGCGCCACTGCTCGACGGGCACGCCTTCCTTGCTCAACCGCAGTTCGAGCTGCCGGTTGATCTCCCGGTTGGCTTGCGCGAGCAGGTAGGCGAGGTGTTCGGTGATCGGGGTGTTTGGTTTTGCCACGGCTAAGACTTTGTCTTGACCCAAATGAGTGAATGTCTTGCAATCGATGCTGCATCTATATGCACTTCAATTCTTGAATATTCAATATTTTCAAAATAGGATATTGCCCAACAATAGGGCGGGTGCCGCGGCCGCCTGCTGAATGAGCTTTCAAGTCTGGTATCAGACAGGAGTTGGCGTGCGCGCGACGGTAAACTTCCCGGCTCACGGCGGTCCGGCGTTACCGCCGTCCTTGCTGTTCAGGAATCTGTCGCCCGCGGCAGCGGATTTCGACCTGTCGCCGGTTGACGCGCATTTCATGAAGCGCCGCGGCGCACACAACAAGCTCCGCGTCGGCGGCTTCATCTGCTGCACCGGCTCGCCCGGCGTTTGGGGTCCGTGCGCGACAAGCAGTGCGCAGCTCGCCGTCGCCGAGATCAACAAGCGCGGCGGCATTCTCGGGCGCGAAATCGAGCTTTCGATCTACGACGCCGGCGGCCCGCTCGACGAGATTCTGAGCCGCGCCGAGCAGGCGATCGCGTCCGATGAGATCGATCTCATCGTCGGCTTACATACCAGCGCGGTGCGTGTGGCGCTGCGCAAGGTCACCACCCGCCACCGCATCCCCTACATCTACACACCCGTTTACGAAGGCGGCGAGCAGACGCCGGGTGTCATGGCGATCGGCGAGACGCCGCGCTGGCAGAGCCGTCCGTCGATCCACTGGCTTGCCGACGTCAAAAAGGCGGCGCGCTGGTACCTGATCGGCAGCGACTATGTCTGGCCCTGGCAGTCGCACCGCGCGGTGAAGCGCTACATCAAGGAGGCCGGCGGCCATGTCGTCGGCGAAGAGTTCGTTCCCCTCGGCGAAGACAACCACGAGCCGCATCTGGAGCGCATCCGTGCCGCGAGGCCGGATGTCGTCCTGATCTCGTTGATCGGCACCGACAGCATCACGTTCAATCGCGCGTTCGGCGAATGCGGTCTCGGCGCCACGACGCTGCGGCTGGCCGGGGCGATGGACGAGACCGTGCTGCTCGGAATCGGCGCCGACAACAGCGAGAATCTGTTCTGCGCCTCCGGCTATTTCCCCGGCATCGGATCGCGGGCCAATGACGACTTCCAGAGCCGCTATCGCGCGATGTTCGGACCGAACGGCCCCCCGATCGGGTCGCTCGGTCAATCCAGCTATGAGGGACTGCGCTTCCTTGAGGCCGTAGCAAACAAGGCGGGCACGTTGGCGATGGCGCCCATGCTCGCGGCCGGCCGCAACATCGTCTATGGCGGCGCGCGCGGCCCCGTCACCGTCAGGAACGGTCATACCCGGATGCAAATGTATCTCGCCGGGGCGGATGGCCTCGATTTCAAGCTGATCAAACCGATCTGATGCCGGCGCGGCCATCCGCAAACGCCCGAATTCAAAATAATACTTGAAAAGGAAAATATTTCCGTCTGTAATATCGAGGTGGAGCCGATGGGCCCGCGCCGTGCACGCGCGCCCATGAGGCTCCAATGCCAGGGATTCCAATTCCAGGGATCAAGAAGCCTTGAGGAGAGCGCCGTGACAGTTGTCCTTCCCACGCCAGCCCAATTGCGCAGTGTCGCCGACCAGTGCGGCCTTTCGCTGACCGACGACGATGTCGCCTCGTTCCGCGGCCTGATGCAGGGCTCGATCGAGGCCTACAATCTCGTCGGCGCCATGCCGGACGAGGTGCCGGAGGTCAAATATCCGCGCACCCCGGGCTATCGGCCCTCGCCGGAAGAAAACCCGCGCAACGCCTGGTATCGCAAGTCGACGGTGAAGGGTGCGGCGAGCGGCAAGCTCAAGGGCAAGACGGTTGCTCTCAAGGACAACATCATGCTCGCCGGCGTTCCCATGATGAACGGCTCGGCGACGCTCGAAGGCTACGTCCCGGATTTCGACGCCACCATCGTCACCCGCATGCTCGATGCCGGCGCCGAGATTGCCGGAAAAGTCCATTGCGAATCCTTCTGCATGTCCGGCGGCAGCCACACCAATGCGGTCGGCGCCGTCCACAATCCGCACAAGATGGGCTATTCGGCCGGCGGCTCATCGTCAGGCTCAGGCGTCGTCGTCGCGCTCGGCGAGGTCGACATGGCGATCGGCGGCGACCAGGGTGGTTCGATCCGCATGCCGTCCTCCTTCTGCGGCACTTATGGCATGAAGCCGACCTGGGGCCTCGTGCCCTACACCGGCATCATGCCGATCGAGGTGTTCGTCGATCACACCGGCCCGATGACGGCGACCGTCGCCGACAACGCCCTGCTGCTCGAAGTGCTGGCCGGCGACGACGGCTACGATCCCCGCATCAAGGCGCCCAAAGTCGAGGAGTACACCAAGGCGCTCGGCCAGGGCGTCAAGGGCATGAAGATCGGGATCCTCAAGGAAGGCTTTGAGCAGGCGAATGCCGAAGCCGCCGTGAACGAGAGCGTGCGGGAGGCCGCAAAGCGTTTTAGGGATCTCGGCGCCACGGTCGAGACCGTTTCGATTCCGATGCATCTCATGGGCCCCGCGATCTGGACGCCGATCGGCACCGAGGGCATGACCCAGACCATGATGTATGGCGACGGCTATGGTCTGTCCCGCTCCGACCTCTATTCGACCACGTTGATGGACTTCCATCGCGGCTGGCGCCGGCAGGCGGATTCCCTGTCCGAGACCACAAAGCTGTTCCTGCTGCTCGGCACCTACATCAACAACACTTTCGGTCCGCGCTATTACGGCAAGGCGCTCAACATCTCCCGACGCCTGACCGCGGCCTACGACAAGGCCTTCAAAGACTACGATTTGCTGCTGCTGCCGACCACGCCCATGAAGGCGACGAAGCTGCCGGAAGCCACGGCCAGCCGCGAGGACTATGTCGCGCGTGCGCTGGAGATGATCCCCAACACCGCGCCGTTCGACATCACTCATCATCCGGCGATGTCGCTGCCCTGCGGCATGGTCGACGGCCTTCCCGTCGGCCTCATGCTGGTCGGCCGCATGTTCGAGGAATCCACCATCTACCGTGCCGCCCACGCCTTCGAGCAGATCGGCGACTGGAAGAAGATGTGAGCGAGGCATTGATGCGGGCCAACGGAACAGGGAAGCGTTTTCGGACGCGTCAAGACAACAAGCCGGAGCCCCGTTCCGATCCCGTCGGAACGGGAAAGGCTCTGGCGCATGGCTAACGCATTCGTCGCGGCTTTCGAGATCCTGAGCTTTGGCGCGATCATCGTCCTGATCGTGCTGGGGCTCGGGATCATCGCCAGCATGATGGGCATCTTCAACTTCGCGCAGGGCGAGTTCGTCCTGCTCGGGGCCTACATCACTTATCTCGCCTACGCCAAGGGCCTGCCGATCTGGGCCGGCATGGTCGCCGCGCCCTTCGTCGTCGGCGCGCTCGGCTTCGTGCTGGAGGCGCTGATCATCCGACGCTTCTACGCAGCGCCCATCGTCGCCATGCTCGGGACCTATGCGCTCGGCCTGATCATCCGCGAATCCGTGCGCGGCCTGATCGGCGGCTTCTATCTCACCGTGCCGGAGCCGATCGGCGGCTCGATCGATATCGGCGCCATGCACATCTCGGCCTGGCGCTTCACCATCATCGTCATCACAGCGCTGGTGATGGGCGGCTGCTATCTGTTGCTGGCGCGCACCAGCTTCGGCCTGCGCGTGCGCGCCACGCTGGAAAATCCCTCGCTGGCACGCGCCTCCGGAATCTCCACGCCGCTGATCTACGGCGCCACCTTCGCCTTCGGCGCGGCACTTGCCGGCCTTGCCGGCGCTCTGATCGTGCCGGTGTTCAGCCTGTTCGCCGATCTCGGCCTGCGCTTCCTGATCCAGGGCTTCGTCGCGGTGATGGTCGGCGGCGTCGGCTCCTTCATCGGGCCGGTCGCAGGCGCCGGCGTCATCGGCACGCTCAGTGCCGCGCTGCCCTGGGTGATGGCGCCGGTCGTCGCCGATGTCCTCGTCTTCGTTCTTGCCATCATCTTCATCAAATTCCGGCCGCAGGGCCTCATCGCTGGAAAAGGGGTTTAGTCACATGTCCGATCGCACTCAGCTCTCCCGCCGCCGCTTCCTCTCGAATTTCGCCTTTGCCTCCGGCGCGGTCGCAACCGGCGTCGGCAGCTGGGTGATCCCGGCGCCCTGGGCCAATGCGGCCGAAGCCCCGATCAAAGTCGGCATCGCCACCGACCTCACCGGGCCGATCGCCTACGCCGGCAATGCCGACGCCAACGTCGCCAAGATGGTGATCAAGGAGATCAACGCCGGCGGCGGTCTGCTCGGCCGCCCACTCGAGCTCTATATCGAGGACACGGCCTCCAACGAGTCCGTCGCTGTCGGCAACGTCCGCAAGCTAATCCAGCGCGACAAGGTCGACATGGTGCTCGGCGGCATCACCTCGTCGATGCGCAACGCCATCAAGGACCCGATCGTCGCGCGCGGCAAGACGCTCTACATCTATCCGCAGCTGTACGAAGGCAAGGAGTGCACGCCCTATCTGTTCTGCACTGGGCCGACGCCCGCGCAGCAGTGCGACGAGTTCATTCCCTGGCTGATCAAGAACGGCGGCAAGAAGTTCGCGCTGCCGAGCGCCAACTACGTCTGGCCGCACACGCTCAACGTCTACGCCCGCAAGGTGATCGAGGCCAATGGCGGCGAGGTCGTGTTCGAGGAATATTATCCGCTCGACCAGGTCGACTTCTCCTCGACCGTCAACCGCATCATCTCCAACAAGGTCGACGTCGTCTTCAATACCGTCATCCCGCCCGGCGTCGGTCCGTTCTTCAAGCAGCTCTATGAGGCCGGCTTCCTCAAGAATGGCGGACGGCTGGCCTGCGTCTACTATGACGAGAACACGCTCAACATCAATCAGGCCGCCGAGATCGAGGGTCTCGCCAGCTGCCTCGATTATTTCAAGGTGCTGACCAAGGAGAACCCGTTCGACGCGAAAATCCAGGCGGCCTACGAGAAGGATTTCCCGGGCAACTTCCTGTTCGCCGCCGGCAGCGCCGCCACCGGCACCTATCGCGGCCTGAAGCTGTGGGAAGCCGCCGTCAAGGAAGCCGGCAAGATCGACCGCGAGTCGGTCGCCGCGACGCTCGACCACGCCAAGATCGCCGAAGGCCCCGGCGGACCGGCCGAGATGGTACCGGGCAAGCGGCATTGCAAGATGAAGATGTACACCGCGGTCGCCAAGGGCGGGAATTACGAGATCGTCGGACGCAGCGACGGGCTCGTCGATCCCAAGGAATGCTGAGGCGGAATGCCGAAGTCGATGAGTGTGGTAAGAGAGGCCATCGCCGGCGACGAAGCGGACGATGCGATGGCTGAGCGCGCGGTAGCGGAACAGGTCGCAGCAGGACGAAAAGTCCTGCCGATCGTGGAGGGCGTCGTGCTCGTTGCGGCGCTGGTCGCGCCGCTGGTGCTGCAGGACTACCTCACGGTGTTCGCGACGCGGGTGATCATCCTCGCGCTGTTCGCGCTCTCGTTCGACCTGGTGTGGGGCTATGCCGGCATCATGAGCTTTGGCCAGGCGCTGTTCTTCGGCTCGGCCGGCTATGGCGTGGCGTTGCTCGCGCGCGACCTCGACATCACCAACATCTTCCTGGTGCTGCCCGCGGGAACGCTGATCGGGCTCACGTTCGCGCTGTTGCTCGGCGGCTTCCTGCTGCTGGGACGACATCCCTCCAGCGTGATCTTCGTCTCGCTGGGCACGCTAACCGGCTCCTACGCCGCCGACCGGCTGGCGCGCGGCTGGTACTATCTCGGCGGCCAGAACGGTATCCCCTCGATCTCGTCGATGACGCTCGGCAGTTACGAATTCTCGGAAGGGCCGCCGTTCTACTATCTCGTGCTTGGCCTTCTTGTCGTGGTCTATCTCCTCTGCCGTTTTCTGGTGCGCTCGCAGTTCGGGTTGGCGCTCGCGGGCTTGCGCGAGAACGAGCAGCGCATCGCCTTCTTCGGCTACAAGACGCAGCACCTGAAGGCGATCATCTTTGCGATCGGCGGCGCGGTGGCGGGTCTTGCCGGCAGCCTTTACGCCTTCCACGAGGGTTTCGTCTGGCCCAACATGGTCGGCGTCGTGGTCTCGACGCAAGTCGTGCTCTACGTCCTGTTCGGCGGTTCCGGCACGCTGATCGGCGCCGTCATCGGCGCCGTCATCGTCGAGGGCGTCAGCTTCTGGCTCTCGGACAATTACCGCGAGGTCTGGCCGATCATCCTTGGCGTGCTGCTGTTGCTCGTGATCCTGTTCCGGCCGCTCGGTCTGATCAGTTTTGTGCTCGGCGAGCGCGAGCGGGTCGGCAGCTTTGGTGGCAAGTCCAGGAAAACCGGGAAGGAGAAGCGCGATGCCGCTCCTTGAAGCCACCGGCGTCAAGAAGATTTTCGGGAAGCTCACCGCGCTCGACGGCGCCGAGCTCACTGTCGGCGAGAACGAGTTTCACGGCCTGATCGGACCGAACGGCTCCGGCAAGAGCACGCTGATGAAGTGCATCGCCGGCGCCGAGGTGCCGACGCAGGGCAAGGTGAGTTTCATCAACACCGACATCACCGCGTTCACGCCGACCGAGCGTGCCCGCGCCGGCATGAGCCTGAAATTCCAGATCACATCCGTGCTGCCGACGCTGACGCTCTACGACAACATCCTGCTCGCGCTGCAGGCGCAATCCTCGCTGTTCGATCTCGTGTTCTCGCGCACGCGCGGGCTCCTGCACGATCAGGTCATGACCATGCTGACGCAGTTCCGCCTCGCCGACCGCGCTTTCGATGCGGCCGCAGCGCTGTCGCACGGTCAGCAGCAATGGCTGGAGATCGCGATGGCGCTGGCCGGCAAGCCGAAACTCCTGCTGCTGGACGAGCCGACCGGCGGGATGAGCCTGGAGGAGCGCCGCGTTACCGGCGAATTGCTGCAGCCGATCAAAAAGCATTGCTCGCTTGTCATCGTCGAGCACGACCTCGATTTCATTCGCGACATCTGCGATCGTCTCACCGTGCTCGACCAGGGCAAGGTGCTGGCGTCCGGCACGGTGTCGGAGATCCAGGCCAACAAGGCCGTCCAGGAGATCTATTTGCGCCGTGCCTGAATTTTTGGACATCAAGCATCTCGACGCCGGCTATGGCCGCAGCCAGGTCCTGTTCGACGTCAACCTCGGCATTCCCTGGCGCGGCGGTGTCGCCGTGCTCGGCCGCAACGGCGCCGGCAAGACCACGTTGATGAAGACCATCGTCGGCGAGTTGCCGGCGTGGAAGGGCGAGGTCGCCTTCGATGGCCGCGACATCAGCCGCCGCGCGACCCAGGAGCGCGTCCGCGCCGGCATCGGCTACGTGCCGCAGGAGCATTCGGTGTTCGCGCGTCTGTCGGTGCGCGACAATCTCGCGGTCGGCTCGCTCGCGAGCAGGAAGGCCGACGCGGTCGACCACGTGCTGACCATCTTCCCAAAACTCGGCCAGCGCCTCGACCAGCCCGCCGGCACGCTGTCCGGCGGCGAGCGCAAGATGCTCGCCATCGGCCGTGCCATGCTGGGCGATCCAAAACTGCTTCTGCTCGACGAGCCGACCGAGGGCGTCTGGATCGGCGTGATCGAGGAAATTACCGAGCGCCTGATCGAGCTCGCGAAAACCATCGCCGTGATCATCGTCGAGCAGCACCTCGACCTCGCGCTTCGCGTCGCGGACTACGCCTACGTGCTCGACCGCGGACGAGTCGCGCTGCAAGGCGAGGCAGGCGAGGTGAGGGGCAATCCGGAGCTGCTGCGGTATCTGGCGCCGTAGGGCGCCCTGCCAGTCCGGTCATCCCCGCGCAATGGCGAAGCCATTGTCGCTGGAGGCGCTCGCGCAGCGAGCCTCGAAGGATGCACGGCCGCGCGGCCAAGCGGGCCGTCGGCCTTCGAGGGTAGCTGAAGAAGCGGACACCTCAGGGTGACGGTGAAGTGCTTCCGAAAAATGGATTGACGATGGACAGCCCGCCGATGCTGCGTCCGTGCTGCATGTCCTCGCTATACAGGGTCTCGCAGCCAGCCTCGATTGCGGTCGCTACGATCAGAGCATCGTAAAAGGCAAGCGTATGGTCGCGCGCAAGCGCAAGCGCCGTAGCGTGCGTGTCGGCAGTGAGATGACGCCGCCGCCGGCAATTGTGGTCAGCGCGCGCTCGCGCCGGATGTCGGCCGAAAAGGCATAGACCAGGATGTTGCTGTCGAAGAACGGGCTTATCTCTCGTTCGCTTCGTCCCGGTCGAATTTGTAACCCTCGGGCAGGGGAATCCGGAACTGGTCGGCTTGCCTGAGAAATTCCGCTCGTCTGTCGACCTTCTCTACTGCGATCTGGCCTGTCGAAGTCTCTACGACATTGAGCTCGTCACCGGGGGAGAGGTTCAAAGCCTCAACGAGTGCCTTAGGCAGGCGGACTGCGAGGCTGTTACCCCATTTGGAGACCAGCATGGAATGATATGCCCTGATCATTCGGGACCGCCGTCAGCTCGGTAAAAATCGGGATAGGGCGAGAGGTTCCCGCCCGCTTACTTCACCGCCCCGAACCGGCTGTCGAACGAGTTCGACTGGACCACCGGCGCGGCGCCCATGATCTGGGTCGCTTCACCCGCGCCATCGGACACCGACGGCTTCAGCGTCGGGCGGGTCGCCGCGAGGCGGGTGTCGGGCTTCGCTGGTTCGGCGGGCTTGGCGACGGCAACGGCTGGCTTCGGCGCATCCTTCCCTGCATCCTTGGACTTGTCGTGTCCCGGCACGAACCGGGTTACCGCGGCCTTCAGCCGGGACGCCGCGGTAGGCGGCGTCGTGGAAGTCGCAGCCGGGGCGACGGATGCCGTGGCCTGCGGCGGCGGCGTGGTCGCCGTGGCGTCGGCGTTGCCGATGCCCATCTTGCGGCCGAGGTTGGAGAAGAAGCCGGATTTCTCCGCCGGAGCAGCGGTGGCGACACGCGTGTTGGCGGCGGGCGCGCTGACGGCGACGACCGGCTCTTCCTGCGGCGAGGGCGCGGCCGCATCGAGATTCGGCTTCGGCGGATTGACGTGTCCAGGAATCGTGCCCGGCGCCTTCGCCATCGCCAGCATCTGGAGCGTGGTGCCTTCGGCTCCTTCCGACAGGCCGGTCGAGCCCTCCGGAATCTTCGCGGCAAAGATCTTGTTCATGCCGCCGTCGATGCCGGTGTTCATGCGCGCAACGGGCGTGCCGCGCGAGACCAGCTTGTTGTACTCGGCCTGGTCGCGTGCATCCTTCTCGCGCACGGCGCTGGCGATCTCCTCGGGGATCACATAGGCCGGGCACTTTGCGGACGCGTCGAACACCGGATCACGCTTGGCGTCGGGCGGCTTCGCCGCGTCGAACACGTACTTCTTTTCGCAGAAATCGACCTTCGGCTCCTGCCGCGTCACCTCGAAATGATCATAGCCTTCCTTGATCATCTTCCAGAACGGCATGTTCGGATTGTTCCGGTGCTTGGCCATGTTCACCGGCGTCATCTTGAACGGATAGGCCTGCAGCTGGAACGCCTTCTGGCCGCCGAAGAAGGACTCGCGCCCGAGCGAATAGATCTCGGCGATCTGCTCGTCCGTCATCGCGTAGCAGCCGCGCGAGGAACAATCGCCATGCACCATCAGCTGCGAGCCGCTGCGGCCCAAAGCCTTGTCGAACGCGTTCGGATAGCCCGTGTTGAACGACAAATAGTACGCCGACTGCGGATTCATCTGGCCCGGATTGATCGAGTAGAATCCTTCCGGCGCCTGGCGGTCGCCTTCGCGCACCTTCGGCCCGAGGTCGCCGGACCAGCGACAGATCGGATAGGTCTTGAGCAGCGCGAACTGGCCGTTGCGGGTCTGCTTCCAGACCTCAAGCTCGGCCTCCTGCTTGAACAGGCGCACCAAAATCGGTGATTGCAGATCCATGTCCTTCTCGACCATCGCGGCGAGAAGTTTCGGCGGGACCGGCTGGTTGGCCTTGGCATTGGTCGCAAGCGAAACCTGGTCGGTGTCGCAACCGGCCAGCACGAAGCTGGCGGCAAGCGCCACCGAGACCAGAAACGCGCGAGCAAGCGAACGAGAAATCAAGATGGACCCCACACCGTCCAGGGCATCGCGCGCAAACCCCAATCTTGAAGCATGATCCGACCGGAGACCCGGACCCGTCGCGACGGGCTTTTTCGCAATCACGCTCCAGCGCTTATGCCCTGAAGCCATTGATTAAAATTCTAACCTCTGGGTCATGTGGTCGCAACCCGAACGGGGATCACGAGCCCGTTGGCCCAAAGGCGTGGTCAACGAAGACTTAAACTGGGCCGTAACTTGGGCCTCGCGGCCAAACCGGTACAGAGATCGCTGATTTGGGCAAAAAAAGGGTTAACGCGGGGTTACCGGGGGCTCTTCACCTCCCCCGCTGGCAGGGGAGGCCGGGAGAGGGCTCGTGCCGCATCGGGAGTATCGCGAGAGGAAATACCCTCTCCCCGACCCTCCCCCGCAAGCGGGGGAGGGAGCGCACCGCCGCTGCGGTCCCAAACCGCCCGAATCAGCCCAGTTTCCGGCCGATATCGAGGAATTTCTGCCGCCGATGCTTGCGGATGGCGTCGCCGTCCAGGCCCCGCAGCTCGTCAAAAGCCTTGGCGATGGCGTCGCCCGTGGTGGCGATCATGGCGGCGGGGTCGCGATGGGCGCCGCCGACCGGCTCCTTCAGGATGCTGTCGATCACGCCGAAGCGGAGCATGTCCTGGGCGGTGATCTTCATGTTGTTAGCGGCTTCCTGCGCCTTGGAGCCGTCTCGCCAGAGGATCGAGGACGCCGCCTCGGGCGAGATCACGCTGTAGATCGCGTGCTCCAGCATCAGGACCTTGTTGGCGGTGGTGATGGCGATGGCGCCGCCCGACATACCCTCGCCGGTGATGATGGCGACGTTCGGCACGGTCAGCGCCATGCAGGCATCGGTCGAACGCGCGATCGCCTCGGCCTGACCGCGCTCTTCCGCGCCGATGCCGGGATAGGCGCCGGCGGAATCGGCGAGCGACAGCACCGGCAGGCCGAACCGCTCCGCCATCTCCATCAGCCGCACGCATTTGCGATAGCCCTCGGGCCGCGCCATGCCGAAATTATGCTTGATGCGGCTCTCGGTGGAATCGCCCTTTTCCTGGCCCATCACGCAGATGGCCTCGCCGCGGAAGCGGCCGAAGCCGGCCACCAGCGCCTCGTCCTCGCCGAACTTGCGGTCGCCGGCGAGCGGGGTGAACTCGGTGATCAGGCCCTTGATGAAGTCGTTGAAATGCGGCCGCTGCGGATGCCGCGCAACCAGCGTCTTCTGCCACGGCGTCAGGTTCAGATAGAGGTCGGCCATCGCCTGCGCCGCCTTGTCCTCGATCCGCCCGATCTCCTCGGCGATGTCGCTGCCGGAGGCCGCAAGCGTCCGCAATTCGTCGAGCTTGGAATCGAGCTCGGCGACGGGCTTTTCGAAATCGAGATAGCTGCGCATCTGGTCTGGCATCAACTCAATATAGGGAGAACGGGGCGAGGCGGCGAAGCGGATTCGATGTCGTGGAAAGAAATGTAGGTTCGTCAATGAGTTGGCTTGTGTGCTCGCAACGAGCGCAGGCCAAATCATCGTGAGGCCTCGGCTCTTTCTGCGGAGATGTGGCCGAAGTCAAGGCGGTTTCGGGCTCCGACCCGTACCGTAGCCCGGATGAGCGAAGCGATATCCGGGGCAGGTCGCCCCAATCGTCAATCCCGGATGTCGCTTCGCTCATCCGGGCTACTGCAGCTAGGGCAGCAACTACTTCTCCGCCAGCGGGTGCAGGTCGCGGACCAGGCTCTTCAGCCGCTCCTCGACCACGTGGGTGTAGATCTGGGTGGTCGAGATGTCGGTATGGCCGAGCAGCGTCTGCACGATGCGCAAATCGGCCCCGTTGTGCAGCAGGTGGCTGGCGAAGGCGTGGCGCAGCACGTGGGGGGAGACCAGCCGGGCCTGCAGCCCTGAAGCGACCGCGAGCTCCTTCAAGTCGCGGGCAAAATGCTGCCGCGTCAGATGTCCGCTCTCGCCGAACGAGGGGAACAACCATTTCGAGGCCGCCACGCTGTTCTTCTTGTCTGCCTTGTTGTCCTTGGCCGCCTCTGTCGCCGCGAGATAATCGGCCATCGCCTGGCGCGAGGCCTCGTTGAGCGGCACCAGCCGTTCCTTGTTGCCCTTGCCGCGCACCACGATCATGCGGGCGTCGCGCTTCGCCGCCGTGCGCGGCAGCGCCACCAGCTCGGAGACGCGCAGGCCGGTGGCGTAGAGGACCTCGAGTAGACAATAGAGTCTCAGGGCGCGCAGCCGTTTCGACGGCGAGGCATCCTCAGCCTCGCTCAATTCCTTGGCGCGGCGGAGCATGCGATCGACATCCGCGATCGACAGCACCTTCGGCAGCCCGCGGCCGCGCTTGGGGCCGGACAGGATCGCCGCGGGATCGTCGGTTCTGATGCGTTCGTTCAGGAGGAAGCGATAGAGATGCCGCAGCGCCGACAGCCGTCGCGCGACGCTGGTGGACTTGAAGCCGCGCGTGTCGAGATCGGCGAGATAGTCGCGCAGCGTCTGTGTTTCCGCGTCCGCGAATGCATGCCCGACGCGGCCGAGAAACTCGGAGAAGTCGGTGAGGTCGCGGCGGTAGGCATCGAGCGTATTGGGGCCGGCGCCCTGTTCCGCCGCGAGCATGTCGAGGAACAGGCCGGTGAGTTTTGTATCTGAGGGCTTGTTATCGGAAGATCTGGCACGCATGCCCGGCAGGCTAGCCCCTATTTCTTGAGAAACTTATCCGGCGGGATCGTCACCGTCATTTCCCGCGGCTTTGGATTGACGAAGTTCGCCAGCGCGAAGACCACGCCGTAGACGATGCCGGCGATCACGGCGACGACCGTCAGGAAGCGGAACAGGCTGGGCATCGGCAGGATCTCGGAGAGGGTCTCGGTCAGGGGCTTGGCGGGCAAATTAACCAATGAAATCATCCAACACGTTCGCCGTTTCGTGGCAAGAGTCCTCTGGCGAGGGCCCCTGCGGGGTCGTATAGGTGGCCAAAGGATGCCGCCTTTGGCGGCAGATCGAGCGAGACCCATTCGAGCGAGACAAATGCCCGACGCCGCGTTGCCGATCCAAGCCTCGCCCGAGGCCGACATCCTGTCGGCGCTGGGGACGCGCTCGATCGTGCTCGTCGGCATGATGGGGGTGGGCAAATCCACCATCGGCCGCCGCATGGCTCTCAGGCTCAAGCTGCCCTTCGTCGATGCGGACACCGAGATCGAGGCGGCGGCCGGCATGACCATACCGGAAATCTTCGAGCGCCACGGCGAGCCGCATTTCCGCGACGGCGAGGCCCGCGTGATCGCACGTCTGCTCGACGGCGGTCCCATCGTGCTGGCGACCGGCGGCGGCGCCTTCATGCGCGAGGAGACGCGGACCCGGATCGCGGCGAAGGCGATCTCGATCTGGCTCAAGGCCGATCATGATGTCATCATGCGCCGCGTGCGCCGGCGCGCCGACCGTCCGCTGCTCCAGACCGCCGATCCTGAAGGAACCGTGACGCGCCTGCTCACCGAGCGCGAGCCGGTCTACGGCCATGCCGACCTCACCATCGCCTCCCGCGACGTGCCGCACGACAGAATCGTCGATGAGACCATCGAGACGCTACGCGCGCATCTTTGCGGCGAACGGGCGTCCCCGCCATCAGCCGACATCGCGAGTGCCGCACGATGACCGCGCCTTTGAAACATTCCGATCCCGTCAACGTCGAGGTCGCGCTGGAGAATCGCGCCTATGACATCGTCATCGGCCGCGGCGTGCTGGCCTCGCTCGGCGAACGGGTCGCGCGCCTGCGCCCCGGCGTACGCACCGCGATCGTGACGGATCGCACCGTCGCGAAATACTGGCTCGAACCCGCCGAGGCATCGCTGGCCGCCGCGGGCATTCCGACATCGCACATCGTCGTCGAGGAAGGCGAGATCTCCAAGACCTATGCCGGTCTCGAAAAGGTCAGCGAAGCCCTGATCGCCGCGAAGATCGAGCGCAACGATCTCGTCATCGCGCTTGGCGGCGGCGTGGTCGGCGATCTCGCCGGCTTCGCCGCGGCGATCCTGCGCCGCGGCGTCGACTTCGTGCAGGTGCCGACCTCGCTGTTGGCGCAGGTCGATTCCTCCGTCGGCGGCAAGACCGGCATCAACTCGCCGCAGGGCAAGAATCTGCTCGGCGCCTTCCACCAGCCGGTGCTTGTGATCGCCGACACCGCCGTGCTCGATACGCTGTCGCCGCGGCAGTTCCGCGCCGGCTACGCCGAGGTGGCCAAATACGGCGTGCTCGGCGACAAGGCCTTCTTCGCCTGGCTCGAGAAGAACCATTCCGACATCGCCAAAGGCGGTTCGGCGCGCGAGCATGCGATCGCGACCTCCTGCCGCGCCAAGGCCGGCGTGGTCTCGCGCGACGAGCGCGAGACCGGCGAGCGTGCGCTGCTCAATCTCGGCCATACGTTCGGCCATGCGCTGGAAGCCGCGACCGGCTTCTCCGACCGCCTGTTTCACGGCGAGGGCGTTTCGATCGGCATGACGCTGGCGGCGCAGTTTTCCGCGAAGCTCGGCATGATCGGCGACGCGGACGCCGCGCGCGTCGAGCGTCACCTGATCGAAGCCGGCCTGCCGACGCGCCTGCAGGACATCGCGGGCTTCGCGCAGGAGGGGCTTGCCGATGCCGACGCGCTGATGGCGCTGATGGCGCAGGACAAGAAGGTCGAGCGCGGCAGGCTCACCTTCATCCTGCTGGAGGCCGTGGGGCGGGCCGTCGTCGTGAAGAACGTCGAGCCGGCTCCGGTGCGCGACTTCCTCAAGGAGAAGCTCGCCCACAAGGCGTGACACGCGGTTGAACGGCGCTAAAGCGTTTTCGAGCGAAGTGGGTACCGGTTCGCGTCAAGAGAACGCGTCAAAACAAGAAACCAGAGTGGTTCATGGATTGGCTCGGCTTCACCATCGTCATTCTCTGCCTGCTCGTCTCCGGCTTCTTCGCCGCGAGCGAGACCGCGCTGACCGGCGCCTCGCGCGCCAGCATGCTGCGGCTCTCCAAGCAGGGTAATCGCGACGCCGACGTGGTCTCGCAGCTGCTCGACATGCGCGAGCGCCTGATCGGCGCGCTGCTGCTCGGCAACAACATCGCCAATATCAGTGCATCCGCACTGGCCACCAGCATCTTCACGGCCTGGTTCGGCGACGTCGGCGTGCTCTATGCCACCGGCTTGATGACCGCACTGGTCGTGATCTTCGCCGAGGTGCTGCCCAAGACCATCGCGATCAACGCGCCCGACCGCATGGCGCTCGCGGTCGCGCGCCCGATGCGGCTGACGATGTACGTGCTGGGGCCGCTGCTGCGGATCGTGGAAGTCATCGTGCGGCTGTTGATGCGCCTGTTTGGCCTTGCCGGCGAGCACCAGGCGATCCTGTCGCCGACCGAGCGCCTCCGCGGCGCGGTCGACCTGCTGCATCATGAAGGCAAGTTCGAGAAGCACGACCGCGACATGCTCGGAGGGCTGCTCGATCTGCGCGAGCTCCAGGTCTCCGACGTCATGATCCATCGCACCGAGATGACGATGATCAACGCCGACCTGCCGCCGGAGGATCTGGTGCGCGAGGTGCTGGCGGCCGAATACACCCGCATCCCGCTGTGGCGCGAGAAGCCGGAAAACATCATCGGCGTGCTCCACGCCAAGGATTTGCTGCGCGCGATCCGCGCGGCCGACGGCGAGACCTCGCGCATCGACGTCTCCACCATCGCGCTGCCGCCCTGGTTCGTGCCGGAGATGCGGCCCGTCTCCGAGCAGCTCAAGGCGTTCCGCCGCCGCAAGACCCATTTCGCCCTGGTCGTCGACGAGTACGGCGAAGTTGAAGGTCTCGTGACGCTGGAAGACATTCTGGAAGAGATCGTCGGCGACATCTCCGACGAGCATGACGTCGTGGTCGCGGGCGTGCGCGCCCAGCCGGACGGCTCGGTCGTCGTCGACGGCTCGGTGCCGATCCGCGACCTCAACCGCGCCATGGACTGGCACCTGCCCGACGAAGAGGCAACGACGGTCGCCGGCCTCGTCATTCACGAGGCGCGCTCGATCCCCGACCGCGGCCAGAGTTTCACCTTTCACGGCTTCCGCTTCCGCGTCCTCCGCCGCGAACGCAACCGCATCACCGCACTCCGTATTTCACCGGTGCCGCGCGAGACGGAAATAGAGGAAGCCAAGCGGCGGCGGGCGGGGACGTCGTTTTAGGATTCGCATGACCCTGTTGCCCCTCATGGTGAGGAGCGCCGAAAGGCGCGTCTCGAACCATGCAGGCCAGGATGCCGCCGCGGGGGCCTGTATCCTTCGAGACGCGCGCAACTGCGCGCTCCTCAGGATGAGGAGAAATGGCGCCGTCCGACGCTTGAACTGGCGAGCTAGCTCCCGCCTTCCCCCGGCGCTTGCGCGTGGATCGCCAGCGCGTGCACGCTGCCGGAGAGTTCCGCGGCCAGCGCCGAATTTATCATGCGGTGGCGATCGACCCGGCTCTTCCCTTTGAAGGCGGAAGACACAATATAAACGCGGAAGTGCGTCTCGCCGCTCGGCCGATGGCCGGCGTGGCCCTCATGCAAATGTGACTCGTCGACGACTTGCAGGCTTTCCGGCGTGAAAGCTTCCTGCAACTTGTTGCTGATAGTGTCTCTGATGGCCATCTGGGTCATTACGGTGCGAGATCGCTCTCCGTATTGCATAGGCCGCCTCTGGCGGCCGTTCAAGGACGCCTCAGCATAGCTTCGGCTATGCTTTTCAGCTAATTGCAATGTCAAGACTTGAAGGTTTTTGCATTGCGTAGTCAAAGTCAGCCATGCCGATCGATTCATCAAAGTTCTTCGACTCCATCCGGGTCAAGCCGAAAGGCAAGCAACCGGAAGTGAAGCCGCGCGACGCCGTGGTCAATTGCGAATGGACCGGGTGCCAGAACAAGGGCGCGCATCGTGCGCCCAAGGGTCGCGACAACCAGCGTGAGTACTGGCACTTTTGTCTGAACCATGTGCGCGAGTACAACCAGAACTACAATTTCTTCTCCGGCATGAATGCCGACGCTGTCGCGCGCTATCAGAAGGATGCGCTGACCGGCCATCGTCCGACCTGGAAGATGGGCGCCAATGGCGGCGTCAAGAAAGGCGCGGAAGCCGAGATCGACGGCGCCTTCGATCCGTTCAGCATGTTCCAGGAGCTCAACGGCCGCACCGGCTGGCGCGCTGGCCCGCAGGCCGCGCCCAAGGCCGAGACGCGCAAGATCATGAATGCCGAGCGCAAGGCGCTCCAGGTGATGGGCCTCGGCCCCGAGTCCACGCTCGCCGACGTCAAGTCCAAGTACAAGGCGCTGGTGAAGCAGCACCACCCCGACGCCAACGGCGGCGACCGCTCCACCGAGGACCGCCTGATCGAGATCATCAAGGCGTATAATTACCTAAAGACCGTGGTGCGCGAGGCGTAGGCCTCTCCCCGCGCCGTAGTATCGTAGGGTGGGCAAAGCGAAGCGTGCCCACCACTTCTGTTGCGGTGTTGGATCGATGGTGGGCACGGCGCAAGTGCGCCTTTGCCCACCCTACGATTCCCGGCTTGCGGAGATATCCGCGGTCCCTCACGCCTCCGGCATCGCCCCCACATATGACGAGCTCGGCCGGATCAACCGCCCGGTCCGCTGCTGCTCGCGCGCATGCGCCGTCCAACCGGCGGCGCGCGCCACCGCGAAGATGGGCGTGAAGGCCTGCCTCGGGATCGCCAGCGCATCGAGCAGGATCGCGGTGAAGAACTCCACATTGGTCTCCAGCGGCCGCTCCGGATTCTTCTTGCGCAGCGCGCTGCGGATATAGGCCTCGACCTCGCCGGCAAAGGGCAGGCCGGCGCCGTCCGATGCCAGCGCCTCGATCGCGGTCTTGAGCACATCTGCGCGGGGGTCGCGCACGCGATAGACGCGGTGGCCAAAACCCATCATCCGCTCGCCGCGGGCGAGTGCAGCGTCCACCCAGGGCTGGATGCGCTCGCGCGAACCGATCGCGTCGAGCATTTCCAGCACCGGCTCCGGCGCGCCGCCATGCAGCGGACCCGTCAGCGCGCAATAGCCGGCGGTGACGGCGGCAAACAGATCAGCCTGCGTTGAGGCCACCACGCGCGCGGTGAAGGTCGAGGCGTTCATGCCGTGGTCGCTGGCGGTGACGAGATAGGCGTCCAGCGCCGTGACCTCGCGTGGTTCAGGCGCGCGCCCGTGCAGCATGCGAAGCGTATCGGCAGCATGGCTCACGTTCGGATCGGGCGCCACGGGATCGAGACCCCTGGCGCGGCGGACGAGCGCGCCCGCAATCACCGGGAATGCGCCGACGATTGTCGCCTCATGGGCAAGGCCGTGCTCGGCGCGAAGTCCCGCGACCGCCGCGCGAAACCCGTCGATGATGCCCATGCCGCGCGTTGCTGGCAGCAACTCATCCAGCCGCGCGAAGGCGCGCTCGCGTGCGGCGCCCAGGCTCGCGCGCACATTAGCTTCGCTCAGCGTGGTCGTGCTGGCGCCGTTCCAGAGCCGGGCGGTGACGCCCTCAAAACTCGACTGGCTCGCCAGTCGGCCAACATGCTCCCCGGCGATGATCAACTCGCCGCGCTCGCCGTCGACATGGCTCAGCACGGTTTCGGCTGCAGGAACGCCGTCCAGCCCGATCTGGCTTTTGGTGAGGTGGATGTTCATGGCCCAAATCTCCTTTGCACCAGCCAAAGGTCGGGCCTCTCGACAGATTGATCAATCTTGATTACATAAATCAATATGAAAAATTCGGAAGGTCTCTACCTCTCCGCCCGGGAAGCCGCCGCCGAGCTCGCGATCTCGCCGGCCACGCTCTACGCCTATGTCAGCCGCGGCCTGATCCGCTCCGAGCCGACGCCGGACTCGCGCAAGAACCGCTATCGCGCCGAGGACGTCCGGGCGCTGAAGGAGCGCCGGGTGCCGTCGCCGGAGCCGCGCGGCCTGCGCAGCTTCGATGCCGATCTGCCGGTCATGGACACCGAGATCTCCACCATCACCGAGGAGGGCGCGATCTATCGCGGCGTCAACTGCGTCGATCTCGCCGAAAACGATACGCTGGAGCACACGGCGACGCTGCTGTGGGACGTCTCCGGCGTCGATCCGTTCGCCCCGGATAATCAGCCTGCGATGTCCGACGAGATGCGCCTGATCGCGCAGGCCGCGCGCCGGGCGGCACCGATCGATCGCGCCATTGCCGTGCTGGCGCTCGCATCGAGCGCCGATCCCCGCGCGTTCACGCGTGCGCCGGATGGCCGCGCCATGGTCGGTGCGCGCATCGTCCGGCTTCTGGTCGCGACCATGCTCAACACGGATCCGTCCGCCGAGCCGCTGCACCAGCAGATCGCGAGGGCCTGGGCGCCCGACAACAAGCACGCGGCCGATCTCATCCGCCGCGCGCTGGTTCTGCTCGCCGAGCATGAATTGAACGCGTCCACCTTCACCGCGCGCTGCGCGGCCTCGACCGGCCTCAATCTTTATGATTCCGTCATCGCCGGCCTCGCCGCGCTGAAGGGACCGAAGCACGGTGGCGCCGGCGTGCTCGCCTCGCAACTCGTCAAGGCGCTGGTGGATCGTGACGTCGAGCCGATGGTCCGCGAACGCGTCGCGCTCGGCGAACGCTTTGCGGGCTTCGGTCACGGTGTCTACAAGCGGGGCGATCGGCGCGCGCAGTCGCTGCTGAATGCCCTGGCCCGCGCCGGCGCACCGCGCAAATTCACCAAAGAGGTGCCGGAGCGCATCGCGGAGGCGACCGGCGAACTCGTCAATATCGACTACGCGCTCGCGGTGCTCGTGCACGCGCTGCGCCTGCCGGGAGGCAGCGAGCTCGCGTTGTTTGCGATGGCCCGCAGCGTCGGCTGGGTCGCCCATGCCAGCGAGCAATTGCAGTTCGGCAAGCTGATCAGGCCAAGGGCAAGGTATGTGGGACCGGCACCGGGACGAAGGGCGGGGGTTGCGGATTCCAGGGGATAATCAAAAACCCTCATGGTGAGGAGCGCGGAACGCGCGTCTCGAACCATGCAGGCCCGGCTTTCGCCCGCGGCCATCCTTCGAGACGCCCGCCGTTGGCGGGCCCTCAGGATGAGGGCGGTGCGCCTGGATACACTCTATCACCCCCGCGGCTTCGCCACCGCGACACCGCCGCCGTTCCGGCGGCGATAGATCCAAACCGCCGCGCCTACGACGATTGCCACGCCGACCACGGTCAAAATCCACATGTGCTTGTACGGATGCCCATGGTGCGGCAGCCCGGCATATTCGTGCAGGGCCGACACCGCCAAAACACCCGGCAGCACATGCGCCGGCGCCCAGACCAGGATTGCGGGGATGTTGATGGCGTAGAAGCGGGCCGGGGGCATGCCCAGCGCGCCCGCGGTGACCGGGACGAAGGCCCGGATCGGCGGCACGAAGCGGGCGAAGAACACCGCCCAGGTGCCGAAGCGGTGGAAGAAAGTCTCGCTCTGCTCGACCACACGCGGATAATTGGTCAGCGGCCAGGTGTTGAGGATCTCCCGCTGCTGCCGGTGCCCGATCCAGTAAGCCGAACCATCGCCGAGCACTGCGCCGAGCGCTGCCGCCAGCAACACCCATTGCAGCCTGAGCTCGCCGCCTGGGACCAGGGCGCTCAGCGCCAGGATGATGGTCGAGCCGGGGATGACCGAGCCCACCACCGGAACCGCCTCCAGCAGGGCCGCCAGGAAGAGGGTCAGATAGGCCAGCCACGGATGGGCCGAGACGAATGAAATGAGGGGATCGAGAAAGGACGTCACATCGTCTCTGTGGTGGGATTGGGCCTTGGGATTGGCCTTGGGATTGGCCTTGGGGTTCGGACCCTACATAAGTAACGAGCGCCGGTAAAAGTGCCACCCGCGTGAGCAGGACCGTGCCCTCGGCACGAAATTCAGGCGTGATTCGCAGGGCAGCCTTCCAAAAATCGCGTTCCTTGCCTATCTAAATGAAAAGACAACGGAACTTTGATTGGGGGGCGGGCTTCTGCCCGCACGTTGTCTCTGATAGGTTCGCAACAGCACCCAGCCGCAGCCAACGTGCAATAACTGGTCTCGGGATCGCCCGGGACCTCGGAGGATTGATGACGACCGCCGCGATGTCCAAAGTTGAGGAAGTTTCCGGTTTGCCCGACATGAAGGTGTCGGTGCGCCAGGTGTTCGGGATCGACAGCGATCTCGAAGTCCCCGCTTATTCCGAAGTCGATCCTCACGTCCCCGAAGTCGATTCCGATTACCGCTTCGATCGCGCCACCACGCTCGCCATTCTCGCCGGCTTCGCCCACAACCGCCGCGTCATGGTCACGGGCTATCACGGCACCGGCAAATCAACCCATATCGAGCAGGTCGCCGCGCGGCTGAACTGGCCCTGCGTGCGCGTCAACCTCGACAGCCACATCAGCCGGATCGACCTCGTCGGCAAGGACTCGATCGTGGTCCGCGACGGCAAGCAGGTCACCGAATTCCGCGACGGCATCCTGCCCTGGGCGCTCCAGCACAACGTCGCGCTGGTGTTCGACGAATACGACGCCGGCCGCCCGGACGTGATGTTCGTGATCCAGCGCGTGCTGGAAGTCTCCGGCCGGCTGACGCTGCTCGACCAGAACAAGGTGATCAAGCCGCACCCGGCATTCCGCATGTTCTCGACCGCAAACACCGTCGGCCTCGGTGACACCTCGGGCCTCTATCACGGCACCCAGCAGATCAACCAGGGCCAGATGGACCGCTGGTCGATCGTCACCACGCTGAACTACCTCAGCCATGACGAGGAAGTGGAGATCGTGCTGGCCAAGGCCAAGCACTATCGCACCACGGAGGGCCGCGACATCGTCAACAAGATGGTTCGCCTCGCCGATCTCACCCGCAACGCTTTCGCCAATGGCGATCTGTCGACGGTGATGAGCCCGCGCACGGTGATCACCTGGGCGGAAAACGCCGACATCTTTAGCGACATCGGTTTTGCGTTCCGGGTCACCTTCCTCAACAAGTGCGACGAGCTCGAACGTCCCCTCGTAGCCGAGTTCTACCAGCGCTGCTTCAACGCGGAGCTGCCGGAATCGGCGGTGAACGTGGCGCTCAGCTGATTTCACGCGATATGTCGTCCCGGCGAACGCCGGGACCCATACCGCGTGATGTCTCGAGTGAAGCGCCGCCGATAATTTCTCCTGACGCAATGATCGCCGGTGGTTATGGGTCCCGGCCTTCGCCGGGACGACGGGTAAGGGCGAGATGAGCACCACCTCCAACTCCAAATTCCGCAACACCAAGGAAGCCCCGACCGAGCCGTTCAAGCGCTCGGTGGCCTCCTGTTTGAAGGCGATCGCCAAGGCGCCCGAGCTCGACGTCAGCTTCGCCGCCGAGCGTCCCGGGCTCGCACCGGGCAAGGCGCGGCTGCCCGAACCCGCGCGAAAAATGACCAGGCGCGATGCCGCGATCGTGCGCGGCCATGCCGACTCGATCGCGCTCAAGCTCGCCTGTCACGATCCGAAGCTGCATCGCAAGCTGATGCCCGGCAATCCGCAGGCGCGCGGCGTGTTCGAGGCGGTGGAGCAGGCCCGTGTCGAGGCGATCGGTGCGCGGCGCATGGCGGGCGTTGCGAAGAACCTCACCGCGATGCTCGACGACCATTTCCATCGCGGCAAGTTCGACGAGATCACCGATCGCGCCGACGCGCCGCTCGCCGACGCGCTGGCGATGCTGGTGCGCGAACGCCTGACCGGCATGGCGCCGCCGACGGCCGCCAAGAAGATGGTCGATCTCTGGCGTCCCATCCTCGAAGACAAGATCGGCAGGCGGCTCGATCGGCTCGATACCGTGGTCGAGGACCAGACCAGGTTCGGCGATGCCGTGCATGATCTCCTGACGGCGCTCGAGATCGGCGACGAGCGCAGCGCCGACAGCGAAGACAATGACGAGAACGACGAGAACCAGGACGGCGACAACGATCAGTCCGGCGCCGAGGGCTCGCCCGATTCCGACGCCGCGCAGGAGATGAGCGCTGATCAAGCCCAGGCGTCGAGCGAGGAGATGAGCGAGAGCGCGATGGAAAGCGCGCAGGCCTCGACCTCCGACACCTTCGACGACGGCGAACTCGGCGACGACGAGACGCCGGGCGAGGCGACGCGACCGAATTCGCACGGCAAGAACGAGCCGCGCGGGCCGGAATATCACGCCTTCGCGCCGAAGTTCGATGAGATCATCGCCGCCGAAGACCTCTGCGACCATGACGAGCTGGAGCGCCTGCGCGCCTATCTCGACAAGCAGCTCGCACATCTGCAGGGCATCGTCGCCCGTCTCGCCAACCGCCTCCAGCGGCGCTTGATGGCGCAGCAGAACCGCGCCTGGGAGTTCGATCTCGAAGAGGGCATTCTGGACCCCGCGCGGCTGTCGCGCGTGGTGACCGATCCCTATCACCCGC
This sequence comes from Bradyrhizobium sp. MI1.10, assembly GCF_055811035.1. Taxonomy (NCBI): domain Bacteria; kingdom Pseudomonadati; phylum Pseudomonadota; class Alphaproteobacteria; order Hyphomicrobiales; family Nitrobacteraceae; genus Bradyrhizobium; species Bradyrhizobium sp. MI1.10. The sequence goes on from NZ_JBVVPN010000031.1 coordinate 44,858, forward strand.
TGTCCTTCATGCACGAGAAGGAGGCGACGTTCCGCGACACCGTGGTGACGCTGCTCTTAGACAATTCCGGTTCGATGCGCGGCAGGCCGATCACGGTCGCGGCGACCTGCGCCGACATCCTCGCCCGCACGCTGGAGCGTTGCGGCGTCAAGGTCGAGATTCTCGGCTTCACCACGCGCGCCTGGAAGGGTGGCCAATCGCGCGAGGCGTGGCTTGCCGCCGGCAAGCCGGCCAGTCCGGGCCGTCTCAACGATCTCCGCCACATCATCTACAAATCGGCAGACGCCCCGTGGCGCCGTGCGCGGAAGAATCTCGGCCTGATGATGCGCGAGGGGCTGCTGAAGGAGAACATCGACGGCGAGGCGCTCGACTGGGCGCACAAGCGCCTGCTCGGCCGGCCCGAACAGCGCAAGATCCTGATGATGATCTCCGACGGTGCGCCGGTCGACGATTCAACGCTGTCGGTCAATCCCGGCAACTACCTCGAGCGGCACCTGCGCCACATCATCGAGGAGATCGAGACCCGCTCGCCGGTCGAGCTGATCGCGATCGGCATCGGCCATGACGTGACGCGCTATTACCGCCGCGCGGTGACGATCGTGGACGCCGAAGAGCTCGGCGGCGCCATCACCGAAAAACTCGCCGAACTCTTCAGCGAGACCAACACCGCGCCCACGCAGCCGGCCAACCGCCCGCGACGCAAATTGCATTCGTGAGCAAGCATCGATCCCGCCGCAGCTTTATCGGCCACGCGGCGGCGGGATTTTCCACTCTCGCACTGTCTCGTCTGGCGCAGGCACAGCCCGCGCCGAAGCCGGCGCTCATCGAGCACGCCGTCGCCGCGCCCGTTGGCATCGAGGTCAACGCGCGGCCGATTCCCAATTTCGAGCCGCGCGACCGCGCGCGCACGCGGTTCGGTTCGCTGGACTATCGCGGCGGCCTGGTGCTGACCTCGCCGCATCGCGGCTTCGGCGGCCTGTCCGGCTTCCGCTTCCTCGACACCAAAGGCGAGCGCTTTCTCGCGATCTCCGACCAGGGCACCTGGTTCACCGGTCGCATCCGCTATTCCGGGCGGAGCATGACCGGTCTCGACGACGTCGAGGCTGCGCCGGTGCTCAATGCGGAGGGGCGGCCGATCACGGAGAAGCGGCTGTGGTACGACACCGAGTCGCTCGCGCGCGACGGCGACCTCGTCTATGTCGGGCTCGAGCGTGTCAACCAGATCATGCGGTTCGATTTTTCGAAGGGCGGCACGCGCGCCCGCGGCGAGGTGCTGCAGACGCCGCCGGCGGTGCGAAAGTTGCCCTATAACAAAGGGCTCGAGGCGCTGGTGTTTGTCCCCAAGGACATACCAAAGGGGCAGCCGCTCGCGGGCACCTTGATCGCGCTGTCGGAGGGCGGCTTCGATGCCGACGGCAATCTGATCGGATTCTTGCTCGGCGGCCCGACGCCCGGCCAGTTCAGCATTCGCCGCACCGAGCAGCAGCTGATCAGCGATGCGGTGCTGCTGCCCTCGGGCGATCTCCTGATTCTCGAACGCAAATTCTCCTGGTTCACCGGCGTCGATATCCGCATCCGCGCGATCCCCCTGAAATCGATCGCGCCGGGCGCATTGGTCGACGGCCCCGTGCTGTTCAAGGCAGATCTCGGCCACGAGATCGACAACATGGAAGGCATCGACGCCCACGTCACGCCTGACGGCGAGACCGTGCTGACGCTGGTGTCCGACGACAATTTCTCGATGCTCCAGCGCACCCTGCTGCTGCAGTTCGCGCTGGTGGAGTAGGGCCTATCTCTTGTCGTCCTGGACAAGCGAGCAGAGCGAGCGCTGATCCAGGACCCATTACCCCAGGGAGTGGTTTGGCGAAAGCTCGTGGTTATCAATCCGCGCAACACCGCTAGCTGGGGTAATGGGTCCTGGCTTTCGCCAGGACGACGACTGCGGTGCAATGCATGACGCTACGAGCCGCCATGCCCGCCGCGCGGCTGGCAATCGGCGCATCGCTCACTACACTCTCCTCAACTCCCGCCCCCATCCCGGAACTCCCCCGCATGAGCGTCCTGTTTTCCCCGATCAAGCTGCGCGGCCTGAATTTGAAGAACCGCGTCGTGGTGTCGCCGATGTGCCAATATTCGGCCGAGGACGGCGTTCCCACCGACTGGCACTTCACCCACATCAACAATCTCAGCCTGTCCGGCGCGGCGATGTTCTGCATCGAGGCGACCCATGTCGAGGCGATCGGCCGCATCACGCCGGGCTGCCTCGGGCTTTACAGCGATGCCGCCGAGGCCGCGCTGAAGCAGATCCTCACCTCGGTGCGGAAACATTCCTCGACCGCGGTCGCAATGCAGCTCGCGCATGCGGGCCGGAAAGCGTCGAGCGCGCGGCCCTGGGACGGCGGTCAGCTGATCCCGCAGGACCAGGGCGGCTGGCAGGCCGTGGCGCCGTCAGCGCTGCCGCACAAGGAGGGCGAAGCCGCGCCGCTGGCGCTCGACGCCGCCGGCCTCAAGCGCATTCGCGATGCCTTCGTCGAGTCGGCGAAGCGCGCCGATCGCATCGGCATCGACGCGATCGAGCTGCACGGCGCGCACGGCTATCTCCTGCATCAGTTCCTGTCGCCGATCTCGAACAAACGCACCGACGAATATGGCGGCTCGCTCGAAAACCGCATGCGCTTCCCGCTGGAGGTCTACGACGCGGTGCGCGCGGTGTTCCCGCACGACAAGCCGATCGGGATGCGGGTGTCGTCGACCGACTGGGTCGAGGGCGGCTGGGACCTGGCGCAGACGATTGAGTTCGCCAAGGCGCTGAAGGCGCGCGGCGTCGACTGGATCGATGCCTCCTCCGGCGGCGTCTCGCCGCTGCAGAAGATCGCGCTCGGCCCCGGCTATCAGGTGCAGTTCGCAGAGGCGATCAAGCGCGAGACGGGTTTGCCCACCATCGCCGTCGGCCTGATCACCGAGCCGAAGCAGGCCGAAGACATCGTCGCCTCCGGCAAGGCCGACATGGTCGCGCTCGCCCGCGGCATGCTCTACGATCCCCGCTGGGCCTGGCACGCCGCAGCGGAGCTCGGCGGCGAGGTCGAAGCCCCGCCGCAATACTGGCGCTCGCAGCCCTCGACGCAGAAGGCGCTGTTCGGCAAGACGACGTTCGGGGCGCGGTGAGGGGGGCGAATGTGGCGCGACGACCGCGCCGCAAACTCGTCATTGCGAGGAGCCCTTGCGACGAAGCAATCCAGACTGCGTCCGCGGAAAGAGCCTGGATTGCTTCGCTGCGCTCGCAATGACGGTCGGGGAGGCATGCGCCCACGCAAAGGTCGCCGCGCTTGCGTCCTTTGGTCCTAAACCATCCCACCTCACGCATCCGTAAACCCTCTCACCTTCCACCTCCGCCAAATCTGGCCTAACCTCGCGTGCGTCCAACGCCTCGCGGAGGCCTGCCATGCGGTTTCGTATCCGGAAAGCTGCCCACGTCATCGAGCGCGTGGGGCTTGCGATGGCGGGCGCGGCGTGCGGGCTGTTCGTCGGCGCTTACGTGGGATCCGCGATTCCCGCGCTCACCACGGAAGGCTTCCTGCTGCTGATGATGGTGCTGGGCTTCGTCGGCTTCTATCTTGGCATCGACACACCGCAGCTGCCCTTCGACGAGGCCCACGGCGACATCGACGCCGCGGAACTGTTGAGCTCCGCCGGCACGCTCTGCGCCACATTCACTGCGCTCGCCTCCGTCGCCATCATCGTGCTCCGCCTCGAACCGCATATTGCGTGGAGCTGGTTTGCTTTGTTCGGCTGGATCGCCGGCGTCGCGATGCAGATCGTCGCGGGGGCAAAGGCGCGGATGCGGAAGTCGTGAATTTGTTGTGTTGGGAGAGATCGCGCCGCAAGCACAGTGCGTTCCCTCCCCCCTTGTAGGGGAGGGCTAGGGAGAGGGGTAGCCACACGGCGTGCTCTGTCGAATGAAGCGAGACTCTGTTGCCGTCACTTCGCAGGTCGCCGACACCTTTTGCTGGGCCACCCCTCTCCCCAACCCTCCCCCACAAGGGGGGAGGGAGCCGAGCGGAGTGTGGAGCGCGGCCTTGTTCAGCAGCTGGAAGGACTCAAAACACCACGCCCACTTTCGTGCCGCGCTTCCACGCCACGCGGCAGCGCTTCTTGGTGTTCACATGCAGCAGCTCGAAGCGATCGGGAATCTTCACCTGGCCGCCGAGATCGACGCAGGCGCCGCCCGGCGAATAGTCGATCAGCGTGCAGGGGATCACCGGCGCGCGCGGGTCGGTGATGATCTTGGCCTGGCGGGACACGAGGCCCGAGGGTTTGACGCGGGCATGTCGTCGCGGATGCATTGGCACTCTCCTCCAATTTCCGCGGATGGCGCGGGTGGTCGGGAGATGATGCCAAGGAGTTGATTCGATCCGGCTAAGGCGGGGCGGAGAATTTTAATGAAAAGTGTCGGCGAATGGAGAAAGCGGCGGTAGCGGGGTGCGGCTGCCATCAAAGCCCGTCCGTCATTGCGAGCGCAGCGAAGCAATCCAGACTTCCTCTGCGGAAAGATTCTGGATTGCTTCGCTGCGCTCGCAATGACGAGCGGAGTCACCCCACCACGATCTCCCCCGCCTCGCCTCCAGCGCCCACACCCGGCGGCACCGGCATCGGCACCGTCACATACTCCTTCGGCAGATTCACCGGCCGATAGCCCGGCTCCACCGCCATCCGCTTCACCACGCTCTCATGCACATGCGCGCCTTCGGGGATGAGGCGCGGTTCGCAATCGGGGATGTAGAGCCCCATAAACACCTTCCGCTCCGGCCATTCCTTGTAGGTCGCGCTCTTCGGCAGATACTCCAGCACGCGCCAGGGCGCCGTCATCGAATTGTGCAGCTCGCCGGTCTTGCCGGTGAAGGCGGGCGACACGTATTGGAACGGCGAGTTCTTGCGCTGGATGCCCCAGGCGAGCTGGTTCACGGTGCGCGGGTTGAAGTTCAGCCCCGCCTTCGTCGCCTCCTCGATCATCCAGAGCAGCGGATATTTGGACTCGCCGCTCTCGGCTTCCGGATAGCCGCCGCCGACGTCGCAATGCACGCCGGCGAACCACACCTGCAAAATGTCCTGCGGCTCCTTCTTGTCGTCGGGCACGAAGCGGTTGCGCCAGTAATCCTGCGGCTCCTCATACTGCTTGAGGCGGAACATGCAGCGCCGCTCGTCGATGGCGATCGCCTGGCGGAAGATGTTGACGCTGGGATTGCGCAGCGTGAAGGCGAGCTCCTCGAAGCTCGGCAAATAGCCCCGGTCGGCGCGCGGCACGATCACGCTCGCCACCGTATCCCAGACGCCGATGAAGTGGATGGTCGGCCAGCGCGACGAGGTGATGCGTGCGAACTGGGCGGCGAGATCGAACTTGTTTTTCGGCAGCGGCCCGCTGTCGTCAAAACCCTCATCGACGAGGTCGCTGACATCGTTGCCGCGCCCGGTGCCGGAATATTGCTTGTAGGCGACGAGGCCACTGCCTGCGAGGTTGGCCTGCTCCGGCGAGATCAGGCCGATCTTGTGGATCAGCCCCGCCAGCACGCGCACGGTATAGGCGCCGCGCGAGAAGCCGAACAGGTAGATCCTGTCGCCCGGCGCGTAGTGCTCGACCAGGAAGCAATAGGCCGACAGCGTGTTGTCATCGAGCCCGTAGCCGGTGGCGAGCCCCAGCACCAGATTGATGTTGGCTTTCCAGCGGTGCCACGTCGACGGCTCGGTCACCGTGCCGACCCCGGGATCGTAGAACACCATCTGCCGCGGCCGCGTCTTGTCGGTCTTGCGCAGGCAGCGATACAGCTTCAGGACGTTGGAGATGTTTTCGGAAATCTCGTTGCCGGTGCCGTCACAGCAGATGACGAGATTCTTCGGCTCGGATGTGTGGTCGGCGTTGCGCTCGTGCTCCACAGGATACCCCTCCCGCTGATGCTACCCGGGCGAGTATAGCGGAAAAGAGCGGGGAGAAGGAGATGTATGGCCGGAAGTTCGACTGTGGCCATCCTTCGAGACGCCCGCCTGCGGCGGGCCCTCAGGATGAGGGATGAGTGTGCGGTAGCATTTCAACGCACATGAGTGCAGCCAAGCCTCATCCTGAGGAGACCGCGAAGCGGTCGTCTCGAAGGACGAGGCGCTCGCTCAGGCGCCGCTGAGCGTCCTATGCGAGAGCCCCGCCGTTGTGAAAGAGGCCTCGCCGCTACTTCTTCTTCCCCTGCCCGATCTCCGGCTGCCACGCCGCATCCTTGCGGCTGGGCGCTGCGGCGCTGGTCTTGATCTTGTCTTTTTTCGGCTTCTTGGTCTCGCGGTTGCTGCGTTGTTGTCCCTTGGCCATGACGTCGTCTCCTCCTGGGTTTCGAGTTCGTCCGCGTACGAGATCGGCGCTGCAATGGTCGCTGGGCATGACGACGAGACGCCTCCGCCCGAGCCATTGAAGATCGCCGCCGCGCACACGAGGCGCGAAAGATGCAGCGCAACATCGACGCGCGGCAATTGCGTGAGCTGCGCTGACGTGGTCGAGCGTACGCCCGCGCCCTGCCGATGGCGAGGACTAAAACGCCGCGCGCGAGTGTCGCGCTTGCAGCTTAAGTCCCGGCCCGCGCTGACATAAAGCTGGCTATTGCCGGGTAACAAGCGCATGGTTCGCCACGGCTGGCGTCGGTTGGGGCCCCTTCTTTGCGAAAGGCAGGCGCGCATGACCATCCGCTCGCGGCGAGAAACCATCACCTTCAAGCATCCATTCCACATCCGCGGCCTCGAACGCGAATTGCCGGCCGGCGCTTATGAGGTCGTCACCGACGAGGAGATGATCGAGGGCCTGTCCTTCGCGTCCTATCGCCGCGTCGCCACCATGATCACCGTGCCCTCCGAGGGCGTGCGCGGTGCGACGGAGATGCTGTCGATCGGCTCGGTCGACCTGGCGGACGCCCAACGTATCGACGCGAGTGCCTGAAATGACTGACATCCCGGTCGATCTCGACAGCCACCGCGGCATGGCCGCCCAGAAGGCAACCGATCTGCGCCGCGCGCTGGCCGATGTCGAGGCCCAGGTCAGGGAGCTGCGCGAGCGCGAGGCCGAACTCGAAAACCGCATGATGTCGGTGCCCGCCACGTCCTGGCCGGAGGCCGCCGTGAAGGCCCGCCATCTGCTCAACCTCTATGCCGCCAGCCTGCCCACCGAGGACACCCGCCACCGGGCGCTGGTCGCCGCGCTGTTCGACGATTTCGCAAGGCTCAACGGCGACGGCTGAAGGCGACCAACTCGTGGCGCGATAACGCAGCGCTCGCAAACACAGGCGTCGTCCTGGCGAAAGCCAGGACCCATAACCACCGAAGTGCATTGTTTTGCACGCTTGCGCCACAGCGTGCTTCGCTGACCGGCGCCCCCAGTGCACGACGCGCGGACGCCAAAGGAGTACCCCATGACGCTCACCAGCAGCCGCTTCATCGCCCACGACCAGGACCGCGGCATCGTCCAGTTCTCGATGCAGGACGGCAGTAAGGAGATCGCCTGCGCGATCTCGACCTCCGCCATGGACGACCTCGAACGCGGCCCGCGCGCCAGGCCCAGCGAGCGCGAGGAGCAATTCACCCGCCTGCGCGAGCGCATCGAAGCCTGCACCGGACGCAAATATCAGGCAACCGAGTTCGAGGGCACGCCGCCGGGGATCGTGCTGCGGAGCATTGATTTTCGGGGGTAGGGGGATCGCTCCAATGATACATCGCTGCGATACTAGCATTGCAGCGCCAAGGCCGGCTGGAAGATGAAGTTAAGAGCGATGCCTCACTAAAAGCTTGTGATGACACTGGCCTCAACTAGGTCAGCCCTAGACGGGCTTTCCAGGCAACTCGAAGAGAACGCCGGCAACCGGCCATAGCTTTTGTAAGCAATTCTTTTCCGAACCAATTGGACTTAGCACAATTGGCCAATATTCGCCCCCACTATGCAGGCTCTCAAGTACTGCACCTCCATCCGGCTGGAGACGGAGACGTTTGAAGTAATGCGTGCCATTCGAATCTTCGACAATGACAGGTCTTCCATCTTGAGCACTGATGGCTGCTTGCGACGTAAGAGCGTCTTGCACGATCAAGTACTGACCGTCGAGGGCTAAAGGTTCAGCGCTTTTGCCTTCGACCTCAACGATACCCAGCGCGGTCTTCGCAAGGTATGTCAGCGCTGCCTGGCCTCCACAATCGCATATCTCGTTTCTGCTGGTCTGCAATACCGCCGAAGAGCTACGTTTCTCGAAGAGGACCCCTACAATTTTTCGCACGTCGAGAGATCCCCGGTGCGTTACCACCGGAGCGGCGATCTCACGAGGGTTGACGGCTTGAGCCGTAAGAGCTGCGACGTTGCTAACGTTGTCAGAAATTTCGAGTCGTCGCGCAAGTAGTCGGTCGTCGAATCGAGCCACAACAAGCGACCGATTGGAAACCTCGCCATATTCTCTTGTGATCAAGATGTCGCCTACTCGTGCGACAGGTTCGAGCGTCGTGGCGGTCAGTCGAAACGCAGAATGCTTCCCGAGCGTAATCCCAATCTGTTCGACTGATTTAAATTCGCTCATGTCGATTGTGCCGTCTGCAGCCCGACCGTCGCTGAGCGCCGCTGCGCGCCCAAGTATTTTCAGTGGAATGGTACGAACGGCGGCCTGATGACCTTCCGGCATCTCAACAGTCGCGGGGGTTGAAAAAAGAAACTCCATTCCGCCGTGAAGCTTACGATAGTCACGGATCGTGCGATAGGCGCCCTCAATCGCCGGACCAAGCTTCTTCCACAGAGTGCGGACGGCTACGGCCTCCTGCATGCCGAACTGTCGGCCGGTCGTATGATGAGGGCCCTCAATATAGCTGGTTTCAGGGCTGCCCTTGCGAATCAAGGCCAATACCGTCCCAATGACGGGAGCATCCCAAGGAGTGAGACCGGCTTTGTTTGATCGCTCAAGCAAGTCACGCAGATCGCCCAGCGCCATCATTCGGACATCGCCATCGCGGCCCCTTACTATCGTCTTCAGAAGCCCTTCTGCGTACTCGCGTACATCAGCCAAGTAATCTTGCGCTGCTTTTGGGGTCTTCTCGGTGTTGGCAATGGCCCATGCTCTATCGATCTTTGCACCTTCCAAAACCGCAGCGCGATCTGAACGAGGCCCACATGCAATCAGAAGGCCGTCCCGTCCCGTTACACCGTCCATCTTAATCAAATCCACGAAGCCTATATCGTGTGTTGTGATTACGATTTGAATGCTGCTGCTTTCATGTTGAAGTTTGGCGATGTAGTTCGCCCATCGGGAGCGATGAAAATCATCAAATGTCGATTGAGGATCGTCAAACATCATCAGGGGCAAACAGTCTCTTCCGAATTGCTCGACCAGTTCCTCTCGTAGAGCAAAGACGAACGCCCAAAGCACGGCTCTTATCCATGATGTGTTCGCGACGACTGTGGCATCCACACTTAAATCAGCGGAGAAATTAGCTTGAACGCGCAAACCTTCCTTTCGGTCGAGCGCCGCGCTTTGCGGCGTCTCCCGACTTTCTAAGCTCCTCTAATTCAGCTTTCAGTACCAGATCCGAAAGGGGAGTACTGCAGAGCGGGCAGTCAGCGACAATGCCACCAAGGTTCTCTTCATGCCAATGAGCGCCGATCGCCTTTAGCTGAAACTTTGTGTCCAGTTGCGATTTTCGAAGAAGAACTAAGGCTTCATCTAGGCTTGATCTGGCCGTGTTAATTGCAACTTCGAGCGACGCTACTGCTTGAATACTTAGTGCAGATTGAATTGAGCTAACAGTCTTCCAGGCGGGGAGGATTGCCACGTATTCAACCCTCCGAAACCCTCCGCCTCGATCAACGAAAGTTTCCAAGGCCCGGCCGATCCAAGAGGAGTATGGCTCGCAGTTGCTGCTTGTATGGCCGGATCGTGCGTTGCCTCAAGCGCTTTCTGGAGACCTGCGATGAATTCGGCAGGAAGCGAAGTTGGTAGGCGCACGCTCGAACCGAGAAGATATTCGAAGAGGCGCCGTTGCGTTGGCGTCGTAAGTTGCAATGCCGCCTGGCTTCCGCTTGCATCTGCGAAAGACAGGCTGTCGCCTGCCAATAACGTCTTCTCGATATCTGCTTTCGTAAGGCGCGCCACAGACATCTCGTGAAATAATTGAGGGGCGGCTAAGCCGGAAAAGAGCGGAGCGAAAATGCAATTGAGCTAAAGTTCAAAGTTTGAGCACGATGGTAGTTGCGGATCATGTAGTCAACAACTTGTGGAAGCTAATACCAATTATGTTCGCGGGAATTCAGCGCGTTGCGCCGCGGCAAAAACAAAAACGGCCGGATCTTCCGATCCGGCCGTCACGCAAAACTCTTCCAGCTAAGCCTACGCCTCGCGACGCAAGCCCTCGCCCAATCGAAAATTCTTAGCTCGCCTTCTTCGCCGGCGCGGGAGCAGGGCCGACCTTCTTCTGGATGGCGCGCTTCAGCTCGAGGGCGCGCGGCGACAGCACGGCGGCCTTGGCCTTGAGCAGGAAGGGATCGAGGCCGCCATTGTGGTCGACGCTCTTGATCGCGTTGGTGGAGACGCGCAGGCGCACGTTGCGGCCCAGTGCTTCGCTGATGAAGGTCACGTTGACCAGGTTCGGCAGGAAGCGGCGCTTGGTCTTGATGTTGGAGTGGCTGACCGTGTGGCCGACCTGGGGGCCCTTGGCCGTCAATTCGCAGCGGCGAGACATGGCAAAATCCTCAATCTTTCCCAACGATGTGCGGCCGCCATTCGGGGCGCCACGGGCAAATTCTCTGTCCTTGCAGGGAGCGGGCGGACGTATAGGGGGGAAGCGGCGGGACGTCAAGGTTTTGGGGCGGGTTTCGTGCTCCAAGGTAGGTGTCATCGCCCGGCTCGCCCGGGCGATCCAGTACTCCGAGACGGCGCGGCTGACCAGAGGGGCCGCGGCGTACTGGATGCCCCGCCCCAGTGCGCAAAAGGCGGGGCATGACGGCGGTGGAGGTGGCGGGGTGAGGTGCGCGGTTCTGACCCGCCCCGATCACCAAAACGGCAATGATTATCGCGCCTTACCATCACATAAAGGGCGTATTCGCGCCCGAAGAGTCCAGTGGAGTTCCGGACGCGGATAGGCCCGGACGCATTGCTTGGCGCGGTTTTTGGCTTAAGTAACAACCGTTCGCGCCCCGATTGGATTGTTTCGTGCTCACAACGCCTCATCTTGCGCCAAGTCTGCGTCCAAATGAGCTGCGCCCAAATGAGCTGCGCTCAGCGGAGCGGCGCGCAAGGAATCCACGCGCAAGTCATCCGCGCTCTGCGGGACGCTGGGTCATGGCGGCCCTTGGCGGGCTGGTTTTGGCGTGGGCGGCGGAGCCCGCGGCGGCGCAGGGCAAGCTCGAGGCGCAATACGAGGCGACGTTGTCGGGCATTCCCGTAGGCCGAGGCGCCTGGAACATCGACATCCAGGACGATGTGTTCGCGGCCGCGGCCTCCGGCGGCACCTCGGGGCTCTTGAAATCGTTCGCGGGCGGGTCGGGCACCGGCGCCTCGCAGGGCCGCGTCGTCAACGGCGCGCTGGTGGCGACCGGCTACCAGGCCTCCACCACCACCTCGAAGAAGACCGAAGAGATCCGCATCACGCTCGACAAGGGCAATGTGAAGGATTTTGCCATCCTGCCGGAGCCGCCGGTCGATCCCGACCGCATCGTCGTCACCGATGCGCATCGCCGCGGCGTCTGGGACCCGATGACGGCCTCGCTGGTGCGCGTATCAGGCACCGGCGACGTGCTGTCGGCGGACGCCTGCCACGGCAGCGCCGCCGTGTTCGACGGCCGCATGCGCTACGAGCTCAAGCTCGATTTCAAGCGCATGGAGAACGTCAAGGCGGAGAAGGGCTATCACGGCCAGGTCGTGGTCTGCTCGCTCTACTTCGTGCCCATCGCCGGCTACATTCCCGACCGCCCCGTGATCAAATATCTCGCCGCCCAGCGCAATATCGAGGTCGCGTTCGCGCCGATCGCCGGCACGCGCATCCTGGTGCCGTTCTGGCTGAAAGTGCCGACCCCGCTCGGGCCGGCCATGCTGGAGGCGACCAGCTTCATCACCACGGCCCAGCCGCCCAGGATCGCGAAGACGCAGTAGGCCGGGCGTCCCGCGCTGAACCTCCCTTTTTGGCAAAAATAAATGTGAATGATTTCAATGACATGCCTACTGTGCATGGGGTTGTTTTCGCACTTTTTGTTTGGAGCGGGTCGAGAGCAGGGAATCCATTTGACTCCTCCCCGATTCTGATTCGACTCCGCGCCATCCCCAGCTTTAACGAATCCGCCATCGAAACGTCGCTTGTGCGGCGGGCCAAAACTCCATCTAGTGCGAACCCAATAAGCCTCCCGCGACATCTTGCGAGAACGGAACAGGACTCAAGGGGGAGTCAGCGATTCGGCCGCGATTCGTTCTCAACTCGTTCCGAAGCTTAAAGCCAACGGGAAAAGCGTCGCAAAGTGAGACAGTTGCGCGAGGTTCGGGGAGAATGCTCCCACACTCTTGGTGTCATCGCCCGGGGTGTCCCGGGGGTACCCCAACCCCCCGGCGGGGGGGGGGGGGGGGGGCCCCCCCCCCGCCCGGGGTGCCCCCCGCCACCCCCGCGCGCCCGCGCGCCGCC
>NZ_JBVVPN010000031.1:57527-86602 GCF_055811035.1 Bradyrhizobium sp. MI1.10
CCCCCCCGGGTGGGCGCCCCCCCCGCGTCCCCCCCCCCCCGCCCGCCCGCCCCGGGGGGGGGGGGGGCCGGGCCGCCGCGGGGGGGGGGGGCCCCCCCCCCCCCCCCCGGGGCATGACGGCGGAGAAGCCGAAGCCGGGTGACTTCCAGGCCCTTCGCGCCACCGCCCCAAAACAGCACTGACATTCGCCCCAATCGCCATTACCTAATCCCCCAGATGCCTTTTTCCTCCTCCCCCTTCGCTTCCGAGCGGCTTCCCGGCGCCGGCGTCACTGCGGTGCTCGGTCCCACCAACACCGGCAAGACCCATCTCGCCATCGAGCGGATGCTCGCGCATCCCTCCGGCATGATCGGGCTGCCGCTGCGTCTGCTGGCGCGCGAGGTCTACAACAAGATCGCAGCAAGGGTCGGCCCCGACGCCGTCGCGCTCGTGACCGGCGAGGAGAAGATCAAGCCGAAAGCGCCGCGCTATTGGGTCTCGACCGTCGAGGCGATGCCGCGGGATCTCGACGTCTCGTTCCTCGCCGTCGACGAGGTGCAGATCGCGTCTGATCTGGAACGCGGCCACGTCTTCACTGATCGTATCCTCAACCGCCGCGGCCGCGACGAGACGCTGCTGCTGGGCGCTGCGACCATGCGGCCGATTATCGAGCGGCTGCTGCCGGGCGTCTCCATGATCACGCGGCCGCGTCTGTCGCAGCTGGAATTCGCCGGCGACCGCAAGATCACGCGGCAGCCGCGCCGCACCGCCATCGTCGCCTTCTCGGCCGACGAGGTCTACGCCATCGCCGAGCTGATCCGCCGCCAGCATGGCGGCGCCGCCGTGGTGCTGGGCTCGCTCTCGCCGCGCACCCGCAACGCGCAGGTTGCCATGTTCCAGAACGGCGAGGTCGATTACCTCGTCGCCACCGACGCCGTCGGCATGGGGCTCAATCTCGACGTCGACCACGTCGCCTTCGCCTCCGACCGCAAGTTCGACGGCTATCAGTTCCGCCGCCTGACGCCGTCCGAATTCGGCCAGATCGCCGGCCGCGCCGGCCGCGCCACCCGCAACGGCACCTTCGGCACCACCGGCCGCTGCGCACCGTTCGAGCCCGAGCTCGTCAATGCGCTGCAGAACCACACCTTCGACCCCGTGAAGGTTTTGCAATGGCGCAATTCGAAGCTGGATTTCGCTTCCCTCGGCGCGCTCCAGGTCTCGCTGAACCTAGCCCCCGGCCATGAGGCGCTGACCCGCGCGCCGATCGCCGAGGACATGCGCGTGCTCGACCACGCCGCCCGCGACGCCGAGGTGCGCGATGTCGCGCATGGCAAGGATGCGGTGGAACGGCTGTGGGAGGCCTGCCAAATCCCGGATTATCGAAAACTGTCGCCGGCCGCCCATGCCGAGCTGGTGACGACGCTGTACGGCTTCCTGATGCGGAAGGGATGCATCCCCGACGCCTGGTTCAGGACCCAGATCGACCAGGCCGACCGCGTCGACGGCGATATCGACACGCTGTCGGCCCGGATCGCGCAGATTCGCACCTGGACCTTCGTCGCCAACCGCCCCGACTGGCTGAAAGACCCCGAACGCTGGCAGGGGATCGCCCGCGAGGTCGAAAATAAATTATCGGATGCGCTCCATGAACGCTTGACTGAGCGTTTCGTTGATCGCCGGACCAGTGTATTGATGCGCCGCCTGCGGGAGAACACGAGCTTGAATACGGAAATCGGCAAGACCGGCGAAGTCATCGTCGAAGGCCATGTCATCGGCCGCCTCGATGGCTTCACCTTTGCACCGGATGCGGCGGAAGCCGGCTCCGATGCGAAAGCGTTGCAGGCTGCAGCGCAGGCCGTGCTCGCCGGCGAGATCAACGCGCGCGCCGAAAAACTGGGCAATGCGCCGGACGAGCAGTTCGTGCTGACCTCGGAAGGCATCATCCGCTGGACCGGCGATGCCGTGGCGCGGCTGTCTGCCGCAGAGGACGCGCTGCATCCGCGCATCCGCATCATCTCCGACGAACGCCTCACGGGCGCCCCTCGAGACAAGGTGCAGGCCCGGCTCGAGCTCTGGCTCAAGACGCATATCGAAAAGCTGCTCGGGCCGCTGTTCGAGCTCAGCAAGGCCGAGGACGTCACCGGCATCGCCCGCGGCATCGCCTATCAGCTCGTCGAGGCGCTCGGCGTGCTGGAGCGCCCGAAGATCGCCAACGAGCTGAAGGACCTCGACCAGCCCTCGCGCGCGACCTTGCGCAAATATGGCGTCCGCTTCGGCGCCTATCACCTCTATTTCCCCGGCCTGCTCAAGCCGGCCGGGCGTGCTCTGGCCGCGCTGCTCTGGGCGCTGAAGCAGGACAATGTCGATCCCTCCGCGCTGTCGGGCGCGCAGCATCTGGCGAGCTCCGGCCGCACCTCGTTCCCGGTCGACAAGCAGCTGCCGCGCGACGCCTATCGCGTGCTCGGCTACAAGCAGGCCGGCGAGCGCGCCGTCCGCGTCGACATCCTGGAGCGCCTGGCCGATCTGATCCGTCCGGCGCTGGCCTGGCGCGAGAACGCGTCCGGCGAAAAGCCCGCCGGTGCGTTCGACGGCCGCAGCTTCGTGGTGACGCAGGCAATGACCTCGCTCACCGGTTCGGCCGGCGAAGATTTTGCCTCCGTGCTGCGTGCGCTCGGCTATCGCATGGACAAGCGCCCGCCGCTGCCGGCGAAGCCGGCCGCGCCTGTTGCCGAGACGCCTGTTGCTGAAGCCTCCAGCGAAGAGGCACCCGCAACCGAAACGCCGGTCGAGGACGCCGCAGTGCCTGCGGAAACCGCGATCGAAGCCGCCGCCGAGCCTGTGACCGTCGAAGACGCGCCCGGCATGGAGCAGCACGACGAGCCCGCGCACGACGAGCCGGCGCTTGAGGCTTCCGTCACGCCGGAAGACGCTCCCGGCATTGCGCCACCTGCGGAAGAGGTTGCGGCACTCGTTGAAGCTGCTGAAACCGCGCCTGCCGAAATCGCGCCTGCAGAGACTGCGGCAGCCGAAGCCGCTGCGTCGGCCGATGCGGCAGCACCTGTGGAGGCCGCGGCCACGCCCGCTGAGCCCGAGCTCATCGAGGTCTGGCGTCCCGCCGGCCGTCACGACGATCGCAAGCCGCGCCACGAGCGCCACCGCAACCAGCGTCATCACCAGCCGCGTCCGCAGGCGACTGCTGAAGCCGGCGCTGCGCCTGCCGAAGGCGAAGCCCAGCCTGCCGCCGACGGCGAGAAGCGCGGTGAGCGTCATC
Organism: Bradyrhizobium sp. MI1.10; assembly: GCF_055811035.1. Classification (NCBI taxonomy): domain Bacteria; kingdom Pseudomonadati; phylum Pseudomonadota; class Alphaproteobacteria; order Hyphomicrobiales; family Nitrobacteraceae; genus Bradyrhizobium; species Bradyrhizobium sp. MI1.10. The sequence goes on from NZ_JBVVPN010000031.1 coordinate 60,778, forward strand.
GCCATGGCGGCGGTCATCGCCGCGATTCTGGTCGCGACGGCGGCAGGGACTTCCGCAAGCCGCGCGAAGGTGGCGCCGAAGCTGCGCCGCGGCCCGAGGGACGCGACGACAAGAACCGCCGCTTCGAGGGCAAGAATGGCGGCAACAAGGACCGCGACAACAAGGATCGCAACAAGGGCAAGTTTGGTGGCGGTGATCGCGACAAGGGTCGCGACAACCGTGGCCGCGACCGCGACAAGGGCCGCGACCGCCAGGGCGGACCCTCGCTGCGTCCCTATGCATCGAGCGCCAATCCGCGCGAACGCGATCGTCCTGTCGATCCGAACTCGCCGTTTGCAAAACTCGCTGCGCTAAAGGAGCAGCTGTCCGGGCGTAAGGAGTAGCACAGCGTTTTCAAGCGAAGTGCGGAGCGGTTCGCGTGAAGAAAACGCGTCAGAGGGAATAGGGTCACGACCGAGCGGCAGCGCATCGACAAATGGCTATGGCACGCGCGGGTGGTGAAGGCGCGCACCTCCGCTGCCGAGCTTGTCGAGTCCGGCCATGTTCGCGTCAACGGTGCACGCGAGAAATCGCCGGGGCATGCGATCAAGATCGGCGACGTGCTCACCATCGCGCTCGATCGCACTGTGCGCGTCTTGAAAGTCACCGCCTTCAACGAACGCCGCGGCGATGCCGCCTCGGCCCGTGTGCTCTACGAAGAGCTTCGGTGAAGGCCATCCGAATTCTCAGCGCAATTAATTGCGCTTTGAATTCATTTCTTGGTCGATCAAGCGCATAAAGCCGTCATGATCGGCCGTTCCTGAGCTTGCGGCGCCGGGCCATCCGCGCTACGCAAGCCGCGACTTTTAAAAGAGCTTTTCGGAGCGTTGGATGACTTACGTCGTCACTGAAGCGTGCATCAAGTGCAAGTACACCGACTGCGTCGAGGTCTGCCCGGTCGATTGTTTCTACGAGGGCGAGAACATGCTCGTCATCCATCCTGACGAGTGCATCGATTGCGGCGTGTGCGAGCCGGAATGTCCCGCCGATGCCATCAAGCCGGACACGGAACCGGGCCTGGAAAAGTGGCTCACGGTCAACGCCGACTACGCCAAGAGCTGGCCGAACATCACCCAGAAGAAAGAATCACCTGCCGACGCCAAGGATTTCGACGGCATGGAGGGCAAGTTCGACAAGTATTTCTCCGCGAACCCCGGCTCCGGCGACTAATTCGGGTCAAACTTAACCCTATTAGCGGCGTTACCGCCGAAAACCAGCCCTTAAGACCCCTAAATCATTGATTTTTGCGGGAAATGTGCTATATTGGGCACATTGAGCCGAACCCTGGTTAGCCCCGTCGGCCCCGTTGGGTTCCCGTGAAACCAAATGTCGAACAGGGGCGTGGCAGTTTCCGCGCGCAGGCTGTGTCACAGAAAACGCGTAAAAAGAGTACTTCAGCGAAGGCTTCCCATAAGGACGCCAAGAAAGTCGCCGCGGCCAGCCGTAGCGCATCCAAGGGTCGGACCGCGACTAAGGCGCCGGCTGCAAAGTCCTCGAAGAACAAAAGAAGCGCAATGCCTAACAAGACTGCCAAGCCGGCCGCGAAAGCGACCGTTGCCAAGCCTGTTGCCGCCAAGCCTGCCGCCAAGCCCGCTGTTGCCAAGACGCCCGCTGCCAAGGCTCCCGCTGCCAAGCCCGCCGCGCCAAAGGCTCCTGTTGCGGCTGCTCCTGCCAAGGCTCCCGTCGCTGCCGCCAAGCCGGCCGTGAAGCCCGCGGCTGTTGCGCCGAAGGTCGAGGAAAAGAAGGTCGTGACCCAGCGTCAGGGCTTCAAGGCCAACGAATTCGTCGTCTATCCCGCCCACGGCGTCGGCCAGATCCTGGCCATCGAGGAGCAGGAGATTGCCGGCGCGAAGCTCGAGCTGTTCGTCATCAACTTCATCAAGGACAAGATGACGCTGCGCGTGCCGACCGCCAAGGTCGCCAATGTCGGCATGCGCAAGCTGTCCGAGCCCGCGCTGGTGAAGCGTGCGCTCGAGACCCTCAAGGGCCGTGCCCGCGTCAAGCGCACCATGTGGTCGCGCCGCGCCCAGGAATACGAAGCGAAGATCAACTCGGGCGACATCGTCGCGATCGCGGAAGTCGTGCGCGACCTCTATCGCTCCGAATCGCAGCCCGAGCAGTCCTACAGCGAACGCCAGCTCTATGAAGCCGCGCTCGACCGTCTCTCTCGCGAGATCGCGGTGGTGCAGCACTCGACCGAGACCGAAGCGGTCAAGGAGATCGAAGCCCAGCTCGCCAAGAGCCCGCGTCGCACCGGCGCCAAGTCCGAAGCCGCCGAAGGCGAAGCCGACGCCGAGGGCGATAGCGACGAGACCGAGGGCGGAGCCACGGTCGCCGACGAGGCCGCGTAAGCGGCTCGCGCGTCGATCGCAACAGATCAAAAGCCCGGCCGTTTGGCCGGGCTTTTTGTTTGGGGCGCCGGATGATCCTGCTCGGTCCGTAGGGTGGGTTAGCCGAAGGCGTAACCCACGATGCTGCCGCAAAGAAGTGGTGGGTTACGCTTCGCTAACCCACCCTACAAAGTTAACCAACCTCACTTCACCGGCCGCTTCTCGAGCTTCCGCGCCAGCGTCCGCCGGTGCATCCCGAGCCGTCTTGCCGCTTCCGAGATGTTGAAATCGGTCTCGATCAGGGTCTGGTGGATGCGTTCCCATTCCAGCGTCTTGATCGATGTCGGCCGGGCGTCGAGCGCAACCTCGGCATTGCCTGCGGCCTTGTTGAAGGCGGCCTCGATGTCGTCGGTGTTCGACGGCTTGGCGAGATAGTGGCATGCGCCGAGCTTGATGGCCTCGACCGCGGTGGAAATGCTGGCGAAGCCCGTCAGCACCACGATCAACATCTCCGGATCGTGCGTGTGCAAGAGTTCGACACAGGCGAGCCCCGAGGCGCCGCCGAGCTTGAGGTCGACGACGGCATAGCCGAACGATCGCTCCTCCAGAACTTTCCGCACGTCCTCGATCGAGGCGGCGAGCACGACCTCGTAGTCGCGGCGCTCGAACGAACGTTTGAGGGTGCGGGCGAAGCCGGCATCGTCCTCGACGACGATGAGCGAACGGTCAGGCGTCAAAGCTGCCTCCGATCGCGAGCGTGGCGAGCGGCAGCGTGAGGCGGACCGTGGCGCCGCGCTTCCTGTGGTTCTCGGCAGTCACGCTGCCGCCAAGCTTGCGCACCACATTCACCACCAGGAACAGGCCGAGCCCGCCGCCGGCGCGGCCCTTGCTCGACTGATAGGGCTTTCCGAGCTGTGCCAGCATCTCCGGCGCAAAGCCGGGGCCGCGATCGCTGATCGACAGCACGAGATTATCGCCCTCGCGCTCGGCAACGAGCTCGACCCAGTCGCGCGAGACCTCGTAGGCGTTGTCGAGCACGTTGAAGATCACCTGTTTCAGCGCGACGTCTGAGGCGATCGCGACGTCTTCGCCGAAGGTGTTGACGAAATACAGCGTGCGCGCCGAGCGCGCGTCGCGCCACTCTTCCACCAGCGCCGTGACGAAAGCCGCCACCGTCGTCGGCGACGATCCTTCGCCGCGTGCTTCGCCCGCCGACACCAGAATGCCTGTCACGATCGACTTGCAGCGTTGCAGCGAGGTCTCCATCTCCGCGAGGTCCTCGGCCAGCTCCTGATCGGCGGCAAGGTCGGGCATGCGGCGCCAATCGCCGAGGATGACCGAGAGCGAGGCGAGCGGCGTCCCGAGCTCGTGAGCCGCGCCGGAGGCGAGCAGGCCCATGCGCACGATATGATCCTGCTCGGCGGCATGCTGGCGCAGCGCCGCCAGATGCGCGTCGCGCTCGCGCAAATTCCTGTTGATGCGGGTGACGAACACCACCAGCAGCACGGCGTTGAGCACGAAGCCCAGCAGCATGCCGGCAACCGTGAGCGTATAGGTCTCGCTCAGCGGGTTCGGCGGCAGATCGAGCGGCCGATAGGCGACGGTCAGCCAGACGAAGCTCGCGCAGGTCAGCGCGACCAGCGACCAGGTCGAGCGGCCATCGAGCAGCACCGCGCCCAGCGTCACCTGGAGCAGGAACAGCGAGGTGAAGGGATTGGTGGCGCCGCCGCTGAGATAGAGCTGCGCGGTCAGCGCAGCGACGTCCAGCATCAGGGCGACCAGCAGCTCGTTGTTGGTGATCGCGGCGCGATGGCGCACCCACACCAGGCTGGAGACGTTAAGAAATATCAGTGCGCCGATCACCGCGCCCATGCGGGTGAGAGGCAGGGGAATGCCGAGCCAGACATGCACGCCGCCGATGGTCACGATCTGGCCGACCACTGCGGTCCAGCGCAGCTGGATCAGCAGCGCCATGTTCTTGCGGTTGGTCTCGTCGTCGGTCGGCGCAGCGCCGATCAGCTCGCTGCGCGCGTCCGCCTGCGATTGCAGCGTGACGGCGACATGCGTTCTTCCGTCGTCAGGTGGGCTCGACGATCGTTCCAGCATCTGATCCCGTCCTGCGGGCGTCGGCATCGGAGCCGTCGGCCGCTTCGTGGACGAAGCCGCTCCAGGGCTTCCTGCGGCGGAACAGCCCGCCGCCGAATGTGACGATAAGTCTGCCGGCTAGCATGAAAGCCAGGGCAAACCACGTCAGCGCGTAGATCAGGTGGTTATTGGGAAAGCTGATCACGGTCAATCCGCCGATTGGGCCGCCGCCGGATTGTGATCCAGCGTCGGCATCGACGAAGAAGGGCGCGACATGGTCGAGGCCGCGTGCCGCCGCAATCGCGGCAACATCCCGCGAGTACCAGCGATTGTGCTCAGGCACGTTGGTCCTGAGGAATCCGCCTTTTGGCTCCGTGATGCGCAAGAGGCCGGTGATCTCGACCTGGCCGTCCGGATTGCCGTCCCGGCGCGTCGACGCGTCGCGCCGGTCGGACGGCACGAAGCCACGGTTGACCAGGACCAGCGTGCCGTCGCTACGCCGAAGCGGTGTCAGCACCCAATAGCCCGGGCCTTCCTCGGTGACGGCCTGAACCAGCGTCTCGCGGTCATGCATGAAACGGCCGCTGACGCTGACATGCCTGTATTCGTCGTTTGCGGCGGAGACGGTCGGCCATGCCGCCGGCGAGGGGATCGGCTGGGCCGGGGCATGAACGCGCTGCTCGACGCGGTCGATCAGCGCCAGCTTCCAGGCGCGGCGTTCGATCTGCCAGACGCCGAGCGCGATCAGAAGTGCAATGGCCGCGAGCGAGAGGACCGTGAGCCACAAGGACGGGTGCGCAGCGTCGCGGCGCGCCCCGTTTGCCTTGCTCGTCTCGGTCCGGATTTCGTTCATTTCATCCCGTTCATCTGGTGGATCGGCATCATGTTGCTGTTGAGATGGTTCATCACCCACAGCGAACCGGACAGGGCGATCACCACCATGACGATGGTGAAGATCAGCGCCATCATACTCCAGCCGTTCTCGGACGTCGTGTTCATGTGCAGGAAGTAGATCATGTGCACGACGATCTGCACGACCGCGAAGGCCATGATCACGAGCGCGGTGATCTGCTTGCTCGGAAGCGCGCCGCTCATCACCAGCCAGAAGGGGATCGCGGTGAGTACGACCGAGAGCACGAAGCCGAGCATGTAGGTCGAGAACGAGCCGTGCGCGTTGGCATGGCCGTCACCATGGTGATGATCGTCCGCGTGGGCGACGTGAGTATCGGTGTTCATCGCAGAACTCCCAGGAGATAGACGAAGGTGAAGACACCGATCCAGACCACGTCCAGGAAGTGCCAGAACATCGACAGGCACATCAGGCGGCGGCGGTTGGCCTCGATCAGGCCGAACTTCCAGACCTGCACCATCAGGGTCACCAGCCAGATCAGGCCGCAGCTGACGTGCAGGCCGTGCGTCCCGACCAGGGTGAAGAAGGCGGACAGGAAGGCGCTGCGCTGCGGCGTCGCGCCTTCATGGATCATGTGGGCGAACTCCGACAGCTCGATGCCGATGAACGCGGCGCCGAACAGGCCGGTGATCGCCAGCCAGATCTGGGTCTGGGCGATCTTGTTCTGCTGCATCGTCAGCATCGCAAAACCATACGTGATCGACGATAGCAACAGCATCGAGGTGTTCACCGCGACCAGCGGCAGCTCGAACAAATCCTTCGGCGCCGGACCGGCGGCGTAGTTGCCGCCGAGCACGCCGAAGGTGGCGAACAGGATCGCGAAGATGAGACAGTCGCTCATCAGGTAGATCCAGAAGCCGAGCGAGGTGCTGTAGCCTTCCGGATGCGGGTGTTCGTCGGCGAGGTAGAACACCGGCTCGCCGGTTTGCGTGGGATTGACAGCGACAGTCATTTACTTGGCTCCGGCGAGCAGTTTGGTGCGCGCGTCCTCGGCCCGGATGACGTCCTCGGCCGGAATGTCGAAATCGCGGTGATAGTTGAAGGTGTGACCGATGCCAACGGCGAGCATCGCGATGAAGCTCGCGGCGGCCAACCACCAGATGTACCAGATCAGGCCGAATCCCATCGCGGTGGCAAGGCCGGCGAGGATGATGCCGGTGCCGGTGCTGCTGGGCATGTGGATCGGCTTGAACCCGGTGAGCGGGCGCTGATAACCGCGCCTCTTCATGTCCCACCACGCGTCATTGTCGTGAACGACAGGAGTGAAGGCGAAGTTGTAGGCCGGCGGCGGCGAGGAGGTCGCCCATTCCAGCGTACGCGCATCCCAGGGATCGCCGGTGACGTCCTTGAGCTGCTCGCGCCTGAGGAAGCTGACTGCGAACTGCATCAGCATCGAGAGGATGCCAAGGAAGACCAGGAAGGCGCCAATGCCGGCGACGATGAACCAGATCTGCAGGCTCGGATCGTCGAACACGCGGAGGCGGCGGGTCACACCCATCAGGCCGAGCACATAGAGCGGCATGAAGGCGAGATAGAAACCCGTGACCCAGAACCAGAACGACAGCTTGCCCCAGAACGGGTCGAGCTTGAAGCCGAACGCCTTCGGGAACCAGTAGCCGATACCGGCGAACGCGCCGAACACCACGCCCCCGATGATCACGTTGTGGAAGTGCGCGATCAGGAACAGGCTGTTGTGCAGGACGAAGTCGGCCGGCGGCACCGCGAGCAGCACGCCGGTCATGCCGCCGAGCACGAAGGTCAGCATGAACGCGATCGTCCACATCATCGGCAGCTCGAAGCGGATGCGGCCGCGATACATCGTGAACAGCCAGTTGAACATCTTCGCGCCCGTCGGGATCGAGATGATCATCGTGGTGATGCCGAAGAAGGAGTTGACGCTGGCGCCCGACCCCATCGTGAAGAAGTGGTGCAGCCAGACCAGGTACGACAGGATGGTGATGACCACCGTGGCGTAGACCATCGAGGTGTAGCCGAACAGCCGCTTGCCCGAGAAGGTCGAGGTCACTTCCGAGAAGATGCCGAAGGCGGGGAGAACCAGGATGTAGACCTCGGGATGACCCCAGATCCAGATCAGGTTCACGTACATCATCGGGCTGCCGCCGAAATCGTTCGTGAAGAAGTTGGTGCCGACGTAACGGTCGAGAGAGAGCAGCGCGAGCACGACGGTCAAAACCGGAAAGGAAGCGACGATCAGCACGTTGGTGCAGAGCGCGGTCCAGGTGAACACCGGCATCCGCATCATGGTCATGCCGGGGCACCGCAGCTTGACGATGGTGCAGATCAGGTTGATGCCGGACAGTGTCGTTCCGACGCCCGCGACCTGTAGTCCCCATAGGTAATAGTCGACGCCGACATCCGGACTGTAGCCGATGTTCGACAGCGGCGGATAAGCGAGCCACCCGGTGCGGGCGAATTCGCCGATGAACAGCGAAGCCATCACCAGCACCGCGCCGCCGACCGTCATCCAGAAGCTGAAATTGTTCAGGAACGGGAACGACACGTCGCGCGCACCGATCTGGAGCGGCACGACGAAGTTCATCAGGCCGGTGACCAGCGGCATCGCCACGAAGAAGATCATGATCACGCCGTGGGCGGTGAAGACCTGGTCGTAGTGATGGGAGTTGAGATAGCCCTCCGAGCCGCCGAAGGCGAGGGCCTGCTGCAACCGCATCATCAGCGCGTCGGCGAAGCCGCGCAGCAGCATCACGATGCCGAGGATCATGTACATGATGCCGATGCGCTTGTGGTCGACGCTGGTGAACCACTCGCTCCAGAGATAACCCCAGACGCGGAAATAGGTCAGGCCGGCAAACATGATGAGGCCGCCGGTCGCCACCACGGCAAAGGTGCCGACGACGATCGGCTCGTGCAGCGGCAGCGATTCGAAGGTGAGCCGGCCGAAGATGAGCTTGAGAAGATCAGGAGACATGCGGGATCTCTTTACGAATCTGACTTCGGACGTTGTCCGAGGAAGAAGGACGAGGACTTCAGCGGCGTGAAACTCGGCCGCTTCAGGCCAGCGCCGAGCAGCGGCGCGGTGTCGAGAGGCGCCGTGATGGAGGCGGTGGTCCTGCCCTGCGGCGCATCGGACGTGCAGGTGCCGGCGACGAAGGTCGGCTCCGGCCCAAGCGCCGTGCCGCGGCGGGCGTACTTGTCGTAGGCCAGCGGCAGCGTGTTGTTCAGGCCCTCATGGCCGAGGCCGCCCTTGGCGTCGATTGCCATCATCTCGCTCTGGCACATCTTGCCGGTCTCGACGCACATGTTGAGGATCAGGCGGTAGAGATCGGAATCGACGGTGCCGTAGCGCCGCACCGGCTCGTTCTGGCTGGGTTTTTCGAGCTGGAGATATTCGGCGCGGCCGAGCGAGCCGCCGCCGGACTTGGCGCTTGCGATCCAGGCGTCAAAGCCCTTGTCGTCGAGACCCTGGAAGTTGAAGTGCATGCCGGAAAAGCCGGCACCGCTGTAGTTCGCGGAAAAGCCCCGGTAGGTGCCGGCGTGGTTCACGACGGCGTGGAGCTTGGTCTCCATGCCCGGCATCGCGTAGATCTGGCCGGCCAGCGCGGGGATGTAGAACGAGTTCATCACCGAGGACGCGGTGATGCGGAAGTTGATGGGACGATCGACCGGAGCTGCCAGATCGTTGACAGTGGCGACGCCGTAGTCCGGATAGATAAAGAGCCACTTCCAGTCGAGCGCGACGACGTCGACCTCGAGCGGGGCCTTGGATTGGTCCACGGCGCGGTCGGCATGGATGCGGCCGAGCGTGCGATAGGGGTCGAGCAGATGCGTGCCCATCCAGGTCAGCGCGCCCAGGCAAACGATGATCAAAAGCGGCGCCGACCAGATCACCAGCTCGAGGCTGGTCGAGTGGTCCCATTCCGGCTCGTAGCGGGCCTCGGTGTTGGACTGGCGGTAGCGCCAGGCGAACAGCACCGTCAGCGCCATCACGGGCACGACAATCAGGAGCATCAGGACGGTGGAGATGATGACGAGGTCGCGCTGCTGCGCTGCGATATCGCCGGCCGGCGCCAGCACGACGTAGTTGCAGCCGCTGAGCGCAACCGCCAGGGGTAGCAGCGCCAGAATCTTGAAACGGGACAAGGGCCGAGCCTTATGAGAATGAGTTTCTTTTGCGGGGCCAAGGGGTAGCTGCGGCGCAGCAATCCGGACATTGGACAATTTGTCCAATGTTGCAGTGCGGGATGTTGCGCCAGACAGGGCTGGATCGCTTGGCGCCTTGCCGGGCGGTCGGCTTTGGTTTTCAGGACGTTAAGGGCGCACGAATGGCGATGGCACAGACCCCCGCAATGGCAGACCACTCGGGCGAGCACGGCCACGACCAGGCCAGTCCCGGCGAGATCGCCATCGGCGTCATCATCGGCCGCACCTCGGAATTCTTCGACTTCTTCGTCTTCGCGATCGCCTCGGTGATCGTCTTCCCGCGCCTGGTCTTTCCATTCACGAGCGAACTGACCGGCACCCTCTATTCCTTCATGATCTTCGCGCTGGCCTTCATGGCCCGGCCGATCGGCACCGTCATTTTCATGACGGTCGACCGCGAATACGGCAAGACGGCCAAGCTGATCTCGGCGCTGTTCCTGCTCGGCACCGCCACCGTCGCGATCGCGTTCCTGCCCGGCTATCACGAGATCGGCGTTGCCGCGATCTGGCTGCTGGCGCTGGCGCGTATCGCACAGGGTCTGGCCTGGGGTGGCGCCTGGGACGGCATGGCCTCGCTGCTGGCGCTGAACGCGCCGCCTTCAAAGCGCGGCTGGTACGCGATGGTGCCGCAGCTTGGTGCGCCGCTCGGTCTGATCGTGGCGAGCGGGCTGTTCGCCTATTTCGCCGGAAATCTCTCGGCCGACGACTTCTTCGATTGGGGCTGGCGCTATCCGTTCTTCGTCGCCTTTGCCATCAACGTCGTGGCGCTGTTCGCGCGCCTGCGCATGGTGACGACGGAAGAATATGCCTCGCTGTTCGAGACCCGCGAATTGCAGCCCTCGCGCATCTCCGAGACGGTGGCGCGCGAAGGCCAGAACATCATGCTCGGTGCGTTTGCGCCACTGGCAAGCTTCGCTCTGTTCCATATGGTCACGGTGTTTCCGCTGTCCTGGGTGTTCCTGTTCACCCGCGAAAGTCCGGTGCGCTTCCTGATCATCGAGATCGTCGCCGCCGTGTTCGGCGTCGGCGCGATCGTGCTCTCCGGCGTCATCGCCGACCGCGTCGGCCGCAAGTCGCTGCTGATGGGATCGGCGATCGCGATCGCGATCTACAGCGGCTTCGCCCCGCAGCTGCTCGATGCCGGCGCGTTCGGCGAGACCATCTACATGGTGATCGGCTTCATCCTGCTCGGTCTGTCGTTCGGCCAGTCGTCGGGTGCGATCGCCTCGAACTTCAAGCAGGCCTATCGCTACACGGCTTCGGCGCTGACCTCCGACATGGCCTGGCTGTTCGGCGCCGGCTTTGCACCGCTGGTCGCGCTGTTGCTGGCGACCAACCTCGGCGTCATCGCCTCGGGTGCGTACCTGCTGTCAGGCGCGTTCTGGACCTTGCTCGCGCTCTGGCTCAGCGGCCAGCGCGAGGCCGGCGATATGGACGCGGGGCGCTGATCGGGCGGAGCTTGTAGGGTGGGCAAAGGCGCGTAAGCGCCGTGCCCACCATCTTTCAATAATCCTGATCGGGAATGGTGGGCACGCTTCGCTTTGCCCACCCTACGGCAGTTTAGCGTACGTCAATCCGCCACGACCTTCACACGATCGCGCACCTTCACCTGCGCGTTGCGATCGAGCCCGTTGAGGACGCGAAAACGTTCGGCCGGGTGATCGACGCCAGCCATGCGGTGGGAGAGCGATTCCACGGTGTCGCCGGGCTGCACGGTGATGACCTTGATGCGCAGCGGGCGCGCGGCCTGGATCTCGTCGAGCGTCAGGCGGCGGAATGAACCGACGGTCTCGCGCGCATTGCGCTCGCTCTCGGTCGACTTCTGCCGTGCCGCGAAGATGAAGCGGTAGACGTCGCTGCCGAACCGCAGCGCATAGACCTTGAACTGCCACTGGTCGCCCTTGGCGGTGGCGGACGCAGCCGGAAAACCGTTGATGGTGATGTCCTCGGTGGAGGCCTTCTCGACGCCTTCCATCCAGCCGGAATTCAGGTAATCGCCGAGCGACTGTTCAGCCGGCACCCGCACGACGTCGAACCGCATCGCCTGCGAGCCGCCGTCGCGCACGCCGATCACGGCCTGCGCAGTGTTGTCGAGCGTAAAATTGTCCGGCGCCTGGAAGGTGAAGCCGAGCTTCGGATGCAGGAAGCGCCGGCCGCGGACAAAACCTTCGCTGGGGTCTTCGCCGTAGACGAGGTTGTCGATCGCGGCGAGATAGGTCTCGCGGTCGCGCTCGCCGCCCTCTGGCGCTGCGTATTGCCGCGCGATGGTCTGCGCGTTCTGCACGCGCTCGGGCGTCGCCGGATGCGACGAGGTGAAATCCTGCGCGCGCGGATCGAGCGAGGTCTTGCCGACCTTCAGTTCGGCATTGCGCTCCATCGCCGAGAGAAAGCGTGCGGCACCATAAGGGTCGAAATGGGCCTTGGCGGAAATCCCGACGCCGACGCCGTCGGCCTCGAACTCCTGATTGCGCGAAAAGCTCGCCATGGTCAGCTTGGTCTTGGCGAGCGCGAGCGCGGTGAGATCGGGATCGTTGCTCATGTCGGTGACGACGCGGGTGACGATCGCGGCCTGGCGGGCCTGGTCCTCGCGCATCGCGGCGTGCTTGGACAGCACATGCGCCATCTCGTGGCTGAGCACGGAGGACAATTCCGACGTATCGCTCGCCAGCGCAAGCAGGCCCCGCGTGACATAGAGCTGGCCGTTCGGCAGCGCGAAGGCGTTCACCGCGCCGGAATTGAGGATCGTGACCCGGTAACCCTGGTCGGGCCGGTCGGACGCAGCGACCAGCCGGTCGACGGTCTTGGTGACGAGCGATTCGAGCCTGGGGTCGTCATAGGTGCCGCCATAGCTCGCCAGGATGCGCTCATGCTCCTTCTCGGTGGCGGGGGTCTGGGCGACGGCCGGCTTCGGCTTGGGCATCGCGACGGTCGGCGGGGCCGCCGCGGTCTGGAAGCGGCCCATATCGCCGCAGCCGGCAAGGGCTGAACCCAGCACGAGGCATAGCACAGCAGGCGCTGCCCGCAGGCGGCGTTCATTTTGTCCGTGCCGTCCTAGCACCCCATTCACGTCGCTTAACCCGTGCCTGGCCCTTTTTAGGGCCTTACCCCTGTCGGCTCGTTTGCGCCCAGCAACTCGATTTGTCCTACGAGGCGTATATCGATACGCGGCCCCGTATTCCCCTCAGCCCAGCCCCGGACACGAATACGCTTATTTTCCAGAGACTTAAGAGCGATCCCGGCGCTTTCGAACGCGGGTACCATGCGCTTTGAAATAGTCACGGCGAAGCCGCGTGTCCAGTTTCGTCCGAAGTTGAGGTAGGTCATTGCCCCAGCTTGCCGGACCGACAGGACTTTGCCCTCGACCACCACAAAACGCCCGATCCCCGCCAAAATATCGTCCGGACTTTCCGCGTTTTTTATGGCCAGCGGGTCAGCCCAGCTGCCCTTTTTTTGGCGTCTCGCCTCGGCCTCCGACGCCATCAGGGCGGCCGCGCAGTCCTTATCGGCGATCTCGGCGGAGACGATGGCGTCGCCCTGAGCGAGGAGCGTCGCCTGCACGGAGATGTCGCTCTCGCCGACAAAGACCAGCGCGCCCTGGCGGCCATAGCGGTCAGGCGTGTCGTCGGCGCTGCGCAGGATCACGTCGTGCCCGACCAGCAGCGAGGTCAGCGCCTGCTTCGTGGTCGCGGTCGGCTCGATGCCGGTCAAGCGGATTTCCCGGCCGTCATCGAGCCGCAGACTGCGCCCATCGATCGCGGTGACGCGGCCTTCGCCCTGGGACTCGAACTGGCACGGGCTCGCGAATGCGCTCTGCCCCGCGACGAGAAGGATTGCGATCAGCTGAAGCCGTTGCGTCACGTTGCCCGGTGAGGTTGCGTTGCGCTCCAATTATAACTCAAGCGTGGTGGGGCGCGAAGACTGTTTGTTCATACTCCGTCATTGCGAGCGCAGCGAAGCAATCCAGAGTCCCTCAGAGGAAAGATCCTGGATTGCTTCGCTGCGCTCGCAATGACGGCGGAAGCACTCTTCCGCATCTCGTCATTCCGCTTTGCGGAAAGCGCGTGTTGATCGCTCATCTGCATCGTCCCGCGCGCTTGCTGCGCTGTCGCGCATGCGGCATGATTGCGGCAACACCAATAACCAAGCCGCCATCAGAGTACGGCGCGATAAGGGAGGCCTTTTTCGATGAAGCATGTTGTGTCGGGTATTTTTGCTGCTGCGTTGGCGCTGAGTGCAAGCGCCGCACAGGCCCAGGACAAGCCGCCACTGAAGATCGGCGGCATCCTCGACATGTCGAGCCTGTATGCCGACATCACCGGCCCCGGCAGCGAGACCGCGGCCAAGATGGCCGTGGAGGACTTTGGCGGTGAGGTGCTCGGCCGCAAGATCCAGGTGCTGGCTGCCGACCATCAGAACAAGGCCGATCTCTCCGCCAATATCGCCCGCGACATGCTCGACAATCAGGGCGTCGAAATGATCTATGACGTCGCGGCGTCCGCGACCGCGCTTGCCGCCGGCGAGATCGCGAAAGCGCGCAACAAGATCATCATGTTCAACGGCCCGGGCTCGATCCGCCTCACCAACGAGGCCTGCGGTCCCTACACCATTCACTATGTGTTCGACACCTACGGCCAGGCCAATGTGACCGGCCTTGCGGCCGTGAAGTCGGGCCTCGACACTTGGTACTTCCTCACCGCCGACTACGCCTTCGGCCAGGATCTGGAGAAGGACACCAGCGCCGTCGTGACCAAGACCGGCGGCAAGGTGCTCGGCAGCGTGCGCCATCCGCTCAACACGTCGGATTTCTCGTCGTTCCTGCTGCAGGCCCAGGCCTCGAAAGCAAAGGTGATCGGGCTCGCGAACGCCGGCGGCGACACCGTCAACGCCATCAAGCAGGCGGCCGAGTTCGGCATCACCAAGGGCGGCCAGAAGGTCTCGCCGCTGCTCGCCTTCGTGACCGACATCGACTCGATCGGGCTCGAGACCGCGCAGGGCCTGTTGCTTGCGGAGGCCTTCTACTGGGATCTCAACGACGACACCCGCGCGTTCTCGAAGCGCTTCCAGGAGCGCATGAAGCGGCCGCCGACCTCGGCGCAAGCCGGTGTCTATTCTTCCGTGACGCACTATCTGAAAGCAGTGAAGGCGGCCGGCACGACCGATGCCGCGACGGTGATGAAAGTGATGAAGGAGACACCGATCAACGACTTCTTCGCCAAGAATGGCAAGATCCGCGAGGACGGCCGCATGTTGCACGACATGTACCTGTTCGAGGTCAAGAAGCCGTCGGAATCCAAGGGCCGCTGGGACGACTACAAGCTGCTCGCCACGGTGCCCGGCAGCGAGGCGTTCCAGTCGCTGGAGCAGTCGCGCTGTCCGCTGGTGAAGAAATAAACACCGTCATTGCGAGGAGCGAAGCGACGAAGCAATCCAGGCTGTCTCCGCGGAAATGCTTCGCTCGCAATGACGAGTGTGGTGATAGATCAAGCAAAACAACGACAAGGGAGACGTCCCATGAACGACATGGTTCTGCAGAAGCTCGAGGGTGGGCTGCTCACCATCACCATGAACCGGCCCGAGCGGAAGAACGCGCTCAACCCGGACATGGTCGCCGGGCTGGTCGTGGCGGCGCGTCGCGCGGCTGATGATCCCGAGGTGCGCGCGGTCTTGTTCAAGGGCGCGGGCGGCTCGTTCTGCGTCGGCGGCGACGTCAAGTCGATGGCGGAGGGCCGGGCGCCGCTGCCGTTCGAAGTGAAGATGGCGAACCTGCGCCGCGGCATGGAGGTGTCGCGCATCCTGCACCAGATGCCGAAACCCGTGGTGGCGCAGCTCGATGGCGCGGCGGCCGGCGCGGGTCTGTCGATGGCGCTGTCGTGCGACCTCCGCGTCGCCTCCGAATCCTGCAAGATCACGACCGCGTTCGCAAAAGTCGGCTTCTCCGGCGATTACGGCGGCACCTATTTCCTCACCCAGCTGCTCGGTAGCGCGCGGGCGCGCGAGCTCTATTTGATGTCGCCGGTGCTCTCCGCGAAGGAGGCGCATGCGATCGGCATGGTGACCAAGGTCGTCCCCGACGCCGAGATCGACACGGCCGCTCACGAGCTCGCGCTGTCGCTGGCGCAGGGCCCGTCGATCGCACTCGGATTCATTAAGCGCAACATCAACAATGCCGAGCATCTCGCGCTGGAGGATTGCTTCGACGGCGAGGCGATCCACCACACCCGCTGCAGCGACACCGAGGATCACAAGGAGGCCGCAAAGGCGTTCGTCGAGAAGCGCAAGCCGACCTTCAAGGGCGCATGACGATGGCGCCCTATATGCGGTTGCGGCAGATCTGCCTGGTCGCGCCGCAGCTCGCGCCCGTGATCTCCGACATCGCTGATATCATGGGCCTCGCTGTCTGCTACCGCGACGGCAATGTTGCGAAATACGGCCTGGAGAACGCGCTGCTGCCGGTCGACACGATCCTGCTGGAGGTGGTCGCGCCTTTCAAGGACGGCACCACGGCCGGCCGCTTCATCGAGAAGAGCGGTGGGCGCGGCGGCTACATGGCGATCTTCTGCTGCAACGATCCCGACGAGCGCGGCCGGAACGCCAACGCGCTGGGCGTGCGCACCGCCAACGTCATCGACCACGCGCCCTATCACGGCGTGCAGCTCCATCCCCGCGACTGCCGCGCCGCCTTCATCGAGTTCAACCACACCGAAGGCAGCGACGACATTTTGGGGCCGTATCCACCTGCCGGCCCTGACTGGCAAAAATTCATCCGCAAGGACGTGACGCAGGCGTTGACGAGCGTGGAGATGCAGAGCCCGGATCCGCAAGGGCTGGCGGAGCATTGGGGCAAGATCGTCGGCGTCGCGCCGAGTGGCGAGGCGGAACTGAAGCTGCCCAATGCAACATTCCGCTTCGTGAAGGGCGCCAGCGAAATCATGAGCGCGCTGGAGTTTCGGGTCACTGATGTTGCCGGCGTGCTGCATGCTGCGAGGGCGAAGGGACATGCCGTGGCGGGCAACGAGTTCTTGCTCGGTGGGGTGACGTTCCGCGTCAGTTGAGTGCTTGGTCGTGATCCGTCACCCTGAGGTGCTCACCTCTTCGGCGAGCCTCGAAGGGCGACGGCCACCGGCGGGGCCGCTCATCCTTCGAGGCTCCCCGCACGGTGCTATGCACCGCGCGGCTCGCACCTCAGGATGACGGTCTGGATACGGCGGGTGCACGAAGAATAAGAAGGGGATCACTCCATGCCGCATCCGCTCGATAGCTTCTTTGCACCCGCCAGCATCGCGCTGATCGGTGCCTCGCGCGATCATGAGAAGATTCCGGGGCGGCTCTTGTCGATGTTGCGCAAGAACGAGTATCCCGGAAAAATCTATCCGGTGAACCCGAATTACGCCGAGATCGACGGCCTCATTTGCTACAAATCGATCACCGACATCGGCACGCCGATCGATCTCGCAATCATCCTCATCCCCGCCCGCGCGGTGCTTGCCGCGCTCGAACAATGCGCAGCCGCCCGCGTGAAGAACGCCCTGATCATCTCCTCCGGCTTTGCCGAGGAGGGTGGGGAGAGCGCGGCGATGCAGGACGCGATCGCGGCGCTGGCGAGGCGGACCGGCATGCGGATTTCCGGTCCGAACGCCGAGGGCTTTTTCAGCCAGATGCAGCGCGTGGCGGCGACGTTCAGTCCCGCGGTGGACATCAAGCCGGGCGTGGTGCCGCTGGTCGCCACGACGAGGCGGATCGGTATCGTCGCGCAGAGCGGCGGCATCGGTTTTGCCTATTATCACCGCGCCAGCGCGCTCGGCATTGCCGTGAGCTATGTCGTCAGTGCCGGCAACGAATCCGATCTCGGGGCCGGCGAGTTCCTGGATTACCTGGTGCAGGACGCTTCCACGGACGTGATCCTGCTGTTCATCGAAGGCATTCGCGACGTCGACAAGTTTCTCGCGGCAGCGCGGCGGGCAGCCGAGCTGAAAAAGCCCGTCATCGTCACGAAGGTCGGCCGCTCCGGTGCCGGGATGCGCGCGGCCGCCTCGCACACCGCGAGCATGGCCGGCTGGTCGGCGGCCTACGACGCGGTGTTTGCCAAATATGGCTTCATCGTCTCCAACGATCTCGACGAGGCACTGGCGATCGCAGCGGTGCTTGCGAGCAATCCGTTGCCGAAAGGCGATCGCGTCGCCGTCGTCACCGTCTCTGGCGGTGCCGGCATCTGGGGCGCCGATGCCGTGGCGCTGCAAGGCTTGCAGGTGCCGGAGCTCTCCGAAAAAATCCAGGCCGAGATCAAGGCGCTGATGCCGTCCTACGGCACCGCGCGCAACCCGATCGACGTCACCGCGCAGGGCGTGACCTCGGGCGGCTTGCAAAAGAGCGTCGATGTGCTCACCACATCCGACGAGATCGACGCGATCCTGGTCGTGCTGTCGCTCTCGAGCGAGGTCCGCAAGCCCTTCAAGGAAGCCGAGCTGATGCCGGTGCTGGCCGCGCAGCACAAGCCGGTGGTGTTCTATTCCTACACGGTCCCGTCAGATTTCGCGCGACGCGAGCTCGCCAAATCCGGCGTCGTGGTGCTCTCGGGCCTCACCCATGTCGGCGTCGCGATGCGGCGACTCGTCGACTACGGCAACTTCAATCTGATGAAGCCTGCGGACGGGGCGCAAGTCACCGCGCGCGACATCTCTGCCCACCTCAAATCGCCGGCTCTCTCGGAAGCCGACAGCAAGGCGTTGCTCCGCGCCGCCGGCATCGCGCTGCCGGACGAAGTGCTGGTGAAGGACAAGGGCGAGCTCGACGCAGCCGTGGCCCGCGTCGGCTTTCCCATGGTGCTGAAGATCCAGTCGCCGGACATTGCGCACAAGAGCGAGGTCGGCGGCGTGCGCGTCAACATCACCACAAAGGGCGAAGTGTTTCTGGCGTTCGAGGCGCTGCTCAATAACGCGCGCGAGCATCGGCCTGAGGCGGCCATTCAGGGCGTGCTGGTCGGCCCGATGGCGAAGCAGGGTATCGAGATCATCATCGGCACCATGACGGACAAGACGTTCGGGCCGATGGTGATGGCGGGCCTCGGCGGCATCACGACCGAATTATTCCGCGACGTCGTCTATCGCCCGGCGCCGGTCGGCGCAGAAGAAGCCGCCGCGATGCTGGCGCGCTTGAAAGCCGCGCCGCTGCTGACAGGATTTCGCGGGGCGACGATGGCGGATGTTGCGGCGGTCTCGCAGTTGATCGCCGACATCTCCCTGCTTGCCGCGCGGCATGCAGAGGAGATCGCGGAGATCGAGCTCAACCCGGTGCTGGTGCACGCCGAAGGGCAGGGCGTGACGATCGTGGATGCGCTGGTGGTGGGGCGGAAGTAATCCCTCTCCCCTTGTGGGAGAAGGTGGCTCGCCGCGAAGCGGCGAGACGGGTGAGGGGTTTCTCTCCGCACGCACAAGCGCAAGAGAATGGCTTGCGGAGGCAACCCCTCATCTGGCGCTTCGCGCCACCTTCTCCCACAAGGGGAGAAGGAAGAAAGGACCTACCGCCCCCTGAAATTCGCCACGCGCCGCTCTTCGGTGGCCTTCACGCCTTCCTTGAAGTCTTCCGTCGCGCGCAGGCTCGTCTGCTCCTCGAGCTCGTGATTGGTCGCCGCCATGACGCGGTCGGCCAGCCCGGCGCGCATCGTGGCGCGGGTGGAGACGAGCCCGAGCGGGGAGCATTCGGCGATTTCCCCGGCGAGCTTCAGTGCCGCCGCCTTGACCTGGTCCTGCGGCACCAGCTCGTTGGCGAGGCCCCATTTGAAGGCCTCTTCGCCAGTGACGCGGCGGCTGGTGTAGAACATCAGCTCGGCGTTGTTCTTGCCGATCAGCTCGGGCAACGTCACGGTCAGGCCGAAGCCGGGATGAAAGCCGAGCTTGGTAAAGTTCGCGGAGAAGCGCGCTTCGGGGCAGGTGACCCGGAAGTCCGCCGAGACCGCGAGGCCCAGTCCGCCGCCGATCGCGGCGCCCTGCACGGCCGCGACGATCGGCTTCTTGGCGCGGAAGATGCGCACGGCCTGGATGTAAAGATGGTTGATCGCCCCGAGGCTGTCGGCCGGATCGCCCTTGGCCGTCTTATCGGCTTCGCGCGCCTCTTGCGCCTGTCGTGCCGGGTCCTGGAAATTGGCGCCGGCGCAAAACGCCTTGCCCTGCGCCGACAGCACCGAGGCGCGAATCTCGATGTCGCGATCGAACTCGTCGAGCGCGTCCGCGATCTGGTTGATCAGCGAAATGTCGAAGAAGTTGAGCGGCGGGCGGCGTATCTCGATGGTGCCGACGTGACCAACTTTTTCGACGCCGATATCTTTATAGGTGCTCATGATGTCCTCGAAGAGTTAGCGCAAACCAAGCCCGCGGGCGATGATGCCGCGCAGCACCTCGGTAGTGCCGCCCTGGATGGTGAGTTTCGGCGCGGTCTTGATGGCGAAGTCGAGCTGCCGCTCCAGCGTCTCGCGGTTGGTCGCGGTCTCCTCGACGAAGGCGGCGAGATCGCGCACGCGGTGCGGCAGCTGCTGCTCCCACACCGTGCCGATGTCCTTGACGATGGAGGCTTCGACGACCGGCTCCTTGCCGGCCTGCAGCATGCCCGCGACCGAGACCGACATGCGCCGCATGGTGTGGAGCTGCGCCACCAGCCGGCCGATGCCTTCGGCACTGCGGGTATCAGGATTGGGGCCGACCGCGCGAACCAGCTCGGTCAGCACGTAATAGGTCTCCAGGAAACGCTCGGGGCCCGAACGCTCATAAGCGAGCTCGCTCGTCGCCTGCTTCCAGGCGCCGTCGACTTCGCCGAGCACGTGATCGTCGGGTACGAAGAAATCGGTGAACACGACCTCGTTGAACTCGTACTGGCCGGTGATCTGGCCGATCGGGTTCACCTGGATGCCCGGCTGCTTCATCTTGACCAGGAACTGGGTCAGGCCGTGACGGCGGTTTTCCTTGGTCGGCTGCGACGTCCGGAAGATCGCGATCATGTAATCGGCGATGTGCGCCGACGAGGTCCAGATCTTGGTGCCGTTGATGAGATAGCCGCCGTCGGTCTTGGTCGCGCGCGTCTTCGCGGCGAACAGGTCCGAGCCGGAGTTCGGTTCGCTCATGCCGATCGCGAAGCAGATCTCGCCGCGGCAAATGCGCGGCAGGATGTCCATCTTGATGTGCTCAGGCGCGTATTTGATCAGCACCGGCCCGCTCTGGCGGTCGGCGACGAAGAACCGCCGCGTCGGCGCGTTGGCGACGCGCATCTCCTCCGTCACCACGTAACGTTCGAGGAACGAGCGCTCCTGGCCGCCATATTTCTTCGGCCAGGTCATGCCGAGCCAACCTTTGGCGCCGACCCGGCGGGAAAATTCCGGCGCGTCGGTGTCTTCGCGGTTGGGCTTGTGCGGATCGAACGTGCCGGCGGCGATTTCCTCGGCAAGGAAGGCGCGCACTTCCTTGCGCAATTGCTCGCATTTCTCGGGCAGGCGGATCGGATCGAAACGGAGGGCAGCGGTCATTGTTGTCTCCGTTCCTGATCAGCGCGAAGCCACGAGCGGCCACAATTCGTCGGCGCCGCGGTTTGCAATGAGCTTGCCGAGCTCGACGGCCCAGTGGCTTTCCGAACCGAAATCGTCGCGCCAGGCCAGCGCCCGCAGCGAATAGCGGTGCAGGATGTGCTCCAGTGTGAAGCCGATCGCGCCATGGACCTGATGCGCAATGGCGCCGCCCTTTTCCGCGGCTTCCGCGCAGCGGATTTTCGCCGAGGCGGCTTCGAGGTAGACCGCGTCGTCGAACGATCTTGCGTTCGCGATGGCATCGGCGGCCGAGGTCGCCGCGGCAAGAGCGGCAGCCGACTCGCCGGCGAGGCGGGCGAGATTGTGCTGCACCGCCTGGAATTTGGAGATCTTCTTCTCGAAGGCGACGCGCTCATTGGAATAGCGCACGGAGATGTCGAGCATCGATTCCAGCGCGCCCGCGATCTGAAGGCTGCGCGCGACGCCGCCCATCAGCATCATTGTGGTCTGGTCAAAGCCCTTCGGGGCGGGTTTGATGGCGACGGGCTGGACCTTGTCGAGCGTAACGGTGTCGCTGTGGTCGTAGCCGACATTGAGTCCGGTCTCGATCCGACCCTTGCTTGCGTCGACCAGTGCGATCGAGGCGCCGTCCTTGCCGTGGGCCAGCACCGCGAAGTGCTTTGCCGCCTTTGCGAAGGGCACGCCGCGGGCGCGGCCGGAGAGCGCGCCGTCGGCATCGCGGGTGATGCGATCCTTCGGCGACGCCGGCAGCACCGTCATCTCCCCCTCGGGGGATGCGATCTTCGCCTGCGCCAGCAGCCAGCCGGCCAGCATGGTTTCGGCGAGGGGAACCGCGACTGCGAAACGGCCGGCCGCGTTCAGCAGCGCAAAGCCGTCGGCAAGGCTCGCGCCGGAGCCGCCGAGATCGTCCGGCACCCAGGCCAACGGCAGGCCGGCTTCGCTCAGCGCCTGCCAGAGCGGCGCCTGCCATGAATCCTTCTTGTCGTTGTTGACGGTCTGCGGATCGGCGAGATCGGCGAAGATTTTCTCCGCAGTCTCGACGACGATATTGTCACTCTCCGCCACAGCGTTCCCCGTGTTTTGCCATTGGCACTTCCCGCCCCCGTGGGGTGGGCGCGCAGGTTCTTCTTGCGCCCGATGATCCGAAAAAGCCATGGCCCTGACAAGCGTTGATCGCAGGTCAACCTGCGGCGCGGGCATGGGCGCAAGGGACTATAGAAGGCTAATTCCGCTTAGCGGAGTTTGCTCGATTTGCAGGGCGCGGCAAACTCGCTAAACAGGACGTCGATATTCAATCAAGGGGAAGGAAAGCCGGATGGCAAAGGACAGTTTGTGCGCAATCGTGACGGGGTCCGCCTCCGGCCTGGGTGCTGCGACCGCGGAAATTCTCGCACGGAGCGGGGCGCGGCTCGTCATCAACTATTCTTCGAGCGAGAGGGAAGCGGAGGCGACCGCGGAGCTTTGCCGCAAGGCGGGCTCACCGGAAGTTCTGGTCGCGCAGGGCGACGTCTCGAAGGATGACGATTGCCGCAAGATCGTTGCGGCAGCTGGCGGCTGGGGCCGGCTCGACGTGCTCGTCAACAATGCCGGCACCACCAAGCATGTCGCCCATGCCGATCTCGACGGATTGTCTGCGGAAGATTTCCAGCGCCTGTACGGCGTCAACACCATCGGCCCGTTCCAGATGGTGCGCGCGGCGCGCAGCCTGCTCGAGGCCGGCGCCAAGGCCTCTGGGCGGCCGTCCGCCGTGGTTAACATCTCCTCGGTCGCCGGCATCAGCGGCGTCGGATCGTCGATCGCCTATGCCGCGAGCAAGGGTGCGCTCAACACAATGACGCTGTCGCTGTCGCGTGCGCTGGCGCCGCTGATCCGCGTCAACACGGTGTGTCCCGGCTATATCGACACACCCTGGTTCACCAAGGGCCGCGGCGAGGCGGGCGCCAAGCAGGTGCGCGACAGCGTCATGGCCAAGGTGCCGCTGAAGGTCGCATCATCGGCGGAAGACATCGCGCAGCTCGTCTGCTTCCTGGCGATGCCGGCCTCCAGCAACATGACCGGCGAGGTCGTGCGCATGGATGCGGGGATGCATTTGGTGACGTGAGGTCGCGCGGCTAGCGCGGCAAATACGGGCGTCGTCCCGGCCTAGTGCGCAATTGCGCACGGGGGGCCGGGACCCATAATCACAGGCCGTGGTTGTTGCGCGAAGTCGGCAATTCCCAATCTTCGCCAAACCAAATTCGGTGGCTATGGGTCCCGGCCTTCGCCGGGACGACACCGAACTTGTTGATCGACCACACCGCAAAGCGACTGTGGTCTACCCCTTGATCACGCCGCTCGCCACCAGCCGGTGCCAGATGAACAGCACCACCACGGCGCCGATGGTGGCCATGATGAATCCCGCGCCCTGGTCGGGACTGTAGTGCCCGATGGCTTGGCCGATGAACGTCGCGAGAAATGCGCCGGCGATGCCGAGGATGGTGGTGAGGATGAAGCCGCTCGGATTGTTCGGTCCCGGCGCCAGCCAACGCGCGATGAGGCCGGCGACGAAGCCGACGACGATGATCCACAACAAGCCACCCATGCTCATGTCCGTGCTCCCCTCGTTTGACTAAACTAAATCAGACTCTGCCCGCGATCTCTTGCTCGGTCGGCAGCCGTCCGTCCGGCGTCAGATGATCGACCACCTGCGGCAGATATTGGCTGAGGCCGGAGAGCAGCTCGTCACGCGACAAGCCGCTCTGGGCCGACAGGCTCTCGATCTGGTCGGCGCCGAGCGCATTGGCGAGATCGCCTGGTGCGATCGCCTTGTTCTCGCCCTTGCCGACCCAGGTATTGGCGGCGTCGCCATGACCGCTCTGCTGGAGCTGGTTGAGGAGATCGCCGAGACCGCCGCTGAGCACGCTGCCGGCCGCGCCGCCCGCGAGCAGGCCGCCAAGGCCACCCTTCAACAGGTCACCGAGGCCGCCGCCAGCGCCTGCATTCACCGACGGGGGGAGATGCGTCGGCGTCGGTGCCGGGGACGGCTGCGGCGCGCTGCCGGTTTGGTTGCCGCTCAAATGCTTGAATGCCTTCCAGGCGAGCAGGCCAAGGAGCGCCATGGTCATTGGCGACATGCCGCCGCTGGATGAGGATTGTGAACTCGGCGTGCTTGGGCCGCGCGGGCCGTTCTGCATGCCGTTGAGGACGTCGAGCAAACCCATGGCGTTCTCCCTTGGCGCTTTCTTGCTGGTAACAAGCCCCGATCGAAAACATATGAGGCCGTCATGACGGTTACAAGGCGATTGCGCCGCAACTGCGGGAATGGGCAGCAGGCAGCGCCTCTGCTATCGAGGGCAGACCGTTAAGGAGACAAGCCAAGGTGGTTACGGATCGACCGATCGTGGTGGCCGGCGCAGGCGCCATCGGATGTTTCGTCGGCGGCACCCTGGCGGCTGCCGGCCGCCGCGTCGCGTTCCTGGTGCGGCCGCGGGTGAAGGCCGAAATCGACCGGTTCGGCCTGCTTCTGACCGATTTCGACGGCTCCGAGAAGAAGATCGGCGCGGGCCAACTCGCGCTGTCGGAAGATCCCGCGATCTTCCACAGCGCCGGCATCGTGCTGGTCACGGTGAAGAGCGCCGACACAGCCGGTATCGCGGACCAGATCGCGCAGCATGCGCCGCAGGAGGCCGTCATCGTCTCGCTGCAAAACGGCGTCGGCAATGTCGCGGTGCTGCGCGAGCGCCTCGGCGACCGCCGCGTGCTCGCCGGCATGGTGCCTTTCAACGTGGTCGCGATGGGCGAGGGCCGCTTCCACCGCTCGACCTCCGGCGACATTCATGTTGGTCAAGATGATACGAACACGGCCGCAGCGCTGTCGGTGCCGGGGCTCACCATGCGCGCGAGCCGTGACATCATCGGCGTGCAATGGGGCAAGCTGATCATCAATTTGAACAACGCGCTCAGCGCCTTGTCCGACATGCCGCTCGCCGCGCAATTGGCGAACCGCGACTGGCGACGGCTGTTCGCCGATCAGATGGCGGAGGGGCTGGCTGCAATGAGGGCTGCCGGCATCACACCGGTCTCGGCGACGCCGATCCCGTCGTCCTTGACGCCGACCTTGCTGAGACTGCCCGACCCGATTTTCAACCTGATCCTGGGAAGGACCATGAAGATCGATCCCGAGGCGCGTTCCTCGATGTGGCAGGATTTGAAGCAGGGCCGCAAGACCGAGATCGACTACCTCCAGGGCGCGATCATCGCGCTCGCCGAGCAGAACAATGTCAACGTGCCGCTGTCGCGCCGCATTGTTGCGCTGATCAAACAGGCTGAGGCCGCGGGCAAGGGTCCGCCGCGGCTGACGCCGCAGCAGATTCGCGGGTAACGCATGAGTGCAGGCTGCGCGAGGGGAGGAGCAACGATGAAGCGTCGTCTGATGATCGGATTCGCGCTGGCCGTGCTCTGCGCCGCGTCCTTGGTCGCGGAGGCCCGGCCGCCGACGGTCATGAACTCTCCCGGCTATGACAGGCGATTGCAGGAGAGCCGCTCGCAACTGGGCAGTTCTCCGACGACAACGGCGCCTGCGAATTCCCCGGTAGCTCAACCGAAGCGCAGCAAGAAGAAGCCTCTGAACTGAGGATGTAAGCGCGGTCTCCATCACACCCGTCATTGCGCGCGCCGCGCAGCCACAACCGAAAACACCCCCGCCAACACATACCGTTTGTGGGGCAGGGGCGCAAAAGACCCGGGGCGACACACCACATCGAGGGGTGTGCG
>NZ_JBVVPN010000032.1:0-83956 GCF_055811035.1 Bradyrhizobium sp. MI1.10
CGCAGCCGGCCACGGAGAGTCGCGTCCGGAGGACGGCTGGAGCGATAGCGGATCATCTTCCGATCCGCTCCGACAATTGAACAGGCCCGCCGCTCCGACAGGCTCATGACGGCCTGCAGATGCGCGACCGCAGCGCGCTTGGCGGCGGGGCTTTTGAAAGGAGGAAGCAATGAGGACACGGAACAAGCCCAGGCCGGCAACGGTGTTTGGGATCGACATTGGCAAGAACCTTTTCCACGTCGTTGGGCTCGACGCCGCCGGAATGCCGATCCAGAAGGCGACCTTTCGGCGCGATACGCTCTTGCAGTTCTTCGAACGTGCAGGACCGGCTTTGGTGGGGATGGAGGCCTGCTCCGGCTCGCAATGGTTGGCCCGCAAGATCGCCGCCATGGGGCACACCGTTCGCATTATCCCAGCTCAATTCGTGAAGCCATATGTGAAGTCCAACAAAAATGACATCATCGATGCCGCGGCGATCCGAAGCCGTGACGAGACCAACGATGCGCTTCGTCGAGCTAAGGTCGCCTGAGCACATTGACCTGCAAGCGCTGCATCGTGTTCGCGATCGGATGATGTCGCAACGGACGTGCCTCATCAATCAGATGCGCGCTTTTTGCCTGGAATATGGGATCGCTATTCACCAGGGCGCCGGCAAGTTCAAGGCTGATCTGCCGAAGGTTTTGGCCGATCAGTCGAATGATCTAACCTCGACAATGCGTCGCATTCTTGCATCTACATTTGACGAGCTGCGGCAGCTGGGGGGGGTGAGCTGGCCTTTGTCGAGTCTACGGTAAGCGAAGAAGAGAGAGGGGGACCTAAACCCTCGGTGGAGCGGCCTATGGTGCTGTTTTGTCACCAGTACTTCACCCCGCAGCGCTGCGTGAAGGGAGGCTCAGCAGGACCGGAACCAAAATCAGGCGCCGTAAAGCTGATGGGTGCTCCCGGCGAGACAGAAGCAATTGATCTGGCGCGGCATGGTAGTAAAGAGATCCGCGACGAATGGGAAAAACTCAGCAAGTAAACGCTATCTTCTTCCGTCGATCTGCTGGCGGTGCCCGGCAGGGTCACGCATGCCAATGGCACCGCCGAACGCCGGGCTGCGGAGGTCATGCTGAAGGCGAGACCCAAAGCCCGCAGGTCGTCGCATCACGGCTGGTGAGGACAAGGCGTACGATACCACCGATCATGTCGCCAATCTTCGCGCCCTCGGCGTGACGCCTCATGTGACACAGAACCAGGCCATCAAGCGATCGACGAACGAACCACGCGGCATCCGGGATTCGGCATGTCGCAATCGCCCGGGGCGATGGTCGAGTGCATTTTCGGATGGGGCAAGCAGCATGGCACCATGCGCAAGAACAAACATTGGGGCATCGCTCGCGTCGCCGCCGACTTCCTGCTTAATCTGATCGCCTATAACCTGATCCGAATCCAAAACTGCTCGCCGCAGAGGCGCCCCATCAGCGCGGAATTTGCCTCGGGCAGTGCTTGTCCAGCCCTGGCTTTGCGCGAGGTTTTTTCTTTGGATCTGGCACAGGAGCGTTCGAAGGTCCCGCCGCGGAACGCGCAGGCACGACGCTGAGGCAATCAGCCAGCGGACAATATGCTTGGGTCACTGACCACTTCAATAGTGCAGGCAATAGGCAGACCTCTGCCGTATCTTACTCCTCTCCAGCAGAAGTCGCTCCATCGCGGCGAGTCCACCTCGTAGTTCGTCCAGCGCCTTGATCAACTTCTGCTTCGCCTCTGACTCTTGCGGCGTCAGCTCCTCGCGTCTGTGCAGCCGCTCGATTTCCCTGGTGGCTGCCACGCTGGCACTATCGAACGGCCTGAACACAGCCAGCTGCTTCATCGCCCGGTGGCCGACCTCGGCGCGGCGTCGCATGATCTCATCACGGGCGAGCTGTCTGCTTCCCTCGATCTCAGTACAGTCGCTATCAAAGGTTCGGGCGAAGTCGTGAAGCTGCTGTACGCACTCATGCAGCAGCCTCCAGACGACGCTCGTGGACGCTTCAGGCCAGCGCAGATGGGTCGGCACGATCCGTATGGCTATCTCGTTCTGGGTCAAGCGCCTCATTGCGGTCTCCTTCTCAATTTAGGACTTCGTAGTGTTGCGATTAGTTCACCTTCAGCCACCGAATTCGCTCTCGCTCAATCGGGCGCATAGTTTTAGGATCGATCTCGCAGCCGGGCCTGCTACCCACTACTGGATAGGTGAACATGCGAAGCCCCGAGCGGACGGCGAGGTTGGAGGCGAGAACGCCGGCGACAGCGTTCGCGAGGTCGTCGTGAGCCCCCGGGGGATGGTCGATTGATTCCCGACCGCTCCTGGCAGTGCGGCGCTCCAGGGCGATGAGCTGGGCGGCGAGTCGCGGGTTGTCGAGTAACTCAGCCCGGCGGCTATTCAGGAGCGGCAGCAAGTCGAGATACAGGTCGCTCTTCGACTTGTTTGAGACGTCATAACTGATGCCGTGCTTGCGAAATTGCTCTCTGGGAAACTCGCCCGCGTACCTGTCGCCCACGATCCCTGAGATTCGGTAGGACCTGCAGGTAGAGGCGAACTCCGCAATCGCGGCTTCGGGTGAGAACGGCGGCTTGATCTCGCGAATACAGTCCAGAATCAGGCTGTCGTTCTCTCGATGAGCGATGGCAAGCGTAAAGCTGTCGGACGACCCGCCACTCGGGTCAGTGAAGGCGAGGTAGCGCAAGCCTGTTCTCGGCTGGCGCTCGAACGTGCCTCTGCTGATGCACGCCTGCACGGCTTCGAGGTTGATGAAGGACTCGACGTCGGACCTGAACTCCGCACCGAACTCGGCGCTCGCGGAGGCGGGATCGCGTTCGTAAGCCTGGTCAATCAATGCCTGCGGGATCGTCGGGTTCATTACCCTCGTCGGTGCCTGCCAGACCAGGACCGGATCGGCATCGCGGCCGAAGTGCCTGCGGTGAGCGTCCCACAGCGCGCCACGCCGCGCGTAGGGGCTGGAGGCGCAGAGCAGCAGCGAATTCGGGAACTGCGCCATGCCGGGCCGCAGAGCATTGATGATCTCGAAGTCGGGCTCCGCCGCGTCGTCGGTCGGCCAGAAGGCAATCTCGTCGCAGAGTGCGGCAACGATGCTATAGCCGCGGGTACTCCGGAATGAGGCGACGTGAACCTCGATGGTGATCTGGTTGTCGAGGTCGAATGCCTCGGCCGTCTCGCGCTCGATCATTTGGGCAAGGAGCGGAACGCGCAGCAGTGCCCGGATGTATCTGAGAATGATACGGGCCTGCTGCCGGTCGCGGGCGATCACCATAATCGTGCCGCGCTCGCCGGGCGCCAGGAATTGTCGGCAGTCGCGGAAGCAGGCGATGAATACCGCCAGCATTGCCAAGACGAACGACTTACCGCCCCTTCTTCCGACGGCCAGCCAAGCCTCGGTCGCGGCTGTAGTAGGCAGCGCCTCGCGGCCCGTGCAGGCTCGATACACCGAAGCTTGCTCCTCCGTCATTTCGATTGCGAACAGGGCAGCAAGAAAGGCGAACCACGCGGCCCAGTGTTCGCGGTTCTTGAACCAAGGGGCGAAGAGGTGCCTGTCACAGGCCGCGTCGAGGATCGAGATCATGTCTCGTCCTCCTCGTCCTCATCCAACTTGCCTTTGAGATAGCTCTCCAGCGAAGGCAGGACCTCCCGCGCCCTGCGGTTGATGCCGATCCGCTGGGCGACCCGGACCATCGTCGACGTGAGCGTCGAGTGGGTGGCCACGTCGATGGGGTGGCCCAGCGCGAGTTGCGCCTCCATCTGCTCGGCGACAACAGCGCTGGCCGCGAAGCGGCGGATCAGCTGAAGCCGAGTCTCGCTAACCTGACGTCAATGGGTACCGCTTTACGATGTACCATCGCGGATTGGTGACGAGTACCGCGGTACGCATGGGCATTGAGAACCCGTCGGCTACCGGAGCCGGCGGGTTTTTCTGTTCGGAATGAGTTAGCGCCGCACTCACTTGCTACCTGTGCCGGGGCAACGCCCTTGTCTCTCGTTGGAGGCGGCCGGTTCGTTCGGATGCCTACAGGAAAGACTCGCCGATCCATTTGCTCTGGAATACGTTGCTCGAGCTACGCGCATTTCGCGTGGCGAATTTTGAACAACGTATATTGGGAGCAGCAAATGTCGATTATGAGAGCTTTTGCCCTGTTCGTAATTCTTGCATTCGGAGGCGCCGTGATCGCCGCCGGGTTCATGACATCGCCGGCATCGGCTAACAAAATGGATGGTAAGCCTGGGGGCTATGGCTCTCGTACCACAGCGAATTATGGTACCCCGAAGAGCGGCACAGCGAAACCGCCAACCGCGACGAAGAAGCCTCCGCAGTAAGCCGTACGGCCCGCCGGTTCGCTGGCGGGCCTCTCTCCCAGGGCGAACTAGTGCTATAATGTGAGGATCGATTCTTCGGCAATCGGTTGGATGAGTCAATGCGCATCCATGTCCTTATGTGGGCAGGTTCGTTGACCCTCTGCGGTCTCCTCATCTCAGCTTGCGCGCATTCAACTGATTCCAACTCGCCGTCAGCTATTCGCGCTGGGGCACCATGGGCGCGAGACCTCAACGAGCCGCCGCCAAGTAGAGAACCCGCTGGTGCGGCAATGCCGCAGATAAAGGCCGATCTAGATGCTGCGCGTGTGAAAGCTTCCACGATTAAATCAAGAAGAAGGAAAGATGCGTCGCGCTAATCTTTGACGTGTTTTAGATCGGGCACCATGCTCGGCGATGCGGGCCATAAACTGCCTTGCCAAGACAATGGACGGATCCGCTTTCGCACTCGAAGCATAGGCTGCTCGATCAATAGCGCCGAAAGTGTACCCATCAGGAGCGTGACCATGAAAGCGAAAAGGGCCCTTGCTCCAGAAGCTTAAAGGCAGGTCTGACGTTAGGTGTTGTATTGGAAGAGCATAGAGATAGACGCCATACGAGATATCGAGCTTGGGCGCAGTCCACCGGGGCAGCGGGATAGTGTTTAGTACGACACAGACCGGTGCGATCGCCACGAGTGCAAGGGTTTCTTTATGGCCACACCACAGGAGCAACACCGCGATCGACGTAAAGCAGGCAACTGCAATCGTCTTCGTTAGGCAACGTTCTAACAGAGCAACGCCGACCCCACCGGCGAAAAGAATTGCGCATGTCAGGCCCCGCTCGCCGAGCCAGATCGGCAATAGCTCGCTCCAAATGCCGGAGATTGCAAAGCCGCCAAGGACAACAAAAACGGCGCCTCCAATGGCGCGGGCATCGAACCGGCAAACTAATGCAACGATGGCCAAACAGACATAGAGCTTTGCCTCCTGGGGAAGC
Source organism: Bradyrhizobium sp. MI1.10 (assembly GCF_055811035.1). NCBI lineage: Bacteria > Pseudomonadati > Pseudomonadota > Alphaproteobacteria > Hyphomicrobiales > Nitrobacteraceae > Bradyrhizobium > Bradyrhizobium sp. MI1.10. Next base: position 5,327 of record NZ_JBVVPN010000032.1, read on the forward strand.
GTCCAGAGCGGTGTTAGCACCTCAGTTGTGCCTAGGCTCGACTCGAAAACTCCCGGAAGCTTGTAATCCAACCCGAAGAAGAGAATCGAGTCCCGCCATAAGAACAAAATGGCGTGTTTCGACCATTGAATCCCAAACCTGGCGGAGCAAAGTAATCGCTTAACGGGAGGGTTGTGACGACAGCACCCATCAGGACGCACAAAGAGACGCAAACGATCAGAGCAGGAAAAATTCGAAACGCGCGACTGACGAGGAATTGCGCCGACGAACGCGATCGGACCATGCTTAGAGAATTCAAATAACCGCTAATCGCAAAGAAGGCGAAGACTGCAAATCCACCCAGCGAGCCAACCCACGGCACGGCGGGCTCAGGGAACCCTGTAATTTGATACTGGTGCGACCAAAACACAAGGGAAGCGGCGACGAGCCGCATCAGATCGAAATTCCCGGCCCGCGGATTCATTGCCGCAACTTATTCGAACGAAAAAAGCAGCGCAATGTACTGCATTGGCCGACACTGTCTGTGTGGCCCGGGCCATGGGCGGACTCCTAGACTTGACGGCGACCACCCGTGGGATCCTGAGCCGCCGCATGGGGCGAGATCAGCGCATCATCGACAAGCTACGGGCATTCGAGCGGCTTTGCATTGAGCTGGCGGCCGACGCGACCATGCCGGAGGAGCCGGCAGGCTCGAGATGGCAGCGAACTATCGCGCCGAGGCTGGCCGCTGCTGGACCCAATCCCGGACCCAAAGGCGAAAGTACAGGACAGAACTGAACGGATAGGGTGGATCAGGGGGCGAGGAGAGCCGCTTGATTTCATTACGCAAACGAATTTGGCGGCACCGGATGATACGATGCCGCCCGTACTCCAAAACCGGGGGTCGCAGGTTCGAGCCCTGCCACTCCTGCCAGCGAAATCAAACGCTTAGCTAGGATGTGGCGATCAGCGATCGGCTGGATATTGCTAGATGGCGTGAGCCCTAGGCGATGACCTGCCGTTTCCAGATCGCCTCCGCAAGGGCGATATCGGCCACAGACTCTGCGCCGGAAGCCAGCGGCGTCCTCCGTTCCACGATATCGGCGACGAATGCATCGGCTTGACGCCGAAACGCCCAGCTCGTGTCGCGCCGCAATTGCGTGCGTTGTCCTTGCTGATCGAGGATGACCTCCGCCTCCTGCTCGGCAAAAGGCGGGGGCAATTCGATGGTCAGCGCGCCCCGCTCGAACGCGATGCTCAGCCCCTCGCGCCAGACGCCTTCGGATCCGTTCGCGAGTTGCAGCGCGCAGGCGACGCCGTCGAAGTCGAGCGTCACGGTCGCCGCGCCCGAGCTCTCGATGGTGCTTTCCGCGACTGTCGGTGACGATCCGAGCATGTAACGCGCGAGGTTGATGATATGGCTGAACACATTCAAAAAATTGTCGTAGCCGGGTAGCATCACGCCCGGCATCCAGTCTGGGCCGTCCTGCCAGAGCTCGAGCCCGTCCGGCCGCACTTCGCCGGTCATGACGAAATTGTCCTGCGACCGGCCAGTGCTGCCGCCGAAGCACCAGCCTCGCGCGCCGACAATGCGTCCAAGCGACTGATCCGTTCGCAGGCGCGCCAACTCGGCCAGCGCGCGCGCCACGCCGGCGTCGTGACGCTTCATGTAGCCGATGCTGTAGACGAGGTTGTGCCGCCGCGCCGCCTCGGCCAGCGCAACGGCCTGAGCCGCGGTGTAGGCCATCGGCTTTTCCGACAGCACATGGCGGCCGCTGTTCAACGCATCCAGCACGATCGGGCCGGTGGCGCGACGCTTCGTAACGACGACGACGGCCGACACCTCGCTATCCGCCAGCAATTCCCGGTGCGTGCCGTAGACCCGCGCGATGTCGAATTTCTGCGCCGCTGCGGCGGCGAGATCAGGCCGGAGATCCGCGATCGCGACAACGCGGCAGGCGGGGTTCGCGGCGAAATTGGCGAGGTGGCACATCTGGCCGACCATGCCCGTTCCGATGATGCCAATGCCCGGCCTCACTTGCTAGGACCCTCGAAGCGTTTCCGGAGAACGAGGAAATGCGCCGGCTGTCCCCAGGTGTTGATGAACGCCCGGTCTGACTGGGTGAGGGCGGTGACTGTGGACGCATCCCGTCGCCCGATCGCGTCAAAGATGCGATGGAAGCTGTCGAGGGTCGCGATGATGGCGTCGATGTCGGACGCATCGTCGGCAAGAATGTCCGTCGCCGGTATCGTCTCGCGCAGTGACGCGAGGTTCGCGATCACACGGGGCAGGCTGGCGCCGAAGGGATCGTCGATCATCGCATCGACATCGAGAACCAGTGTCTCGATCGAAGCCGAGATCGCCTCGACCGCTTCGGTCTTGCCGGCCAGATAGAGCTTCCGTCCGCCGAGAAAGCTCAGACGGCTGCGACCGAGGTGGCGCGTCGCGCGGCGCAGCTTCTCGTCGTCGGAGAGGACCTTCTTGTGCCAGTAGACGTCCAGGCTGTCGCGATAGACGGGCCACCCCGAACAGATATCGAACCCCTGCTCGTGCGCCGCCGTGCACAAGGCCCCCGCGTCGAGGAAGTAGCGGTGCCGGACGAAAGGGTTCTCGAGCACGTCCATCAGCCAGGATTCGAAGCTGCGCGTGTGCGGAATGCTGTTCCATTTCGCGTCGAACAGCAGCTTCGCCGTCTCGAGCCCGGGACGGCCCGTCAGTGCCTTGCCGGCCGCATGAATCGCCTTGAGCGCGAGCTCGAAGAAGCCGCCGTAGCGCTCGTAGTAGGAAACGACGGCGTAACCGTCCGGATTGAGCAGCCGGTGAAAGATGCCGAGCCAATTTTCAGTCGGCTGCACCGTGTAGATGAATCCTTCGGCATCGATAATGTCGAAACGACGATCGCTACGAAATCCTTCGACGTCGAACGACACGAGTTCGCGGAGACGTTGGGCTTGGCTGAAATGCGCGAAGTAAGCCTGGATTTTTGCGTGCGCATGCCGGTTCGGCTCGGCGAGCGTCATGTTCGCGCCCCAGCTCGCAAACACGAGCGCGTTCTCGCCGGAATCAGGGCCGAATTCGAGCATGTCGGCGTCGCGGAACAACCGCGGCGGCAGCACCAGCTTGTCCGAAAACAACTCGCGCCGCAGGCCGGCATAGGCTTCGAGTTCGGCGGCGGATTTGAAATTCCCGAACGTCGGTAGGACGTCCTGACGTTCGTAATAGTTGAAGAGCTTGTCCTCAGCCATGCCGCGACCCTGCGGCCGCCTCGAGACGATCGAGCTCGCTCCAGATGTCGGAGGGCGCGAAGATCGAAACGATGTGGAGCGGACGCTTCACGTTTTCACGCAGCCGGCTGCCGACCTTGTCTTCGTTCTCCTGGTTCACGGCCAGAAGACAGACGAGCGGCTCCGACTTGCCGGCGAGGTCCTCCGGCGGGCGGATCGGAATGCCGGTGCCGGGCAGGAACAAGCCCTGGCGCTCCTTCTGGTCGTCGACCGAGAGGTCGACAAGATCCGCAAATTCATGGGCATTGGTGAAGGTGCAGGCGCGGCAGCCGGCGCCGTAGATGGCAATCTCGGCGCCGTCGGCGCGGGCCTTGGCGAGGATCGGGCGAAGACGCGCGCCGTACTCCCTGGCGCGCCGACCGAATTTCTCGCCGACGCCGGACGGCGCGGCCGGCGTCGTCACGTCGCGCGTCGCGCGTCGCGCTGCAATCGCGAGGCTGCCGCCGCTGAAATTGTACTTCTTCACCGACACCGCCTCGAAGCCGTGGCGCGCCAGCAGCGACAGCAGCGTCGGCTCGGTGAAATAGCTGACGTGCTCCTCCCACAGGACGGAGAGGTCGCCCGCCGTCGAGCCGGGCGCGAAATCAGGCACATCGATGAACAGCAGCCCGTCGTCGCGTAGCGCGATTTTCACGCAGTCGAAAAAGTTCTCGAAATCGACGATGTGCTCCAGCACCTGGCGCGACACGACGAGGTCGAACTTGCCGGCCTCGGCAACCGCGTCGTGAGACAGCGCCGGGCTGATCATGTCGGCATAGACCTTGACGCCACGCTCGCGGGCGATCTTGCCGGACACCGGGTTGGGCTCGACGCCCACCAAAACCTTCGCGCCGCGTTCGCGAAGCCTGTCCATGAACAGGCCGTCGTTGCATCCGATCTCGAACACGGATTGGTGGCTCGAGAATTTGGCGATGGTGTCGAGTTCGTCGACCTGGTGCGGCTCCGGCTTCCAGCTGCTGAAATTGTAGTTGAACTGCCGATACAGAATGTCGGGATCGATCGGCTTCACGATCTGGGGCAGGCCGCACTCGCCGCAGGCGAACACCTCGAACGGATACCGTTCGTCCTGTTCGTCGCGGCTGTGCCGAAGCCGATGCGCAATCGGCATCTGTCCGAGGTCGATGACCGGGCGCAAATTGGTCGAATGGCAGAGGCGGCAATGATTAGTCATCGGTAGCAACCTCTGCTGGAATGGCTCGTGAAGTATGGCGATGGGCCAGATGCTTCGCGGCGAGCGCACCGGTCCTAGTGACATAGTCCTGCACTTCCGCGGCATCGCCGCCATCCGGAGCCCAGTCGGGAAACGCCGTGCGGGAGGGATCGAACGGACCGGCGGTGGTTTCGTGAAACACCAGCCACTCCGAGGTGATCAGGATCGAGTGAAGCACCTGCTCGGGCATCCGGTAGTAGCAGAGCGCGCCCCGACCGTACGGCGCCATCTCTAGCACGTCGCGAATGTGGCCGTCGTCCTCGAAGATCACGACCTGCGCGGTACCCTCGATCAAATGAAACGACTCAGGTTTGCCAAAATGCTTGTGAGGCCGCACATAGGCCTCGCGATGATGCACGATCAGCATCTCGTGCAGGCCGGACGAGGGATCGGGATGCATGCACAGCCGGCTGCGCAGACGCGGATTGCCTGCGGCGATGCGCTTCAGTTCCGCGATCGTGGCGTCGTCCGCCGTGACGATGGCGTCGTCCGAATAATACACTTCAAGATTTTGCGCTCGCAGCGAGGCCGGCCGGCGCAGGCCCGTTGCTTCATTCGAAGAAGATGAACCCATGGTCGCCCCGGTAGCCGCATTTGTCGTAGATCCAGGCCCAGGTTTTCGGACCATGGAAACTCAGGCAGGTGAGCTGCCAGTAGAGCAGGTTCGCCTTCTCGCGCTCGTCGCGGAACGATTCCACCATCAGATATTTCGAGGTGCCGCGTCCAACGCGCTCGATCTCCGACACGGCGCGGAAGACGTCCTCGAGCGGAAGATTGTGGAGCACGCCGAGCGACACCACGAGATCGAAGCTGTGGTCGGGGTAGGGGAGCTCGACGGCGCTGCCGACCTTCAATTGCGGTCGCACCTCTTCCTTGGCATTGGCGATGCCATAGTCGGAGATGTCGATGCCGGCGATGGTGAGGCCAGGGACGAGTTGGGTGAATTCGTAGAGCAAATAGCCCTTGCCGCAGCCGACATCGAGCACGCTCATCCCGGGCTTGATGCCGTAGCGGTCGATCAGGGTCTGGGCGAGCGGCCGCCACCGTCCGTCGTAGCTATAACCGCCATAGCCATAGCGGCGGTCGCCGTCCCAGTAGTCGCGTCCCCATTGCCGCGCGACAGTGGCAGATTCCGCCTTGTCGTGCTCGACGACCCGCTGAACGTAGTGCCGCTTGGTCGATGCGTGCATTGGCTGGAGCAGGTTGATCTCGGTCATTGTTTTCAACCGGTCCGCGGCATCGTCACAGGATGGTCGCGAATTTGTTGACGAGCAGGATGTCCTCGACGGCCTGAATGTTGTCGCGCGAGGACAGCGTGATCTCCTCGACGGCCGCGTGCAGGTCGCAGCCCTCGCTCAGCACGCGGTCATAGATCTTCCGCCGCCTTGCCTCGTCGGGCGGCAGCATGAAGATGCTGTAGAGAATCAAGCCGCGCAATCGAGGCAACTCGTCCAGGATGTCCTCGAGCACCATGTAGCTGCCGGGCATAGTGTGCTCGGCGGCGCTGAGCAGATAATGCAGGTTCTTCCGCCGCGCGTAGTCGCGGATCACGATGTTCTGGACGTGCTGCGGGGTGCGGCTGCCGTTCAGCGGCCGGGCGCCGATATAGCCGCGATGGCCGGCTCGCTCAGCCATGGAAGCCTCCCGGGAGCTTGTATTGCATGCCGACGCGGGTCGCCGGACGTAGCAGGATCGGTTCGAAGAATTCGCCGAATCGCTTGTCCGCATAGGGCGACATGATGCTCTTGAAGCGGCAGTTCATGCTCCAACGCGAGCCGGCTTCCTCGTTGACGCGATTGCCGTGCATCAGGGTCTGGTTGAACAGCATCACGTGACCGTAGGGAATCTCGATGAAGGTCGCGTGCGGCTTGATGGTCTGGTAGAGTTCCTCGGCGCTGCGCAGGCTGGCCATCCGGTCCTGCATGTCGCCGTTCAGGGATGGCGGCAGCAGATACATCGATTTGGTGCGGTGGACGTCGACCAGCGGTACCCACACCACGACCTCGAACGGCGAGTCGCCCGACCAGACGTCGGAATGGGTGGCGAGGAGCGACGAATCGTCTCCGGGCAGCTGGATGCTGAGATTGACGCGGCGCTGCATGCAGAGTTCGTTGCCGACGATGGTCTCGATCGTCGAGCGCGCCAGACGGAAATAGGTCGGCCGGAACCAGGGTTCTGCATTGAGGCCGTTGAAGACGTGCAGCCGCAGGCCGTTGAGATCATCGACGCTCACCCGCGTGTGGATGGTGTCGAGCATCGCGTAGGGGTCGTTGCCGTGTGGCAGCTTCAAAAAGTCCGCCGCGAGCTCGGCGGCGCGCCGCTGGATCCGGTCGAGCCCGGCGCGATCGTCGGCCGGCGTGGTGACGAAGCCGTCATCGATGAAACGTTGCGCCAATGCCTGCTCATCGGCCTCGAGGAAAGCCGTGTCCGTCATGCAAAGTACTCCCGGGCGGTCGCGCAAATATAGCTGATGTCCGAGGTCGAGAGGAACTGGTTGATGGGGAGCGTGAGGATCTGATCTGCCTGCCGCTCGGTCGCCGGGAACGCGCCGCGACCGTGGCCAAGATGCGCAGCCGCCTCCTGGAGGTGGATCGGTACCGGATAGTGGATCGCGGTCTCGATACCTTTGTCGGCAAGATATTTTTGGAAGCTATCGCGACGGTCCGTCTGCACGACGAAGGTGTGGAAGGTGTTGAACTCGATGTTGCGACAAAGCGGGATGAACAGGGGAAGGCCGGCGAGCTCGGCGCGGTATTGCGCGGCGTTGCGGCGCCGGCGTTCGATGACAGAGGGCAGGTGACGCAAGCGAATCCGGAGCACCTCGGCCTGGACCGTGTCGAGGCGTGACACGATGCCCCATTCCTGGACGTCACTGCGATTGATCAGGCCATGATTGCGCAGGCGGCGAATTCTCGCGGCAAGCTCGGCGTCGGCGGTGACGACGAAGCCGGCGTCGCCCGCGGCATTGAGGTTCTTCAGCGGGTGGGCGGAGAAGCAGCCGAACGTTCCGATGGTCCCGCTCATCCGCCCGTCATAGGTCGAGCCGACGGCCTGCGCGCTGTCCTCGATCACGGCGAGAGCGTGCTTGGCCGCGATCGCCATCAGCGGGTTCATGTCCGCCATGCGTCCGGTCAGGTGCACCGGCATGATCGCTTTGGTGCGCGAGGTGACGGCGGCCTCAACTGCGGCGGGATCGATATTCTGGTCCGGCAGCACGTCCGCAAACACGGGCTTGGCGCCGACGGCAATGATGGCCGCGGTCGATGCCACGAACGAATTGGGTGGGGTAATCACCTCGTCCCCGGGACCAATGTTGAGCGCCCTCAAGGACAGGATCAGCGCATCGGTGCCGGAATTCAGCGTCACCACATGCGGCGAGCCGATATAAGTGGTGAGCTCCTCTTCGAACTTGGCAATGGCCGCGCCGCCGATGAAATCGCCGCGCCGGAATACGCCCTCGACCGCCTGCATGATCTCAACGCGCTCTTCCTCGAATTGGGCGGGAAGATTGACGTAACCGATGCGCCGGCGGCCGGTGTCAGCGTCCATGGCAGAACGCCCGAACGATCTCGATGACGCGGTCCTGCTGCGCCCGTGTCAGATGCTGGTCGACGGGGAAGCTGATGACTTCCCGGGCATGGCGGTCGGAGACCGGGAAGGTGCCTGGCGCGTAGCCGAGGTGTTTGAGGCCTTCCTGCTGATACAGCGGGATGGGATAGTGGATCTTCGCTTCGATGCCGTTGTCCAGGCAGTGTTTGTAGAGCTCGTCGCGGCGCTCGGCGAACACCATGTAGAGATGGTAGACGTGCTTCACGTTAGGCCGGCGCGGCGGAATGCGCAGGCCGGGCAGGCACGCGAGGCCTGCATCGTAATAGGCCGCGTTCTCGATTCGACGGCGCGTGATCTCGCTGGTCTGGCCGATCAGCCAGTTGCCGACGACCGCCTGGAGGGAATCGAGCCGCGAATTGCAGCCGAGAATCGCGATTTCGTCGCGATTCTTCATGCCGTGGTTGCGGATCAGGCGAAGCCGCTCGTTCATCCCGTCGTCGTTGGTGACGACGACGCCGGCATCGCCCCAGACGTTGAGGTTCTTCAGCGGATGCAGGGAGAAGCCGGCCGCGATACCGTGGGTGCCGGACCGCTTTCCCGCGAATTCCGACAGGATGCCCTGGCAGGAATCCTCGACCACGGGGATGTTGTGACGCTGGGCGATCGCCATCAGCCTGCCCATGTCGGTGACCTCGCCGGTCAATTGAACCGGCATGATCGCCTTGGTTTTCTCCGTGATCGCGGCTTCGACGTAGTCGACGTTCATGCAGAAGGAGTCGTCGCAGTCGACCAGCACCGGGGTCGCGCCGGTCTCGGCGATGGCGCCGACGGTGGCGATGAAGGTGTTGGCGGCCGTGATGACCTCGTCCCCATGGCCGATGCCGAGCGCCTTGAGCGGCAGCTTGAGCGCATCGGTGCCCGATCCGACGCCGATGGCGTGACGCACGCCGATCAGTTCGGCAAAGCGCCGTTCGAATTCCGCGACCGGCTTGCCCAGAGTGAAGTCACCCGTCGCCACCAGTCGGCCGATCTCGGCCAGGATCGGTGCTGGGTCGGAGAATTGCTCGAGCAGATAGGAATATCGAACGTCGTGCATGGGACCCGTCAGGTGGAATGAAGTTGCGGAGAGGAGGTGTATGAGGCGGGAAGCGCGCGCGCGATCGAGGTCGCAATGGCGTCGGCGGAAAGTCCGTGCTTCTTCAGCAGCGAGTCCTGCGATCCGTAATTGTGCATGAACCGGTCCGGCAACGACAACCGCAGCATCGCGGGCAGGCCAGAGCCGAGCTTGTCGATCAGCGTCTCCGCGACCGCGCTGCCCAGGCCGCCCGAGGGCACGTGCTCCTCCAGCGTCGCCACTAGCCTGATACCCCGGATCGCTTGCAGCAGCGCCTTGGTGTCGAGCGGCTTGACCGTGTGCATGTGCAGGATGCCGGCGCGAATGCCTTGCGCGGCCAGCAGGTCGGCCGCAGCGAGTGCCCGCTGGAGCATGATGCCTGTCGTGATCATGACGACGTCGCCTGGCGGCCGCATCAGGATGGCCTTGCCGATCTCGAAGCCGTGCTCGGCCTTTGAGACTACGGCGTCGCCACCTTTGCCGAGCCGGATGTAGATCGGCCCGGTCCAGTCGAGCGTTTGCCCCATCAGCCGCGCCGCTTCGTCGGCGTCGCACGGGCAGACCACCGTCATGTTCGGCAGCGCCCGCATGATGGCGATATCCTCGATCGCCTGGTGGGTGGGGCCGAGCGGGGCGTAGACGAGCCCGCCGCCATTGGCGATCAACCGCACCGGCAGATTGTGCAGGCACAGATCGACCGCGACCTGCTCGTAGCAGCGGCGGGTCAGAAACGTGGCGATGGTGTTGACGTAGGGCACGAAGCCTTCCATCGCGAGACCTGCCGACATGCCGATGATGTGCGCTTCCGAAATGCCTTCGATCAGGTGGCGCTTGGGAAACTCCTTGCTCATCGCGCGCAAGGTACCTGCGCCGGGATCGGAGCCGATGTAGAGCACACGCTCGTCGCGCGCGGCGAGCTTGTGGACCATGTTCATCGCGGTGTTGCGCATGAGAAGCCGATCAAAAATCCCCGACGGCGACGCGGATGGCGTCGAGCTCGCTGTCGGTGAGCTTGTTCTTGTGATGCCAATCCGCGTTGGATTCCGCGGCCGGCAGACCCTTGCCCTTGACGGTATGGCAGATGATCGCTGTGGGTTTTCCCGGAACGGCCGGGACCTGCTTCAGGACAGTGCGCAGGGCGCCGACGTCGTGGCCGTTGAGCTCCTGCACGGCAAAGCCGAAGCTGCGCCATTTGTCCGCGAGCGGCTCCAGCGGCAGGACGTAATCGGTGGGCCCGTAGCTCTGCAGCTTGTTGTAGTCGATCAGCGCGACAAGATTGTCGAGCCCGTGCTTGGCCGCGCCCATGGCAGCTTCCCACACCGATCCCTCGTTGATCTCGCCGTCGCCGAGAAGGACGAAGGTACGGTAGGTCCGCTCGCGCATGCGCGCGGCGAGCGCCAGGCCGACACCGATCGACAGTCCGTGTCCGAGCGCGCCGGTCGAGGCCTCGACCCCCGGCACCATTCCGTATTCGGGATGTCCGCCCAAAATGCTGTCGGGGCCGCAGAAACCGTCCAGCTCCGACAGCGGAAAGAATCCGCGATCGGCCAAGAGCGCATAGAGTGCCAGACACCCGTGTCCCTTGCTGAGGATCGCGCGGTCGCGGGTCGGATCGCGCGGATTGCTCGGATCGATCCGCAGCACGTCGTCGTAGAGCACGCGGACCATCTCGATCAGCGACAATGCCGGACCGACATGTCCGCGTCCCGCAGAGCGGACAGAACCGAGCACCAGGCGGCGCAGATAGAGGCTGCGCTCATCCAGCGTGCAGGCGAGGGCGGTTTCAGCGTGGGGTGAGATCCGGGTCACTTCGGTAAATCGGTTGGGCGAATCGTCTGGTGAAGTCGGCGGGCTTTGTCGAGCTGACCGGCGAGGCGGATCCTAACATCGCCACCTTGCGCAGGCATTGCGCGCCGGGAGCGGCTGTCCGGCAAATACGCGTTCAGGACAATCAGGCACCAGATTCCCTTGAACACAGGATACAGTACGTCAAGGCGGATCGCAAACGCGTCATCGCTCGCCTCGAAGGCGCGCGACAGCCGTTCGATCAAGCGATTCGCGCTCGCTTCCGGCAGGTCGCTGCCGGGGTGAATGGCGGTGTCGGACACGAGCTTGACCGGATCGTCCCAGCCAAAATATTCGAGGTCGATGAATCGCAAGCGCCCGTCTTCGGCGCGCAGCGCGTTGTGCAGTCCGAAGTCGGACGGACTCAGCGCGCGATGGGTGGGCGCAAGGTCCACCGAGGGACCCCGGCCCAGTTCCGCGTAGCGCCGGCGGAGCTGCCGAATCGCGACGGCAGTGCTGGGAACGAGGCTGCCTTCGATAAACGTGCGCAGGTCCGGATGATCATCCAATGCCCGCCTCAATGCGTCCAGGCGCTGCTCGTACTGGGCGATGGCCGCTTCTGGCGAAAAGATGCTGGCTGAGGCGTTGCGCAAATGCTGCGCGCCTTCGGCGTCGCGCAGCTTCTGCAGCCCGATGAGGAAATCGGCGAGTTGATCGGCATCGTCGCCCTGGGGGCGCAGCACCGCAGGTTCGCCGTCGAACCATTGGTACAGCGCGCAGAACGCATCCGCGTCCTTCGCGACCGGCCGTGGTGTCGACGTGATGCCGTGGCGCGCCAGGAACGAGAGTGCATCATACTCCTGTCCCAGGCGATCGCGTCCGTCGGACCGATAATGCTTGAGGGCGAGGGGCGGTCCCTCCGCCATCTCCAGCCGAAAAACCCTGTTGTTGCCGCCGGACCGTGCCGGCTGGGCGTCTGCGACACGCGCACCGGCCAGGCGGCTGCCGATTGCCATCGCATCCGGCGCGGTGATGTCGCTCTCGCTCATGCTGCAAACACCTCGCGGCGGATATCGGCCCATGTCGCGATCGGCTTGCAGTGTTCGGGGTGAGGAGGCTCCGACCGCGTGAACAGGATCGATCGCGTGGTTTTCGGAAAATGCGGTTGCTCGAAGACGTCGACCAGATCGTCGATGAAGACGTCCAGCTTCAGGCTCGCGAGCCTCTCGACCTTGGCGGCCAGTGTGTGCTCGAAATAGACGTCGTCGACGGCCAGCGCCGCATCCGCAGCGTCGATCAGGCCGGCTCCCCGCAGCCAGCCGCGCGCCGCGTCGCGCAGGTCGGTGCGGTCGGGGTCCTGATGACCGAATCGGGTCTTGTGGCTGACGATGCAGACCTTCGAGCCGGCCCGCTTGCACGCCACCAGGAATTCCCGCACGCCCGGATAGATTTCGGCGCCGCCAATTCCCTTGCCGTAGACGAAGCCTTGCAGTCCTTGCCAGGCGAGCTCGCCGCCCGCGCTGGACCGGAGATGATCCCGTAGGTCGGTCTTCAGCCCCTCCCACCCTTCCGGCACCAGCCCACGCTGAAGTGCGACGGCGGCAAAGACCTTGTCGTAGCAGATGATCGTGTTGTCGAAATCGATGCCGATCCGCACGCCGCTCACTTCAGGCTGATGTTCTGCATCATCTTGATGTTGAAGTACCGGGGGTCGTTAAGCGAGTTCGGCAGGTGGCCCGCCTTGAAAGCGTCAACGAGGCCGGACACGGCCTGCTCGATCGTATGGGACGGCGCAAAGCCGAGCTCGCGCCGGATCTTCTCCGAAGAAACGTGGTAGGAGCGGAGATCGTCGGTCGGCTCGACGACGACATCGACATTGCTGCCGACCACCGACTTGACGATGTCGGCGATCTTCATCAGCGAGTGGTTCTCGTAGCCGATATTGTACGTCTTGCCGTCGATCTTTGCGTCATCCAGCTGGAGCAGGAACAGATAAGCGGCTGACATGTCCTGGATGTGCAAATTGGGCCGGCGCTGCGTTCCGCCGAACACGCGGATGCGGCCGGTGTTAACCGCGAGATTAGTCAGGATGTTGACGACGACGTCGAGCCGCTGTCGCGGTGCGTAGCCGCAGACGGTGGCGGGGCGAACCGTGCAGGCGACGAACCCGGACGCGGCCTCGTCGGCTAGGTCGGTCTCGCACATCGCCTTGAACTTCGAGTAGTCCGTGAGCGGCTCGCAGGACAGGTCCTCGGTCACCTCGGCTTCGTCCTTGATTCCGTAGACGCTGGACGAGGAGGCATAGATGAAGCGCTTGATGCCAGCCTTCTTGGCGGCGCGCACCATCGGCCGGAAGCAGTCGTAGTTGATGGACTTGCCGAGCCCCGGGTCCAGCTCGAACGACGGGTCGTTGGAGATGCAGGCGAGGTGGATTACGGCGTTGTTGCCGCGCAGGGCCTCGTTGATCGCGGCTTCGTCACGGATGTCACCCTTGATCAGGCGCAAATTGGGATTGTCGCGGACGGCATCGAACACGTCCTCGCCATACATGAACAGGTCGAGCACGGTGACCTTGTGGCCCGCAGCGAGCAACTGGGGAACCAGCACGCTACCGACATAGCCGGCACCACCGGTGACCATCACATTCCATTTTCGACCAATCACTGTCGTTCTCCAGTATCTGCCGTCGCGCTACTTCAACAGCGCGGTGACGAACTTGACCAGCGGCACCTTTTCGACCGAGCTGCGGTGGCCGACGATCCCGACCTTGATCGCGCCGGCTGCGTTCCCGATGAAGGCGACGTCCTCGATATTGCCGCCGGCGGCAACCAGCGGCGCGGTGATCGTTAGGAAGGCGTCGCCCGCGCCGACGGTATCGACGACGGTCTTGGTGAAGGCGGGGACGCGCGTGACGCCGGTTTTCGACGAGAAGGGGTAGCAGCCGAAGGAGCCGTGCGTGATGATCATGTTGTCGCAGTCGATCTTGCCGTGCAAGCCGGCCTCGATCACGGACGCGATGTCGCTGAACTTGTCGCTTGCAGCCAGACGCGCCTCCGGCGCGTCGATGCAGATGTAGTCGGCCCGCGGATACCTCGTGATCAGGTTGTAGCCGTGATTGCCGCTGTTGCTCTGGGCATTGACCGCCAGGAATCTGGAGTTGGCGATCAGGGTGTCGATCGTGCTCGACGCGATCATGCCGTGACCGAAATCGGTGGCGATCACCACGTCCGCGCCACGGACGCGCTCCGTCGTGATACGGTCGATCTCCTTCCGATCGGCCTCGTCGAGCGGCGTGTCGTCCATGGTGTAGACTTCGAAGAGCTTGTGCAGATATCCGAGCTCGACGTACCGCGATTTGCGGGTCGTCGGACGGCCCTGAAGGCGGATCGGCGTCAACGTGACGTTCGGGCGGACATGCGCCCGAATGAACTCCTCAGGGTAGTCGTTGCCACCAAGCGTCGTGACGACCTCCACCGACTTGCAGAAGCTCGCGACATGGTTCGCCGCGGCAATGACGCCGCCCGCAAATTGCTCGCCGCTCTTGAACAGCGTGGCGACGATGTTTTCCTTCGAGGCCTTTCCGAGCGCCGTGACGTACTGGTATTCGTCGATGATGGTGTCGCCGACCAGCACGACGTGCATGTCCTGCACCTTGTCGATCAGCTTCAGCAGGCGATCGGCGCCGCCACCTTCACGGACTTTTTGCAGGTAGTCGCGGAGGGGAGGATCGTAGATGTCGAAATACCGGTTCACCAGCGACGAGGAGCTGAATGTCACGTCGCGCGTGAACACGATGCGCCCGCCGTGACGCTCGACGGCGTCGCGCTCGGTCCGGATCTTGCCGGTTACGTCGTCTTCGGGGTTTTCATAGTCAGACCCCTTCACATAGATGTCCGGCCGCACCGTATCCAGGATCGGCTCGGCGCTGGAAGTGTGATTGATGCCGACCCAATCGACGGTCGCGAGCGAGGCCAGCATCTCGGCCCGCATGTTTTCGGGGAAGATCGGCCGACCGGGTCCCTTGTTGACGTAACGGTCGGCGGTGATCGTGACCATGACGACGTCGCCGTCGTTGCGCGCCGCCTGGATGTGTCTGATATGGCCGAGATGCACGAGGTCGAAGACGCCATGGCAGAGTGCAACCTTCCGGCCCCGCGCTTGCGCGGAGCGCGCGATCTCGCCCAGTTCCTCGATTGTCCTGATCTTTTCGTGCTCCGCCAGTTGGTCGTTCAACGCGGGATTGTCGGTCGGAATATAGCCCATGTGAATTACCTAAAGCGCCGGCCGGCCTCAGCCGGGCGGCCCGGAATTGATCGATTCGCGGCAACGATACCCGGCGAACCTGTTCACTGGCTTGCCTTCTGCGGCGCGCCGGATGGCGCGTCGTTGTTGTCTGCGAGATATTTGAACCAGTCCTTCGTGGCGTCCGCGATCTTGTCCACTGTCCACAGGGGAGCGTCCTTGTACTGATCCATCGAATTCAGCATCGTCGCGACCCCGTCCTCAAATCTTACCTTCGGCGTCCATTTCAGGATCCGCTTGATCTTGGTGATGTCGGCATAGGTGCAATCGGGCTCGCCGGGACGCTTGGGAATGTGGACCTTGTCGCCGCCGAGAAGCTCAACCAGCCGGTTGACACTGTAGGTGTTGTCGGAGCCGACGTTGAAAATCTCGTTCGAGACCTCGGAGCGCGCGGCGGTCACGAAAGCATCGGCGACATCGCTGACGAAGGTGAAGTCGCGGGTCTGTTCGCCATCGCCGACCACCGTGAAGGGCTTGCCGGCGAGCTTCTGCGCCATGAACACGCCGAACACGGCGCCGTAGGTGCCCGTGGTGCGATGGCGCGGCCCGTACACGTTGAACAGGCGCAGCGCGACCGCGGGCAGCTTGTAGACCTGGCACCAGTGCATGACGCACTGCTCGCCGAGATTCTTGGTGAGGGCATAAGGATACATCGGTCGGATCTCAGCGCTCTCCGGCGTCGGATAGACATCGGGAATTCCGTAGCAGGAGGACGACGCAGCATAAACGAAGCGGCTGACGCCGGCCTGCCGGGCAGCCTCGAGAACGTTGATCGTGCCGTCGACATTGGCGCGGTGATACGGGATCGGGGACTCGATCGAGGGGACGATGTCGGCCAGCGCGGCGAGATGAAACACCCAGTCGATGCCGTCGAAATGCGGCTTGATCGATTCGAGTTCGGTGACGTCGGCCCGCACGATCTTCAGTCGACCAGAATCGACACGCGAGGCCAGATTTTCGGGGCGTCCGATCACGAAATTGTCGAGCGCGACGACCTCATGGTCGTCGTCGAGGAGGCGGTCGACGAGGTGACTGCCGATGAAGCCCGCGCCACCGGTAACGATGCATTTCATAGGAACATCCGTGATGCGAATGCCCAGCGAAACAGGCCCGCCAATGTTGAGTGAAGGTGGAAACCGAATCGGCTGTTGGTCGACTTCGATGGTAATATAGCTTTGCAATCGCTGGTGATAGCCGGTATCAGGGGCGCCATGTTGCCGTCGAGCTGCCAACCCATGCCTGTGGAGCCCATCAATCCCGATCACAAGGCCTTCCTCGACGATTATGTGGGGCGCCTCCATCGCGCGACGGCGGTTGACGACGGGGTTTTCGCCAGGATTTCCGCCACCCGCACGGCTTGGTTGCGCGCGCGCGAGCAGGGCGGCCGAGTCATCTTCATCGGCAATGGAGGCTCGGCCGGCATCGCCTCCCATCTCGCGATCGATCTGGCGAAGAACGCATCGGTGCCCGCACTCTGCTTCAGCGATGCCAGCATGATGTCGTGTCTTGCCAATGATTACGGTTTCGAGCACTGGCTTGCGCATGCTGTGCGGCTGAGCGCCCGCGCCTGCGATTGCCTCGTCGCGATCAGCTCGTCGGGACGCTCGAAGAATATTCTCAATGCGGTCGCGCAGGCGCGGGCGATGAAGCTCGATGTGATCACGCTGTCGGGCATGAACGCCGAGAATCCGCTGCGCAATCTCGGCGACGTCAATTATTACGTCGACAGCCGCAGCTACAACATCGTCGAGACCACGCATCAGTTCTGGATGATGGCCGCGATCGACCTCATCATCGGTGGCGCGGAATATCCGGCGTCCTGAGGCGGTGCCGTCGATCTGATCACCACGGGGTGAGATTGCCTCACCCGCTCGCATGTCTCCGTTTTACGGTCCTACGATGAAAAACCTGTTTTACGTCCGCCATACCTGCCGCCTCTGTCATTCGGACAAGCAAGAGCTTGTCGTCCCGATGGCGGGCATGCCCATCGGCACCCCGAACTTCCAGGTGCCGGATGCAAGCGCCGACGATTCTGTCTTTCGGGCCGCGGTGCCGATGGCGCTGCACCTGTGCGCAGACTGCGGCCACCTGCAGATTCTCCACGTCGGCAATCCGGAGATCCAGTACCGCAACTACGTCTATACCACCTCGCTCTCGCTTGGCCTGCGGGAGCACTTCGCAGGCTATGCCAACGACGTCGTCAGCCGGTTCGCCGTCGCGCCGGGCTCGCTGGTCGTCGAGCTCGGCAGCAACGACGGATCGCTGCTCGGTTTCTTCAGGGAGCGCGGCATGCGGGTGCTGGGTGTCGATCCCGCCGTCGACATCGCGCGGCGTGCGACGGAAGCAGGAATCGAGACCATCGGCGATTTCTTCACCGATGCCATCGGTCGCCGCATCCTGCAAAGCCACGGCGCGGCCAGCGTCGTGATCGCCAACAACATGATCGCAAATGTCGACAATCTCGACCCGCTGGTGATCGGGGTTCGCGACGTGCTTGCGCCGGACGGGCTGTTCGTTTTCGAAACGCAGTATGGCCTCGACGTCACCGAGAAGAACCTTCTCGACACCGTCTATCACGAGCATCTGTCGTATTTTAACATCAAGCCGCTGACGCGCTTCTTCGCGCGGCTCGGCATGGAAGTGATCGACGTCCAGCACATCGAGACCAAGGGCGGCTCGATCCGGGTGACGGTGCAGCGTGCCGGCGGCGCGAAGAAGCCGTCCGCTGAGGTCGCGCGCTTCATCGCCGAGGAAGATCGGCTCGGCGTCGACCAGCCGGGCTACTATGTGCCCTATGCGAAGAGGATCGCCGCCATCCGCGACGAGTTGGTCGCGATGGCCGATGCCGCCCATGCGCGCGGTCAACTCGTGGCCGGCTACGGCGTCTCGGTCGGGACCACGACCCTGCTGCCGCAGTTCGGCCTGGAGAACAAGATCGACTTCCTGGTGGACGACGATCCCAAGAAGGCGAACGTGATGGCCGGCCCGGGATACGACATCCCCATCCTGCCGCCCGCCGCCCTTTACGAGCGCAAGCCAGCGTTCGTCGTCGTCTTCGCCTGGCGCTACGTGGACCCGATCCGGGCCAAGCATGCCGGCTATTTCGCCGAGGGCGGAAAGTTCGTTGTGCCGTTGCCGGGCATTTCGACGATCGACCGGGCCGACTGACCTTGAGGAGGCGCTAATGGGGCGGCAGATGACGGGCCCGGTGGTCTCGTCCTGCCAGGAACCGGCTGCGCCCCTTGGGACGGCGGATTGCAGGCGGCAGATAAGCCCTTGATTGGCCTGATCTCTGGTCGGTCGCCTGTGGAGGTCGTTTTGCTCGCGCCAGCCCTCCCTGTCTTGACCTTTGGCCCCATCCGCAGTAGATACCGCGCACTCGCAGCCGGCCCGTTAGACGCGGATCTCCGGCGCGGCTTTGAAATCCCCGAACAATCGAGCCCGGATTCCGGCTCATCCTTCGAGACAGAGGGCTGGGCCAACGGCGGCTGTTCGGATCCCTGAAATTCATTCGCGTCTGTCGACGGACGTTGGACATCAAACGATGGCAGTCAGCCCGTTCAAGTTCTTGCAGGAAGTGCGCTCGGAGACCGCCAAGGTCACCTGGCCGACCCGCCGCGAGACCACGATCACCACCATCATGGTGTTCGTCATGGTCGCCGTGGCCTCGATCTTCTTCTTCGCCGCCGACCAGATCATCCGCGTCCTCATCACCTTCCTTCTGGGCATTCACTGATGGCAACAGCAACGGCTCAATTGTCTGACAAGCGCTGGTACATCGTCCACGCCTATTCGAACTTCGAGAAGAAGGTCGCCGAATCGATCCGCGAGCAGGCCAAGCAGCGCGGGCTCGAGGAGCTGTTCGAGCTGGTGCTGGTTCCGACCGAGAAGGTCACGGAAGTGCGCCGCGGCCGCAAGATCGACGCCGAGCGCAAGTTCTTCCCGGGCTACGTGCTGGTGAAGATGAAGCTGACCGACGAGGCGTTTCATCTGATCAAGAATACGCCGAAGGTGACCGGCTTCCTCGGCGCGGAAAACAAGCCGATGCCGATCTCGGAAGCCGAGGCCATGCGCATCCTGCACCAGGTGCAGGAGGGCGTGGAACGGCCGAAGGCGTCGGTGTCGTTCGAAATCGGCGAGAACGTGCGTGTGGCCGATGGCCCGTTCGCCTCGTTCTCGGGTGTGGTCGAGGAAATCGACGAGGCGCGCTCGCGCGTGAAGGTCGCCGTGTCGATCTTCGGCCGCGCCACGCCGGTCGAACTGGAATTCGGTCAGGTCGAGAAGGTCTGATCGGGTA
This sequence comes from Bradyrhizobium sp. MI1.10, assembly GCF_055811035.1. NCBI lineage: Bacteria > Pseudomonadati > Pseudomonadota > Alphaproteobacteria > Hyphomicrobiales > Nitrobacteraceae > Bradyrhizobium > Bradyrhizobium sp. MI1.10. Next base: position 24,848 of record NZ_JBVVPN010000032.1, read on the forward strand.
GGCGCGAGACTTCGGTCTCGCGCAACAAGAGGCCGTGGGAGGGAGAGGGTGGTTGCCAGCCGCATCTGACCCAGACCACGAACCTGAAACCGCCGGCCCAGGCCGGCCCAACAGGAGTGATACATGGCAAAGAAAGTGACCGGATACCTGAAGCTTCAGGTCCCGGCCGGTGCGGCGAATCCTTCGCCCCCGATCGGTCCCGCGCTCGGTCAGCGCGGTCTCAACATCATGGAGTTCTGCAAGGCGTTCAACGCCCAGACCCAGAAGGAAGAGAAGAATACTCCGATTCCCGTCGTGATCACGATCTACGCCGATCGTTCGTTCACGTTCGAGATGAAGACGCCGCCGATGTCCTTCTTCCTCAAACAGGCTGCCAAGATCCAGTCCGGCTCCAAGGCGCCGGGCCGTGACAAGGCCGGCGCGGTGACTAAGGCGCAGGTGCGCGAGATCGCCGAGAAAAAGATGAAGGATCTCAATTGCGACTCGATCGAGTCGGCCATGAAGATGGTCGAGGGCTCTGCCCGCTCGATGGGTCTGGAAGTGGCGGGGTAAGGGCTCATGGCAATCGGAAAACGTTTGAACAAAGCCCGCGAAGGTATTGATCGCGAAAAGCTTTACCCGCTCGCGGACGCCATCAAGATGGTCAAGGAACGCGCGAAAGCGAAGTTCGACGAGACCATCGAGGTCGCGATCAATCTCGGCGTCGATCCGCGTCACGCCGACCAGATGGTCCGCGGTGTCGTGACCCTGCCGAACGGCACCGGCCGTACGCTCCGCGTCGGCGTGTTCGCCCGCGGCGCCAAGGCTGACGAGGCCAAGGCTGCCGGAGCCGACGTCGTCGGCGCCGAGGACCTGGTCGAGAAGGTGCAGAACGGCACGATCGATTTCGACCGCTGTATCGCAACCCCCGACATGATGCCGCTGGTCGGCCGCCTTGGTAAGGTGCTCGGCCCGCGCGGCCTGATGCCGAACCCGAAGATCGGCACCGTGACCATGGACGTCACCGGCGCTGTGAAGGGCGCCAAGGGCGGCTCGGTCGAGTTCCGCGTCGAGAAGGCCGGCATCCTGCAGGCTGGCGTCGGCAAGGCCTCGTTCACCGAGGAAAAACTGGTCGAGAACATCAAGGCTCTGGCTGACGCTGTCTCCAAGGCCAAGCCGGCCGGTTCCAAGGGCACCTACATCCAGCGCGTTGCGGTGTCCTCATCGATGGGCCCCGGCGTGAAGGTCGAGCCGGGCACCATTCTCGGCTAAGGTTCGGAAACGACATGAGGCGAGGGGCGGAATTGGGCAACCGATTCCGCCCCTCGTCGTTTGTGACGGCGTTCACCGGAAACAAGAACAATGACTGACAAGGTCCTGATCTACTCGCGCTTTCCCAAGACGATGATGGCGCGCTTCGCCGAGCGGTTCGAGCTGCTCGACACCGGCGGCAAGCCTGCGCGCGAGGTGTTTTCCGCCGACGAGCTCGGCGGCATCCGCGCGGTGCTCACCGCGGGTGGCACGCCACTGGGTGCGGAGGCGATGGACCTGTTTCCGAAGCTCGGCGCCATCGTCTGCTACGGCACTGGCTATGACGGTGTTGACCTGAGGGCCGCTGTTGCCCGCAACATTGCGGTCGGACATAGCCCGGGCGCCAATGCGGCCTCGGTCGCCGACATCGCGATGACCCTGATGCTCGCGACGACGCGGCGAATCCTGGTTGCCGACCAGTACGTCCGCAGCGGCGATTGGGCCGCGTCAAAGCCCTCGCCGATGATGCGCCCGCAGGCCGGGATGCCGGGCCGCCGCATCGGCGTCTACGGCATGGGTGAGATCGGCCGCAAGATCGCAGCGCGCTGCGCATCCTTCGAGAGCGAAATCGGCTATTTCAGCCGCAGGAGGTACGATCTGCCCTATCAATATTTCCCGACGCTGGAGGCGCTCGCCGACTGGTGCAGCGTGCTGATGATCGCGGTCCGGGCAGGGGCCGAGACCCAGCATGCCGTCAGCGCCGATATCCTCAAGCGCCTCGGGGCGGACGGCTATGTCGTCAACATCTCCCGCGGCTCGGTGATCGACGAGAAAGCCCTGGTGGTGGCGCTCACCGAAAAGACCATCGCCGGCGCCGGTCTCGACGTCTACGACCAGGAACCGCACGCCCCGGACGCGCTGACGGCGCTCCCAAATGTCGTGTTCGCCCCCCATATCGGCGGCCACACCCTCGAATCGCACGTAGCCATGCAGAACTGCGTGCTGGCGAACCTGACCGCGTTTTTCGAAGGCAGGCCGCTGCCTTATGAGGTCAAATGAGCGGAAGCCGGCCCTTGTCGGCCATGGTTAAGCGCGAGCGGCAACGGATTGGAACTGGTGTGAATTTTGCTCTTGGCAAGCAGGCCCCGAGCGGTTAAAGAACCGCTTCCGGACGTGCCGGCCTCGGCTGGCGCGTTCGTGCACGCATTCCGAAAACAAGCGATGGAGATCATTCCTTTTCAGGACGTCCGTGAGGATTGGCTGGAAAAGGAGGGAAATTCGTCGGGTGTGGGATGCGGGCAGAGGTCAGGCGGTTCGCCGGCTGACCTTGTCCTGTCCAAGACTGCAGGCGCTCGCGGGGAATTTCGATTTCTCAACGGCTTAATCGCATGGCCTGCATAGACGGGTGAAGACCGGATTTCACTTCGTGGCCACCTTAGGGTCGGTTGCGGAATGGGTTTGGTTCGGACCTCGACACGCCGTGGGCCCTAACGGGCTCCCGGAGGGCAGGCTTTGAATTGTCGTCTTGCCCGGCGTGTCCGATGGGTTTGGCCCTGAGGTTCAGGTTTGGGCGGGACGATGGGTGCAACCCGGCGGTCCCGCTTTCGCGATGACCGCCAACCGGAAAGAGCTTGCTGTGGAACGAGCGGCAAAAAAGGAAGCGGTCGAACAGCTCAATGGGGTCTTCAAGACCACGAGCGTCGCGGTCGTTGCCCAATATTCCGGCCTGACCGTTGCCCAGATGCAGAAGCTGCGCATGCAGATGAAGCAGGCTGGCGCCTCGGTGAAGGTCTCGAAGAACCGTCTCGCCAAAATTGCTCTTGAAGGCACTGACGTCGTTGCCATCGGCCCCATGCTGAAGGGACCGACCGTGATCGCCACCTCGGACGATCCGGTAGCGGCGCCAAAGGTCGCCGTCGAATTCGCCAAGGCGAACGAAAAGTTCGTCATCATTGGCGGCTCGATGGGAAAGACCGTCCTGAATGTCGACGGCGTGAAGGCACTTGCCTCGCTGCCGTCGCTTGACGAACTGCGCGCCAAGATCGTCGGCCTGCTTGTGGCCCCGGCGACCAAGATCGCTCAGCTCGCCAACGCGCCCGCGGGCAAGCTCGCGCGCGTCATCCAGGCTTATGCCTCAAAGGGCGAAGCGGCCTGACGCCCTTCGCAAAACTCAAACCCGAACCAGACTTACATTCAAGGAAACTGAACAATGGCTGACCTGCAGAAGATCGTTGACGACCTCTCGAGCCTCACCGTGCTCGAAGCTGCCGAACTCGCGAAGCTCCTCGAAGAGAAGTGGGGCGTTTCGGCTGCCGCGGCTGTCGCCGTGGCCGGCCCGGCTGGTGGTGGCGCTGCCGCCGCTCCGGCCGAAGAGAAGACCGAGTTCACGGTCGTTCTTGCCGCCGCCGGCGACAAGAAGATCGAGGTCATCAAGGAAGTCCGCGCCATCACCGGCCTGGGCCTGAAGGAAGCAAAGGACCTCGTCGAGGGCGCGCCCAAGCCTGTCAAGGAAGGCGTGAACAAGGACGAAGCCGAGAAGCTCAAGGCCCAGCTCGAGAAGGCTGGCGCGAAGGTCGAGCTCAAGTAAGCAACGCTTACTGGCACGAGATCCCGGTGCGCATCATCGCAACCGGGGTCTCGGTCCACTCCCCGAAAGGGTGGGCTGGATGCAAAAGGCGTGCGACGGAACGACCCGACGCAGGCCGAACACGAAAAAGTGTGGGGATTTGAGGGTTTGTCCCTCGAATCTGCACTAATGTCGCCCCATATCGGGTCGGCAGCACGAAAGCGCGGTGGGCAGGGATGCCGCATTCCCTGTAAGCCGTTGGGAGAGCAAGCTATTTCGGGCTTTTGCAGTCCGTGAAGAGGATGGTTGTGACGGGCGGGCGCGCTCCTGCGCCCCGCGCGTCGTTTTGCGTTTTGAAGGTCTGAAGAACAGATTCAGGACATTCCTGCCTGAAACTGAGTCTCCGGCCCCCAAGACGGGTTCGAAAAATTCAACCCGGGGAGCGGCGGTCGCCGCGTTCCGGAGGACGCGCCCAAATCGGGCGACGAAAATGAGAGGCCACGATGGCGCAGCAGACATTCACCGGTCGCAAACGCGTTCGCAAGTTCTTCGGACACATCAAGGAAGTGGCCGAGATGCCGAACCTGATCGAGGTTCAGAAGGCGTCCTATGACCAGTTCCTGATGGTCGACGAGCCCCAGGGCGGACGGTCGGACGAGGGCTTGCAGGCGGTGTTCCGCTCGGTGTTCCCGATCTCCGACTTCTCGGGCACCTCGATGCTGGAATTCGTCCGCTACGAGTTCGAGCCGCCGAAATACGACGTCGACGAGTGCCGCCAGCGCGGCATGACCTTCGCGGCTCCCCTCAAGGTGACGCTGCGCCTCATCGTGTTCGATATCGACGAGGAAACCGGCGCGAAGTCGGTCAAGGACATCAAGGAGCAGGACGTCTACATGGGCGATATCCCGCTCATGACGATGAACGGCACCTTCATCGTCAACGGCACCGAGCGCGTCATCGTCTCGCAGATGCACCGTTCGCCGGGCGTGTTCTTCGACCACGACAAGGGCAAGACCCATTCGTCGGGCAAGCTGCTGTTCGCCGCCCGCGTGATCCCGTATCGCGGCTCCTGGCTCGACATCGAGTTCGACGCCAAGGACATCGTCTATGCGCGTATCGACCGTCGCCGCAAGCTTCCGGTGACGTCGCTGATGTTCGCGCTCGGTCTCGACGGCGAGGCGATCCTCAGCACCTTCTACAAGAAGATCCAGTACAAGCGGATCAAGGAAGGCTGGCGCGTTCCGTTCGACGCCAATCGTTTCCGCGGCTACTCGACCATCAACGACCTGATCGACGCCGATACCGGCAAGGTCGTGCTCGAAGCCGGCAAGAAGCTCACCGTGCGCGGTGCGCGTCAGATGCAGGAGAAGGGTCTGAAGGCGCTGCGCCTGTCGGATGCGGAGCTCGTCGGCAACTACATCGCCGAGGACCTCGTCAATCCCAAGACCGGCGAGATCCACGCGGAAGCCGGTGAAGAGATCACCGACAAGTCGATGAAGGCTCTCAACGAGCAGGGTTACAAGGAACTGCCGCTGCTCGACATCGACCACGTCAATGTCGGCGCCTACATCCGCAACACGCTCTCGGCCGACAAGAACATGACGCGTGAGGACGCGCTGTTCGACATCTACCGCGTCATGCGTCCCGGCGAGCCGCCGACGCTGGATTCGGCGCAGGCGATGTTCCAGTCGCTGTTCTTCGACGCCGAGCGCTACGACCTCTCGGCCGTCGGCCGCGTCAAGATGAACATGCGCCTCGACCTCGATGCGCCCGACACCCAGCGCACGCTGCGCAAGGAAGACATCCTCTCCGTCATCAAGACGCTGGTGGACTTGCGCGACGGCAAGGGCGAGATCGACGACATCGACCATCTCGGCAACCGCCGTGTGCGCTCGGTCGGCGAGCTCATGGAGAACCAGTACCGCATCGGCTTGCTCCGCATGGAGCGTGCGATCAAGGAGCGCATGTCTTCGGTCGACATCGACACGGTCATGCCGCAGGACCTGATCAACGCGAAGCCGGCGGCCGCTGCCGTGCGCGAGTTCTTCGGCTCCTCGCAGCTCTCGCAGTTCATGGACCAGACCAACCCTCTGTCGGAGATCACCCACAAGCGCCGCCTGTCGGCGCTTGGACCGGGCGGTCTGACCCGCGAGCGCGCCGGCTTCGAGGTGCGCGACGTGCATCCGACGCATTACGGCCGCATCTGCCCGATCGAGACGCCGGAAGGTCCGAACATCGGCCTGATCAACTCGCTCGCGACCTTCGCGCGCGTGAACAAGTACGGCTTCGTTGAGACCCCGTATCGCAAGGTCAAGGACGGCCGCGTCACCGACGAAGTCGTGTACCTCTCGGCAATGGAAGAGGGCCGCTACACGGTCGCGCAGGCCAACGTGCCGCTCGATCCGAAGGGCCGCTTCACCGAAGACCTCGTGGTCTGCCGTCACGCCGGCGAAGTCTTGCCGGTGACCCCGGACAAGGTCGACTACATGGACGTGTCGCCGAAGCAGCTCGTTTCGGTCGCAGCCGCGCTGATCCCGTTCCTCGAGAACGACGACGCCAACCGTGCGCTGATGGGCTCGAACATGCAGCGCCAGGCGGTGCCGCTGGTTCGCGCCGAAGCGCCGTTCGTCGGCACCGGCATGGAAGGCGTGGTTGCGCGTGACTCGGGTGCTGCGATCGCGGCGCGCCGTTCGGGCGTGATCGACCAGATCGACGCGACCCGCGTCGTCATCCGCGCCACCGAAGATCTCGATCCGACCAAGTCGGGCGTCGATATCTACCGGCTGATGAAGTACCAGCGCTCCAACCAGTCGACCTGCATCAACCAGCGTCCGCTGGTGAAGGTCGGCGACATCGTCAAGAAGGGCGACATCATCGCCGACGGTCCGTCGACCGATCTCGGCGAGCTCGCGCTCGGCCGGAACGTGCTCGTCGCGTTCATGCCGTGGAACGGCTACAACTTCGAAGACTCGATCCTGCTCTCCGAGCGGATCGTGAAGGAAGACGTGTTTACCTCGATTCATATCGAAGAATTCGAGGTGATGGCCCGCGACACCAAGCTCGGACCCGAGGAAATCACCCGCGACATTCCGAACGTCTCGGAAGAAGCGCTGAAGAACCTCGACGAAGCCGGCATCGTGTACATCGGCGCGGAAGTGCGCGCCGGCGACATCCTGGTCGGCAAGATCACGCCGAAGGGCGAAAGCCCGATGACGCCGGAAGAAAAGCTCCTGCGCGCCATCTTCGGCGAGAAGGCTTCCGACGTCCGCGACACCTCGCTGCGCGTTCCTCCGGGCGTGCAGGGCACCATCGTCGAAGTGCGCGTGTTCAACCGGCACGGCGTCGACAAGGACGAGCGTGCGCTGGCGATCGAGCGGGAAGAGATCGAGCGTCTGGCCAAGGACCGCGACGACGAGCAGGCGATCCTGGACCGCAACGTCTACAACCGCCTTGCCGAGCTGCTCGAAGGACGGCAGGGCATCGCCGGTCCGAAAGGCTTCAAGAAGGACACCAAGATCACCCGTGCGGTGCTCGAGGAGTACCCGAAGTCGCAGTGGTGGCTGTTCGCTTCGCCGAACGACAAGCTGATGGCCGAGATCGAGGCCATGCGGAAGCAGTACGACGAGTCGAAGAAGGGGCTTGAACAGCGCTTCCTCGACAAGGTCGAAAAGCTTCAGCGCGGTGACGAATTGCCGCCCGGTGTGATGAAGATGGTCAAGGTCTTCGTCGCGGTGAAGCGCAAGATCCAGCCCGGCGACAAGATGGCCGGCCGCCACGGCAACAAGGGCGTGGTGTCGAAGATCGTGCCGATCGAGGACATGCCGTTCCTCGAAGACGGTACGCATGCCGACATCGTGCTCAATCCGCTCGGCGTGCCCTCGCGCATGAACGTCGGACAGATCCTCGAGACCCATCTCGGCTGGGCATGTGCCGGCCTCGGCAAGCGTATCGGCCAGACGGTCGATGCCTATTTGTCGAAGCAGGACATCAGGCCGCTGAAGGAAACCTTGAAGAAGGTCTACGGCGAGGACGAGACGATCAAGTCGCTCAACGACAACGAGTTGATCGAGCTCGGCCACAATCTGAGCCGCGGCGTTCCGATCGCGACGCCGGTGTTCGACGGCGCCAAGGAAGCCGACATCGAGGAGATGCTGAAGCTTGCCGGTCTCGACGCTTCGGGCCAGTCGACCGTCTATGACGGCCGCACCGGCGATGCCTTCGACCGCAAGGTGACGGTGGGCTACATCTACATGCTCAAGCTGCACCATCTCGTCGACGACAAGATCCACGCGCGTTCGATCGGTCCGTACTCGCTCGTTACCCAGCAGCCGCTGGGCGGCAAGGCGCAGTTCGGCGGCCAGCGCTTCGGCGAAATGGAAGTGTGGGCGCTCGAGGCTTACGGCGCGGCGTACACGCTCCAGGAGATGCTGACCGTGAAGTCGGACGACGTCGCTGGCCGTACCAAGGTGTACGAGGCGATCGTGCGTGGCGACGACACCTTCGAGGCCGGTATTCCGGAATCGTTCAACGTGCTGGTCAAGGAAATGCGCTCGCTCGGCCTCAACGTCGACTTGCACAATTCCAAGGTCGGACCGGGGACGGCGGAAGCGGCCGAGTAATACGACCCTCATGCCCGGCCTGAATGGCCGGGCATCGGCGCCCAGTCCTCGAATCGCGAGGGCAGGGCGCCCCGCATAGTGATTTTCGAATTTGCTGCCGGAGGCGACCGGCACGCGAGGAGAAGACGATGAACCAAGAAATTATGAATCTCTTTAATCCGACGACGCCGGCTCAGGTCTTCGACCAGATCCGGATCTCGATCGCGAGCCCCGAGAAGATTCTGTCCTGGTCGTACGGCGAGATCAAGAAGCCGGAAACCATCAACTACCGTACCTTCAAGCCCGAGCGCGATGGCCTGTTCTGCGCCCGCATCTTTGGGCCCATCAAGGACTACGAGTGCTTGTGCGGCAAGTACAAGCGCATGAAGTACAAGGGCATCATCTGCGAGAAGTGCTCGGTCGAAGTCACGCTGTCGCGCGTCCGGCGCGAGCGCATGGGCCATATCGAGCTCGCAGCCCCCGTCGCCCACATCTGGTTCCTGAAGTCGCTGCCCTCGCGCATCGGCCTCCTGCTCGACATGACGTTGAAGGATCTCGAGCGGATCCTCTATTTCGAATATTACGTGGTGCTCGAGCCGGGCCTCACCGCGCTGAAGGACCGTCAGCTCTTGTCCGAAGACGAGTATCTGAAGGCGCAGGACGAATACGGCCAGGATTCCTTCACCGCCATGATCGGCGCGGAAGCGATCCGCGAGCTGCTCAAGGGCATGGATCTCGAGAAGCTCGAGCTGACCTTGCGCGCAGAGATGCAGGAGACCGACTCCGACATCAAGCACAAGAAGCTCGCCAAGCGCCTGAAGATCGTGGAAGCGTTCCGCCACTCCGGCAACAAGCCGGAATGGATGATCATGACCGTGGTCCCGGTGATTCCGCCGGACCTGCGTCCGCTGGTGCCGCTGGATGGCGGCCGCTTCGCGACCTCGGACCTCAACGACCTGTACCGCCGCGTCATCAACCGCAACAACCGCTTGAAGCGGCTGATGGAGCTGCGCGCGCCGGACATCATCATCCGCAACGAGAAGCGCATGCTTCAGGAGGCCGTCGACGCGCTGTTCGACAACGGCCGCCGCGGCCGCGTCATCACCGGCGCCAACAAGCGTCCGCTGAAGTCGCTCGCCGACATGCTCAAGGGCAAGCAGGGCCGGTTCCGTCAGAACCTGCTCGGCAAGCGCGTCGACTATTCGGGCCGTTCGGTGATCGTGGTCGGTCCCGAGCTGCGCCTGCATCAGTGCGGCCTGCCGAAGAAGATGGCGCTCGAGCTGTTCAAGCCGTTCATCTACTCGCGGCTTGACGCCAAGGGCCTGTCCACCACCGTGAAGCAGGCCAAGAAGCTGGTCGAGAAGGAGCGGCCCGAGGTCTGGGACATCCTGGACGAGGTCATCCGCGAGCATCCCGTGCTGCTCAACCGCGCACCGACGCTGCATCGCCTCGGCATCCAGGCGTTCGAGCCCGTGCTGATCGAGGGCAAGGCGATCCAGCTCCACCCGCTGGTCTGCGCCGCGTTCAACGCCGACTTCGACGGCGACCAGATGGCCGTGCACGTCCCGCTGTCGCTCGAAGCGCAGCTGGAAGCGCGCGTCCTGATGATGTCGACCAACAACATCCTGCATCCGGCGAACGGCCAGCCGATCATCGTGCCGTCGCAGGACATCGTGCTCGGTCTCTACTACGTCTCCATCATGCGCGAAGGCCTGCCCGGCGAGGGCAAGATCTTCGGCGAGATGGCGGAGCTCGAGCACGCGCTGCACGCGAAGGTCATCCACCTCCACACCAAGATCAAGTACCGGTGGGAAGGCATCGACGAGACCGGCAAGATCTCCAAGCGCTGGATCGAGACCACCGCTGGCCGCGTCATGCTGGGCAATTTGCTGCCGAAGAACCCGCGCGTTCCGTACGAGATCATCAACAAGCTGATGACCAAGCGCGAGATCTCCGGCGTCATCGACCAGGTCTACCGCCACTGCGGTCAGAAGGAGACGGTGATCTTCTGCGACCGCATCATGGCGCTCGGCTTCTACAACGCGTTCAAGGCCGGCATCTCGTTCGGCAAGGACGACATGGTCGTGCCGCACTCCAAGTGGAAGATCGTCGACACCACACGTACGCTGGCGAAGGATTTCGAGCAGCAGTACAACGACGGTCTGATCACCCATGGCGAGAAGTACAACAAGGTCGTCGACGCCTGGTCGAAGGCCACGGAAGAAATCGCCAAGGCGATGATGAAGGAGATTTCCTCGACCAAGAAGACGGCGAGCGGGGCGGATGCCGACATCAACTCGATCTACATGATGGCTCACTCCGGTGCCCGCGGTTCGCCGGCCCAGATGCGCCAGCTCGCCGGCATGCGCGGCCTGATGGCCAAGCCGTCTGGCGAGATCATCGAGACGCCGATCATCTCGAACTTCAAGGAAGGCCTCTCGGTGCTCGAGTACTTCAACTCGACCCACGGCGCCCGCAAGGGCCTCGCGGACACCGCGTTGAAGACTGCGAACTCCGGCTACCTGACCCGTCGTCTCGTCGACGTCGCGCAGGATTGCATCATCACGCAGGACGATTGCGGCACCAAGCTCGGCATCAAGATGCGCGCCATCGTCGATGCCGGCACCGTGGTCGCTTCGCTCGGCTCGCGCATCCTCGGACGCACGGCCTGCGAAGACGTGCGTGACAGCACGGGCAAGGTGATCTTCAAGCGCGGTACGCTGATGGAAGAGAGCCATCTGGATGCCATTCATCAGGGCGGCGTCCAGGAGGTGAAGATCCGCTCGGCGCTGACCTGCGAGCTCGTCAACGGCATCTGCGGCAAGTGCTACGGCCGCGATCTCGCTCGCGGCACGCCGGTCAACCACGGCGAAGCGGTCGGGGTCATCGCGGCCCAGTCGATCGGCGAGCCGGGCACCCAGCTCACCATGCGTACCTTCCACATCGGCGGTGCGGCGCAGCTGAACGAGCAATCTTTCGTCGAATCCAACTTCGACGGCAAGATCGTGATCAGGAATAAGGCCATCGCCCGCAACAGCGACGGCCACCTGGTTGCGATGGTTCGCAACATGGTGATCGCGATCGTCGATGCCGACGGCACCGAGCGTGCGACGCACCGTATTCAGTACGGTTCGCGCCTGCACGTCGACGAGGGCGACATGGTCAAGCGCGGCCAGCGTATCGTCGAATGGGATCCCTACACCCGTCCGCTCCTCACCGAGGTCGAAGGCACCATCGGCTTCGAGGATCTGGTCGAGGGACAGTCGATCTCGGAAACGCTCGACGAGGCCACCGGCATTGCCAAGCGCGTGGTCATCGACTGGCGCTCGATGCGCGGCGGCGGGGACCTGCGTCCCGCCATCGTGATCAAGGGCAAGGACGGCAAGGTGCTCAAGCTCGCCCGTGGCGGCGATGCTCGCTACATGCTGTCGGTCGACGGCATTCTGTCGGTCGATGTCGGAGCCAAGGTCCAGGCGGGCGACATTCTCGCCCGTGTCTCGACCGAAAGCGCCAAGACGCGCGACATCACCGGCGGTCTGCCGCGGGTGGCGGAACTGTTCGAGGCTCGGCGTCCGAAGGATGCGGCGATCATCGCCGAAATCGCGGGCACCATCCGGTTTGGGCGCGACTACAAGAACAAGCGTCGCATCTCGATCGAGCCGATGGACAAGACCGACGAGGCGCGCGAGTACCTGATCCCGAAGGGCAAGCACATCCACCTTCAGGACGGCGACGTCGTCGAAAAGGGCGACTTCATCGTGGAAGGCAACCCGGCGCCGCACGACATTCTGGCGGTCAAGGGCATCGAGGAACTCGCGGCCTATCTGGTCAACGAGATCCAGGAGGTCTACCGGCTCCAGGGCGTGCTCATCAACGACAAGCACATCGAGGTGATCGTCCGGCAGATGCTCCAGAAGGTGGAAGTCACCGACCAGGGCGACACGGACATGATCTCGGGTGAGCAGATCGACAAGATCGAGTTCGACCAGATCAACGCGAAGGCCAAGGAAGAGGGCAAGAAGATCGCCACGGGGACGCCGGTTCTGCTCGGCATCACCAAGGCCAGCCTTCAGACCCGCTCCTTCTTCTCGGCGGCCTCGTTCCAGGAGACCACCCGCGTCCTCACGGAAGCGGCGGTCAACGGCAAGGTCGATCCGCTCGAAGGCCTCAAGGAGAACGTCATCGTCGGTCGGCTGATTCCGGCAGGCACCGGCGCCTCCATGGCGAAGATCCGCGAAGTCGCGGTGAAGCGCGACAAGATGATCCTCGACGAGCGCGAGAAGCAGGCGGCCGTCGTGCCGCCGGCGCCGGAAGTGGAGCCGATGGCGCTGCCACCTGCGGAATGATCATTCATCCGTAGGAATACCGAGGACACTGAAAAGGCCGGCGCAAGCCGGCCTTTTTGCTGCTTTGTTTCCCTGTTGCGGTGCAGGATCAACCTTTGTTCATCTTTCCTTCAGGCGCAAAAGCGCTTCTGCTAGGAGAGCTTAGACCGGTGGTCCCGTGAAGGGGCGGGCCGGAGACCACGGAATTCTCATGCTTGATCTCGCAATCGTAGGCGGCGGCCCCGGTGGGCTGATGAGCGCTTGGTATTTGAAGCGCAAGCTCGGCGACCTCTGCCGCGTCACCATCTACGAGGCATCCGACCGGCTCGGCGGCAAGATCGTCACGCGCAAATTCGATTCCGCGCCCGCGATGTACGAGGCCGGCGTTGCCGAGATCTACGACTACTCGATGACCGGGCCGGATCCGTTGCGCGAGTTGATCCAGCATTTCGGCTTGCAGACCATTCCGATGGATGCCGAGCAGGTGCAGTTCGGCGGCGAGCTCCTCAACGACGTCGCGGGCATGCGTCGCAAATATGGTGCCAAGACCGCGGCTGCGATTGAGGCGTTCCGTAAGCGCTGCGCCGAGGCGATGACGCCGATCGAGTATTACGAGGGCGTCGGCGCGCACGACAACGAGAATCCCTGGGCCTACAAGACCGCCGAACAGGTGCTCGACGAGGAGGTCGAGGACGAGACCGCAAAACGATTCTTCAAGGTGATGGCGCGTTCGGACCTCGCGACCGAGAGCCACAACACCAACGGTCTCAACGCGCTCAAGAACTACCTGATGGATGTCGACGGCTATATCGGCCTCTATTCCATCCAGAACGGTAACGAGCAGCTCATCGAGTGCCTCCAGTCGGAGGTCAATGCCGACATCCAGCTCAATCACCGAATCCTCACGGTCGGCAAGGCGCCGACCGGTCGCTATCAACTCAAGATGATGAACGGCAAGGGGCCAGAGACGCGCGACTTCGACCTTGTGCTGGTCTGTCTGCCGCATTCCTGGCTCGGAACCGTCGGCTGGGAGGGCGAACAGCTCCGCAAGTCGATGGTCAAGCACGTCTCGTACTTCGACCGTCCTGCGCACTATTTGCGGGTCTCGATTCTGTTCGACACGCCGTTCTGGGGCGACAAGATCGCCGGCGCCTGGTTCATGTCGGAGGCCTTTGGCGGTTGCTGCGTCTATAACGAGGGCGCGCGCCATGATGTGGGCAAGCACGGCGTGCTGAACTGGCTGATTCCGGGCTCCGACGCGCTGGCGTTCGCGAATCTCTCCGACCAGGAGCTGATCGATGCCGCGCTGAAATCGCTGCCGGCATCGCTCGGCGATGCACGCGCGCATTTCATGGAAGGCAAGATCCACCGCTGGTTGTCGTCAGTGAACGCGATTCCGGGCGGCTTGCCCGTGCGCGACGTCATGACCAATCACCGCCCCGAGCCGAAGGAACATCCCGGAATCGTGGTGGTCGGCGACTATCTGTTCGACTCGACGCTGAACGGCCTGCTCGATTCCTCGGACGCGGCGACCGACATCATCTTGACCGAGATGATGCGCCTGCGCCGCGAGCGTTCGCAGGACGACAAGCCGCTCTCGGACAAGATCGATCGCGATTATTTTGACAATTATCGCGGCCAGGGTCCTTACAGCGAAGTGTGGCAACACTTCACCGATCCCGACTATCTCACAAAACTGATCGGCATCGTCTGGGGCAAAACCAAAGGCACGAAGCTCTTGATCGCGGGCTCGGCCAGCGGCGAGCTTGTCGGCGCGCTGCGCGACCGCGGTATCGATGCCTTCGGCATCGAGAACAACCGCACCATTCACGCCAGAACGCCGAAGGCGCTGAAGAAGTACAACAAGCTCGGTTCGATCACCGCCATGCCGTTCAAAGACGGTGCGTTCGACTTCGTGTTCGAGACCAGCCTCTGCCATGTTTCCCCGAAGCAGGTGGTCCGTGCGATCAGGGAGCTGAACCGTGTGGTCAAGACCGGGCTCGTGTTCGGCTCGATCACCTCGGACATGGCGCCGGCACTGATCGACCGCTACGACCTTCTGCGCGGCGTCAAGAAGCTCGGCACCTGGTGGGAATGGTCCGAACTGTTCTTCGGCAACGGCTTCGAGCTGTCGATGCACCGCAAGGACTGCACCGACGCGCTCTGGGAGACGACGCTCGCCGCCAACAAGGGCCCGGGCCAGTGGTACGCCGACGCCGATTCGTTGCGCTATTCCTTTTTCGACAAGGTCGAGGACGAGGAAGACGACTAGCCGCCTGAAGCGGACGCCTTCGCCAATTGTTTTGCCGAATTCATCCTGATCGCATAGAATCGATGCAATAGCGGTTTCCGCTATTTCCTTCTTTCTCTGCGGTCATGCCGGCCGTCAGCATCGGTTGGTTTCATGGCGTCCAAGCCCCTCCCGCCCGACAAACAGAAGCTCGCCGCGGAAGAGGCGGCCGAGCTCGACGATAAGCTCGTCCCTATCGCCAAGCCGGACCTCGAAGACGACGAGGACGATGAAGACGAGGAGGATGGCGGGCTGGAGCTCGATGACGACGATGAGGACGAGGACCTCGTCGTCTTTACCGCGCGCGAGGCCGCCGGCGCGCTCGCGACTATCCTGGGCTTCGTCAAACCCTTCCTGGTCAATTACAAGCAGATGCTGTCCTTCGTGGCGTTTGGCGTCTTCGTCGAGACGCTATTCAACGTCATCATGCCGCTCAGCCTGAAGTACCTGATCGACGACGCGCTCGGCGAGGAGGATTTCCAGGCGCTGTACAAGATCCTCGGCGTGCTCGCGGTCGCGGGCATCTTCACCTCGATCGTCGCGGTCTGGTACGAGCGCTGGGATGCGCGGCTCGCGGCGTGCATCATCTCCGACGTCCGCAAACGGCTGTTCGAGCACGTCCAGGACCTGCCGGCGGCCTATTTCGGCCGCACCAAGCGCGGCGAGATCCTGTCGCGCTTCTCCGTTGACCTCGCGGCCTTCGAGGGCTCGGTCAAGACCTTCGCCAACAGCGCGGCATTGCCGTTCCTGGAGTTGATCGCGGGAATCATCCTCATGGTGTTCCTGAACTGGCAGCTCGCGGCGGTTGCGCTGCTGGTGTTCCCGATCACGCTGATCGGTCCCCGCATGCTGACGCCGAAGGCCGTTCAGGCGAATTACGAGCAGAAGCTCAATGAGTCCGCGCTGCTTGGCATGGTGCAGGAGAACGTGGCGGCGCAGGCCGTGATCAAGGCGTTCAGCCTGCAACGCCGGATGCTCGGCTTCTTCACCTTTCGCAACGACGAGACGCGAAACAGGATGGCCTCGGCGGCGTTCCTGTCGACCATGGTAGAGCGGACGGTCACCATCTCGGTGCTGCTCTTGCATCTCGTCGTGCTCGCGATCGGCGCATATCTGGCGACAAAGGGTCAGATCACCATCGGCACCTTCGTCACCTTCGAGAGCGCGTTCTGGGAGGTGTCCTACAACATCGCCCATGTGATGCACTTCATCCCCGTGTCGATCTCCTCGGCAGCCGCGATTCGTCACATGCAGGAGCTGCTCGACGAGCCCACGCGCAGCGCCGATCGTGCCGGCGCGCCCGATCTGCCCCGCATCACCAACGACATCACCTTCGACCACGTGACGTTCCAGTACGAAGGCAGCCAGACGCCGGTGCTGGACAATCTCAGCCTCAAGCTCAATGTCGGCAAGCGCATTGCCGTCGTCGGTCCCTCGGGCTCCGGCAAAAGCACGCTGCTGAATCTGATCCTGCGGCTCTATGTGCCGGACGAGGGGCGGGTCACCATCGACGGCGTCGACGTCCGCAAGGTGACGCTGGATTCGCTGCGCCGGAGCATGGCGGTGGTGTTCCAGGAGAACATGCTGTTCAACATGTCGATCCGGGAGAACATACGGCTCGGCAAGGAGGGCGCGACCGACGAGGAGGTGGAGGAGGCGGCCAAGAAGGCCGAGATCCACCGCTACATCATGAGCCTGCCGCAGCGATACGACACGCCGGTGGGCGAGCGCGGCGATACCTTGTCGGGCGGCCAGCGCCAGCGCATTGCGATCGCGCGCGCGGTCATCCGTAATCCCTCCGTGCTGCTGCTGGACGAAGCCACTTCGGCGCTCGACCAGACCACGGAAGCCGCAATCAACCGCACGCTGCTGAAGGTTGCCAAGGGCCGCACCATGATCTGGTCGACCCACCGCCTGACCTCGGTGGTCGAGATGGACGAGATCATCGTGATTTCAGGGGGCAGGGCGATCGAGCGCGGCTCGCATGCCGAGCTGCTCGCCAAAAACGGCACCTATCGCAAGCTGTGGAACGACCAGATCCATCAACCGCATGGCGCGCCGGCTCACGTCGACGAGGACAGCGACGATGACGACGAGGATGAAGACGACCTCGACGAGGACGATGAGGAGGAGTGACCGAGGAAGTTCGGCTCCAGATCGAAGGCTCCTCCAAGCGGCCGCAATAGCCCCTGAACCGACCAGGCAATGAAGCGTCCCCAGCGCTGCGCCGTCCAATAGGGGCTCGTCGCAATCGAGACCGAGCGGAAGTCGAACGCCTTCGCCGCCGACCAATCGTCGCACGCCCGCTTGACCGGATCTGCGTAGAAGGTGGCGATCTTGCTTGTATCCATCCCGTCGGAGGCCAGCCACTGCGGGATGTAGAGGTTGCAGAGCCGCTCGACGTCGGTGAAGACCTTGTCGCAGCCGGTGCCGGCGGCAGGGCAGGAGGTCGAGAAGGCATCGCCCACCAGCACGAGGCCGGGTTGGCCGCTGGCATCGTTCACATAGAGATCGACCGGGCGGATTTTCAGCTCACCGGGAATGTCGAATCGTCCGGTGATGCGCTTGAGCCGTGGCAGCGCGGCGTTCAACGTCTCGGCGGGCGCGCGGCGCAGCTCAACCAGCCAGGGATCGTCGAAGCTGCGGTAGACGAACAGATTGGCGCGCATCCGCGTCCCGATCGGAAAAAGCGTGAGATAGGGGATGCGGTCGCTCGGCCGTTCCGAGAAATAGGTCAGCGCCGGGAAGTCGAACGAGTCCCGTCCCGCGGGCACCACGTCGAACCCGATCGAAATCGAATGGCAGGCACTGACGACTTTTCGGGCGATTCCCAGCTGGTGGCGCAGGCCGACATTGAGTCCGTTGGCGAGCACGACCAGTCGGGCGGAGACCATCTCGTCGTTGGACAGAGTGACCTTCTGCCGCTCCGTACTTGTCTCGACCGAGACGGCCTTGGCGCAGACGCGCTCGACACCGGCAGGAATTTCGTCGCGGACAGCGTTGACGAGGGAATCGTAGAGGATGTTGAACTGCCGGCTTGGCGCCTTGTCGAGAAGGCGGCCAAAGCGCGCGATCCAGTTCTCACCCACAAAGGTCGCGCGGCGCAGCACCGATTCGGCGATTCCCGTCTGCAAGAATCGCCCGACCTGCACGTGGCCGCTGAGTTTTTCGACTCGAAAGTCCGCAGAATAGCTCTCATGCGGATCGATCAGGATGGTCGAAATGCCGCTACGGCCGAGCATCGCGGCGGCGGTCGAGCCGGACAATCCCCCGCCGATAATGGCAATGTCGGTGTACCGCATGGTGCCAATCCCTGCCCAAGGCGGTACATTGGCGCCCCAACAGGAAAGAAAGCCTTAGCCAAAGGTCATAAAAGTATATTTAACCCGGGTATAAATTGGATTCGAGGTGGCGGAACGCGCTCTTCATTTCCATGTCGCGAAGGCGCAGCGAGCGGCCCAGGAAGCGATTTCGGCAGGCGCGGGAAGCGCTTCTGACTGACGTTTCGCCTTGACTTGACCGACTCCCACTTATAGAACCCCCTCACTTAACGACAGGCGGTGAGCATCGCCAACGTCGGAACGGGCCACCTGTTTGATCCCCTGGGATCACCAAGACAGGCACCAACCTCGACGAATGCCGCTCAAACGCTGTCGATCATAGCTAGGCAATGCCAGTGCGATTTTAGGTCTCGTGAGCATGTTCTCTCGAGATCGAATTCGGATGCATGACCTCGGTGCGCGGACCGCAGCTTCAAGCTGACCGGTTCAACTACTGCGGTCCTCTGTGGCGTCGAAGCGCTTTCCGCCCGTTAATGGGTGGTTGGCGCGATTTCGCTTTGTGCGGATTGTTCCGCGCAAGGTGGCCTCGTCGGGCGGGTAGCTCGAAAGAATTTGCGGACCCGGTGACGGGCCGCGGCAGAACACAAAGGGTAATGCCAGGATGCCGACGATCAACCAGCTGATCGCTCAACCGCGGGAAGTGCAGAAGTCGCGCAAGAAGGTGCCGGCGCTGCAGCAGTCGCCGCAGAAGCGCGGTGTTTGCACGCGCGTTTACACCACGACCCCGAAGAAGCCGAACTCGGCGCTTCGTAAGGTTGCCAAGGTGCGCCTGACCAACGGCTTCGAGGTGATCGGCTACATCCCCGGTGAGGGCCATAACCTCCAGGAGCACTCGGTGGTCATGATCCGCGGCGGTCGCGTCAAGGACTTGCCCGGCGTGCGCTACCACATCCTCCGCGGCGTTCTGGATACCCAGGGCGTCAAGAACCGTAAGCAGCGTCGTTCGAAGTACGGCGCCAAGCGTCCGAAGTAAGCGGGAACCAGGTCCATGTCTCGTCGCCATTCTGCCGAAAAGCGCGAAGTCCTTCCCGATCCGAAGTTCGGGAATATCATCGTTACGAAGTTCATGAATTCGGTGATGTACGCCGGAAAGAAGTCGGTCGCCGAAGGCATCGTCTACGGCGCGTTCGGCCTCATCGAAAGCAAGACCAAGCAGAACCCGCTCGGCGTGTTCGAGCAGGCACTCGAGAACGTCATGCCGACGATCGAAGTGCGCTCCCGCCGCGTCGGCGGCGCGACCTATCAGGTTCCGGTCGAAGTTCGCTCGGTGCGCCGTCAGGCGCTGGGCATTCGCTGGTTGATCTCGGCTGCGCGTGACCGCAACGAGAAGACGATGACCGAGCGGCTCTCTGCGGAGCTCCTGGACGCGTCGAACAACCGGGGTAACGCCGTCAAGAAGCGCGAAGACGTGCACCGGATGGCGGAAGCCAACCGCGCCTTCTCGCACTATCGCTGGTAACGGCGACACACGGAATCTAAGGAACACTCCATGCCCCGCGTTCATGCCATAGAGAACTACCGTAACTTCGGTATCATGGCGCATATCGATGCCGGCAAGACCACGACCACCGAGCGCATCCTCTATTATACCGGCAAGAGCCACAAAATCGGCGAAGTGCACGAAGGTGCCGCGACGATGGACTGGATGGAGCAGGAGCAGGAGCGCGGCATTACGATTACGTCGGCCGCGACCACCGCGTTCTGGGAAGGCAAGCGTCTCAACATCATCGACACTCCCGGCCACGTCGACTTCACCATCGAAGTCGAGCGCAGCCTGCGCGTGCTCGACGGCGCCGTGTGCGTGCTCGACTCGAACCAGGGCGTCGAGCCCCAGACCGAGACGGTCTGGCGCCAGGGCGACAAGTACAAAGTTCCGCGCATCGTCTTCGCCAACAAGATGGATAAGACCGGCGCCGACTTCTACAAGTGCATGCAGGACATTATCGATCGTCTCGGCGCAAAGCCGATCGCGATCCAACTTCCGATCGGTTCCGAGAACAACTTCAAGGGTCTGGTCGATCTCGTTCGCATGAAGGGCGTGATCTGGGAAGAAGAGAAGCTCGACGCCAAGTTCGTGGACATCGATATTCCCGAGGACATGGTCGAGAAGGCCAAGGAATATCGCGAGAAGCTGCTGGAAGCCGCCGTCGAGCTCGACGACGAAGTTCTCGCCGCTTACCTCGACGGCAAGGAGCCCGATGAGGCGACGTTGAAGCGCTTGATCCGCAAGGCCGTGCTGACTGGCGCGTTCTTCCCGGTGTTGTGCGGCTCGGCGTTCAAGAACAAGGGCGTGCAGCCTTTGCTCGACGCGGTCGTGGATTATCTGCCGTCGCCGGTTGACGTGCCCGCCATCAAGGGCGTCGATGAAGACGGCAACGAGGTCGTTCGCCTGCCGGACGACAAGGAGCCGCTGGCTCTGTTGGCCTTCAAGATCATGGACGACCCGTTCGTCGGCACCATCACCTTCTGCCGCATCTATTCCGGCACGCTGCTGTCGGGTACCGGCGTCATCAATTCGACGCGCGACCGCAAGGAGCGCATTGGTCGCATGTTGCTGATGCATGCGAACAACCGCGAAGACATCAAGGAAGCCTATGCCGGCGACATCGTTGCGCTGGCTGGCCTGAAGGAAGCGCGCACCGGTGACACGCTGTGCGATCCCGACAAGGCGGTGATCCTCGAAAAGATGGAATTCCCCGAGCCGGTCATCGAGATCGCGATCGAGCCCAAGTCCAAGGCCGACCAGGAAAAGCTCGGTGTGGCGCTGGCGAAGCTCGCTGCGGAGGATCCGTCGTTCCGCGTGTCGACCGACCAGGAGTCCGGCCAGACCATCCTCAAGGGAATGGGCGAGCTCCATCTCGACATCAAGGTCGACATTCTCCGCCGCACCTACAAGGTCGATGCCAACATCGGCGCGCCGCAAGTGGCGTTCCGTGAGCGCGTCACCAAGAGGGCCGAGGTCAAGTACACCCACAAGAAGCAGACCGGCGGTACCGGTCAGTTCGCGGAAGTGTCGATCGTGGTCGAGCCGAACGAGCCCGGCAAGGGTTACGAGTTCGAGTCCAAGATCGTCGGCGGTGCGGTTCCGAAGGAATACATCCCCGGCGTCGAAAAGGGCCTCAACAGCGTGATGGGCTCTGGTGTCGTCGCGGGCTTCCCCGTGGTCGACGTCAAGGTTCAGCTCGTCGACGGCAAGTATCACGACGTCGACTCGTCGGCGCTCGCCTTCGAAATCGCATCGCGTGCTGCATTCCGCGAAGCCTTGCAGAAGGGCAAGTCCGTCCTGCTCGAGCCGATCATGAAGGTCGAAGTGGTGACCCCGGAAGATTACACCGGCTCCGTCATCGGCGACCTGAATTCCCGGCGCGGTCAGATCCAGGGTCAGGACATGCGCGGCAACGCCAACGTCATCAACGCGATGGTGCCGCTCATGAACATGTTCGGTTACGTGAATAACCTGCGCTCGATGAGCCAGGGTCGCGCAACCTTCACCATGCAGTTCGACCACTACGCAGAAGCGCCGGCCAACGTGTCGGCAGAAGTCCAGAAGAAGTTTGCCTGATTGTCGTCGGTCTCGAACTGACGATTGAACGGAGAGTCAAATGGCCAAAGCAAAGTTTGAACGTAACAAGCCGCACTGCAATATCGGCACCATCGGTCACGTCGACCATGGCAAGACGTCGCTGACCGCGGCGATCACCAAGGTCCTCGCCGAAGCCGGCGGTGCGACGTTCACGGCGTACGACCAGATCGACAAGGCGCCGGAAGAGAAGGCGCGCGGCATCACGATCTCGACGGCGCACGTCGAATACGAGACCAAGAACCGCCACTACGCGCACGTCGACTGCCCCGGCCACGCCGACTACGTGAAGAACATGATCACTGGCGCTGCCCAGATGGACGGTGCGATCCTGGTCGTGTCGGCCGCTGACGGTCCGATGCCGCAGACCCGCGAGCACATCCTGCTCGCCCGCCAGGTCGGCGTTCCCGCGCTGGTCGTGTTCCTCAACAAGTGCGACATGGTCGACGATCCGGAACTGCTCGAGCTGGTCGAGCTCGAGGTTCGCGAGCTGCTCTCGAAGTACGAATTCCCGGGCGACACCATCCCGATCATCAAGGGCTCGGCGCTCGCCGCCCTCGAAGATTCCGACAAGACGCTCGGCCATGAGGCCATCCTCGAGCTGATGAAGCAGGTCGACGCTTACATTCCGCAGCCGGAGCGTCCGGTCGACCTTCCGTTCCTGATGCCGGTTGAAGACGTGTTCTCGATCTCGGGCCGCGGCACCGTCGTGACCGGCCGTGTCGAGCGCGGTATCGTCAAGGTCGGCGAGGAAATCGAGATCGTCGGTCTGCGCGCCACGCAGAAGACCACGGTTACCGGCGTCGAAATGTTCCGCAAGCTGCTCGATCAGGGCCAGGCCGGCGACAACATCGGTGCGCTGCTTCGTGGTACCAAGCGCGAGGACGTCGAGCGCGGCCAGGTGCTGTGCAAGCCGGGTTCGGTCAAGCCGCACACCAAGTTCAAGGCTGAGGCCTACATCCTCACCAAGGAAGAGGGCGGCCGCCACACCCCGTTCTTCACCAACTACCGTCCGCAGTTCTACTTCCGCACCACCGACGTGACCGGTGTCGTGCATCTGCCGGAGGGTACCGAGATGGTGATGCCGGGCGACAACATCGCGATGGAAGTGCACCTGATCGTGCCGATCGCGATGGAAGAGAAGCTCCGCTTCGCGATCCGCGAAGGCGGCCGCACCGTCGGCGCCGGCGTCGTGGCCTCGATCATCGAGTAATTACGAGAATAGGGATCGGCGAATAGCGAATGTGACATTCGCTATTCGCTATTCGCCACCCCACTGAAGAAAGACCACGGCAATGAACGGCCAAAATATTCGCATCCGTCTCAAGGCGTTCGACCATCGTATCCTCGATACGTCGACCCGCGAGATCGTGAACACGGCGAAGCGCACCGGCGCGCAGGTCCGCGGACCCATTCCGCTGCCCACCCGCATCGAGAAGTTCACCGTCAACCGTTCGCCGCACGTCGACAAGAAGAGCCGCGAGCAGTTCGAGATGCGCACTCACAAGCGCCTGCTCGACATCGTCGACCCGACCCCGCAGACCGTCGATGCTTTGATGAAGCTCGACCTGGCCGCCGGTGTCGACGTCGAGATCAAGCTCTAAGATTTTTGGATCACGTTCGCCACTAGCGGACAGAAAGAACAGGAAGCACGCCGATGCGCTCCGGAGTGATCGCACAAAAGGTCGGGATGACGCGGGTCTTTACAGAGGCCGGCGAACATATCCCCGTGACCGTGCTGAAGCTCGGCAATTGCCAGGTCGTAGGCCACCGCACCGAAGAGAAAAACGGTTATGTCGCGCTCCAGCTTGGTTCTGGCAGCCGCAAGACCGTGTACATGCCCAAGGCGGAGCGCGGCCAGTTCGCGGTCGCCAAGGTCGAGCCGAAGCGGCAGGTCGAGGAATTCCGCGTCTCCGCGGATCAGATGATCCCCGTCGGTGCCGAGATCCTGGCCGACCACTTTGTCGTCGGTCAGTTCGTCGACGTCACCGGTACTTCGGTCGGTAAGGGTTTTGCCGGCGGTATGAAGCGCTGGAACTTCGGCGGTCTGCGCGCCACTCACGGCGTCTCGGTCTCGCACCGTTCGATCGGTTCGACCGGTGGCCGTCAGGATCCGGGCAAGACCTGGAAGAACAAGAAGATGCCCGGTCACATGGGCGTCGACCGCATCACCACGCTCAACCTTCGGGTCGTTCAGCTCGATGTCGAGCGCGGTCTGATCCTCGTCGAAGGCGCCGTTCCCGGTTCCAAGGGCGGCTGGATCCGCGTGCGCGACGCCGTCAAGAAGCCGCTGCCGAAGGAAGCTCCGAAGCCCGGCAAGTTCAAGGTTGCTGGCGAAGCGGACGCTGCTCCGGCTGCGCAGGAGGCGTGAGATGGAATTGAAGGTCACGACCCTCGAAGGTAAGGAAGCCGGCTCGGTCCAGCTTTCCGACACCATTTTCGGCCTCGAGCCGCGCCAGGACATCATTGCACGTTGCGTGCAGTGGCAGCTCAACAAGCGCCAGGCCGGTACGCACAAGGCCAAGGGCCGCGCCGAGATCTGGCGCACCGGCAAGAAGATGTACAAGCAGAAGGGCACCGGTGGTGCTCGTCACGGCTCGGCTCGCGTGCCGCAGTTCCGCGGCGGTGGCCGTGCCTTCGGTCCGGTGGTGCGTTCGCACGCCACCGACCTGCCGAAGAAGGTCCGTGCGCTCGCCCTCAAGCATGCGCTCTCGGCCAAGGCCAAGGACGGCGATCTCATCGTGATCGACAAGGCAGCGCTGGAAGCTGCCAAGACCAAGGCGCTGCTCGGTCATTTCTCCGGTCTGGGTTTGACCAACGCGCTGATCATCGACGGCGCCGAGCTCAACAACGGCTTCGCCGCTGCAGCCCGCAACATCCCGAACATGGACGTGCTGCCGATCCAGGGCATCAACGTCTATGATATCCTGCGCCGTCGGAAGCTTGTTCTGACCAAGGCCGCCATCGATGCGCTGGAGGCGCGCTTCAAATGACGAAGAACATCGAGCCTCGCCACTACGACGTGATCCTGTCGCCGGTCGTGACCGAAAAGGCCACGATCGCCTCGGAGCACAACAAGGTGCTGTTCAAGGTGGCCGCAAAGGCGACCAAGCCGCAGATCAAGGAAGCGATCGAGAAGCTGTTCGACGTCAAGGTCAAGAGTGTCAACACGCTGGTCCGCAAGGGCAAGACCAAGATCTTCCGCGGCAATCTCGGCTCGCAGTCGAACTC
Organism: Bradyrhizobium sp. MI1.10; assembly: GCF_055811035.1. Classification (NCBI taxonomy): domain Bacteria; kingdom Pseudomonadati; phylum Pseudomonadota; class Alphaproteobacteria; order Hyphomicrobiales; family Nitrobacteraceae; genus Bradyrhizobium; species Bradyrhizobium sp. MI1.10. The sequence continues at coordinate 50,009 of NZ_JBVVPN010000032.1, forward strand.
CAAGCGCGCGATCGTGACTCTCGAAGAGGGTCACCGGATCGACGTGACCACCGGTCTGTAAGGTCGTACGACGATGGCACTGAAGACATTCAATCCCACGACGCCGGGCCAGCGCCAGCTGGTCATGGTCGATCGTTCGGCCCTCTACAAGGGCAAGCCGGTCAAGGCGCTCACCGAAGGTAAGCACTCCTCTGGCGGCCGCAACAACACCGGTCGCATCACCGTGCGCTTCCGCGGCGGCGGTCATAAGCGGACGTTGCGTACGGTCGATTTCAAGCGTGACAAGGTCGATGCGCCCGCGACGGTCGAGCGGCTGGAATACGATCCGAACCGCACCGCCTTCATCGCGCTGGTCAAGTACGAAGACGGCACCCAGGCCTATATCCTGGCGCCGCAGCGTTTGGCCGTCGGTGATTCCGTCGTCGCCGGCAACTACGTCGACGTGAAGCCGGGCAATGTCATGCCGCTCGGCAACATGCCGGTCGGCACGATCATCCACAACATCGAGGTCAAGATCGGGAAGGGCGGCCAGCTCGCCCGTTCCGCGGGCACCTACGCCCAGCTCGTCGGTCGCGACCAGGACTACGTGATCGTCCGCCTGAACTCGGGCGAACAGCGCCTGGTGCACGGCCGTTGCCGCGCCACGATTGGCGCGGTGTCGAACCCGGATCACATGAACACGTCGATCGGCAAGGCCGGCCGCAACCGTTGGCTGGGCCGCAAGCCGCACAACCGCGGCGTTTCCATGAACCCGATCGACCATCCGCACGGCGGTGGTGAAGGTCGTACCTCGGGCGGTCGCCACCCGGTTACTCCGTGGGGCAAGCCGACCAAGGGCAAGAAGACCCGCTCGAACAAGTCGACCAACAAATTCATTCTCCTAAGCCGCCACAAGCGGAAGAAGTAAGGAACGCCGGACATGGTTCGTTCAGTCTGGAAAGGCCCGTTCGTCGAGGGTTCTCTGCTCAAGAAGGCAGATGCCGCGCGCTCGTCCGGCCGTCACGACGTCATCAAGATCTGGAGCCGTCGCTCGACGATCCTGCCGCAATTCGTCGGCCTGACCTTCGGCGTCTACAACGGTCAGAAGCACGTGCCGGTGGCCGTCAACGAGGAAATGGTCGGTCACAAGTTCGGCGAGTTCTCGCCGACCCGTACCTTCCATGGCCACTCCGGGGACAAGAAAGCCAAGAAGGCTTGAGGATTAAACGATGAGCAAACCTAAGCGCGAACGGAGCCTCGCCGAGAACGAGGCCAAGGCGGTCGCCCGGATGCTGCGGGTGAGCCCGCAGAAGCTCAACCTGGTCGCCCAGCTCATTCGCGGCCGGAAGGCGGCTGCTGCGCTCGCCGACCTGCAGTTTTCGCGCAAGCGGATCGCGGTTGACGTGAAGAAGTGCCTGGAATCGGCTATTGCCAACGCCGAGAACAACCACGACCTCGACGTCGACGATCTCGTCGTGGCGCAGGCCTTCGTCGGCAATGGCCTCGTGATGAAGCGCTTTGCCGCCCGCGGCCGTGGCCGCTCGGGCCGTGTCTACAAACCATTTTCACAGCTGACGATCATCGTTCGTCAGGTCGAAGCCGCAGCAGCGGCTTAAGGGACGCAGGAGAACACGATGGGTCAAAAGATCAATCCGATCGGTCTGCGTCTCGGCATCAACCGGACCTGGGATTCCCGCTGGTACGCCGGCAAGCAGGAATACGGCAAGCTGCTGCACGAGGACGTCAAGATCCGCGAGATCCTGCACAAGGAGCTCAAGCAGGCGGCCGTCGCCCGCATCGTGATCGAGCGTCCGCACAAGAAGTGCCGCGTCACCATCCACTCGGCTCGTCCGGGCGTGGTGATCGGCAAGAAGGGCGCCGACATCGACAAGCTGCGCAAGAAGGTCGCGGACATCACCGCGTCCGACGTCGTCATCAACATCGTCGAAATCCGCAAGCCGGAGCTCGATGCGACGCTGGTGGCCGAGTCGATCGCGCAGCAGCTGGAGCGCCGCGTGGCGTTCCGCCGCGCCATGAAGCGCGCCGTCCAGTCGGCGATGCGTCTCGGCGCGGAAGGCATCCGCATCAACTGCTCGGGACGTCTGGGCGGTGCGGAAATCGCGCGCATGGAGTGGTACCGCGAAGGTCGCGTGCCGCTGCACACGCTGCGCGCAGACATCGACTACGGCGTTGCGACCGCGTTCACGACCTTCGGCACCTGCGGTGTCAAGGTCTGGATCTTCAAAGGCGAGATCCTCGAGCACGATCCGATGGCCCAGGACAAGAGAATGGCCGAAGGTGAGACTGGTGGCGGCGGCGATCGCGGCGGCCGGCAGCGCCGTGACAACGCTGCAGCCTGACGCCAGCACAGAGAATTTGAGGGCTTGAAGCCATGATGCAACCTAAGAAAACGAAGTTCCGGAAGGCGCATAAGGGCCGTATCCACGGCGTTGCGTCTTCGGGCGCGACGTTGGCGTTCGGCCAGTTCGGTCTGAAGGCGACCGAGCCTGAGCGCGTCACCGCGCGCCAGATCGAAGCCGCTCGCCGCGCGCTGACCCGCCACATGAAGCGCGCCGGCCGCGTCTGGATCCGCATATTCCCCGACGTTCCCGTGTCGAAGAAGCCTGCCGAAGTCCGCATGGGTTCCGGCAAGGGCGCGCCGGAATTGTGGGTCGCGCGCGTCAAGCCGGGCCGGGTACTGTTCGAGATCGACGGCGTCAACACCCAGACAGCGCGTGAAGCGCTGACCCTGGCGGCAGCCAAGCTGCCGATCAAGACGCGCTTCGTCGAGCGCATTGCGGAGTAATGGCCATGGCCCAGATGAAAATCGAAGACATCCGCGCGTTGAGCCCCGATCAGCAGGATGACGCCATCCTGAACCTGAAGAAGGAGCGCTTCAACCTGCGCTTCCAGCGCGCCACCGGGCAGCTCGAGAACACCTCGCGCCTGCGCGAGGCCCGCCGTGACATCGCCCGGATCAAGACCGTCGCCGCGCAGACGCGCGCGAAGAAGAAGTAAGAGGCTTACGAAGATGCCGAAACGTACTTTGCAGGGCGTGGTCGTCAGCGACAAGCAAGCCAAGACCATCGTGGTGCGCGTCGATCGCCGCTTTACGCACCCGATCTACAAGAAGACGATCCGCCGTTCGAAGAACTACCACGCGCACGACGAGAGCAACGAGTTCAAGCCGGGCGACATGGTGTGGATCGAGGAATCGAAGCCGATTTCGAAGTTGAAGCGCTGGGTCGTGATCCGGGGCGAACACAAGAAAAGCGCCTGATCTGTTGGCTTTAGCCGACTGACTTCAGGTAAATGTTGAGCGCCGGCTGGGCTGGCGCAAAGAGAAGAGGACGAGGTGCATCAATGATTCAGATGCAGACCAACCTCGACGTGGCCGATAATTCTGGCGCACGCCGTGTCATGTGTATCAAGGTGCTCGGGGGCTCCAAGCGCCGCTACGCCACGATCGGCGACATCATCGTTGTCTCGATCAAGGAAGCGATTCCGCGTGGCAAGGTGAAGAAGGGCGACGTGATGAAGGCCGTCGTGGTGCGCGTCCGCAAGGACATCCGCCGCGCCGACGGTTCGGTCATCCGCTTCGACCGCAACGCCGCCGTTCTGATCAACAATCAGTCCGAGCCGGTCGGTACCCGTATCTTCGGGCCCGTGCCGCGCGAGCTGCGCGCCAAGAACCACATGAAGATCATCTCGCTCGCGCCGGAGGTGCTGTGATGGCTGCGAAGATCCGCAAGGGCGACAAGGTCGTCGTGCTGACCGGCCGCGACAAGGGCCGCACCGGCGAGGTGTTCGAAGTGCGTCCCGACGCCGGTACGGCGCTGGTGCGCGGCATCAACATGGTCAAGCGTCACCAGAAGCAGACGCAGGCCCAGGAGGGCGGCATCATCTCGAAAGAGTCGCCGATCCAACTGTCCAACATCGCGTATGTCGGCAAGGACGGGAAGCCGACCCGCGTCGGATTCAAGATTCTGGCGGACGGCAAGAAGGTCCGCATCGCCAAGAGCTCGGGAGCTGAGATCGATGGCTGAGGCCGCTTACACGCCGCGCCTGCGCGCGGAATACGACGCGAAGATCCGGACGGAAATGACCGAGAAGTTCGGTTATGAGAACGTCATGCAGGTTCCGCGGCTGGACAAGGTCGTGCTGAACATGGGCGTTGGCGATTCCGTCAACGACCGCAAGAAGGCCGAGAACGCCGCTGCGGAATTGACCCAGATCGCCGGCCAGAAGGCGATCGTGACCTATTCGCGCATCGCAATCGCGACCTTCAAGTTGCGTGAGAACCAGCCGATCGGCTGCAAGGTCACGCTGCGCAAGGCCCGCATGTACGAGTTCATCGATCGCCTGGTGACGGTCGCGCTGCCGCGCGTCCGCGACTTCCGCGGCTTGAACCCGAAGAGCTTCGACGGCCGCGGCAACTACTCGCTCGGCCTCAAGGAACACATCATTTTCCCCGAGATCGACTTCGACAAGGTCACGGAATCCCGTGGTATGGACATCACCGTCTGCACCACGGCCAAGACCGACGACGAGGCGAGGGCCTTGTTGACCGCTTTCAATTTCCCGTTCCGGCAGTGAGACGCTGACCTAAAGCCTCTCAAACGCGGATACCCAGGAGCCAAGCATGGCAAAGAAGAGTTCAGTCGAGAAGAACAACCGGCGCAAGCGGATGGCGAAGAACGCCGCTCCGAAGCGCGAGCGGTTGAAGGCGATCATCGCCGACAAGTCGCTGCCGATGGAGGAGCGGTTCGCCGCGACCCTGAAGCTGGCGGAAATGCCGCGCAACTCGTCGACGACCCGCATCCGTCTGCGTTGCGAGCTGTCGGGCCGTTCGCGCTCGAACTATCGCTTGACCAAACTGTCCCGCATCGCAATGCGGGATCTTGGCTCCAGGGGCATGGTCCCGGGCCTCGTAAAGTCCAGCTGGTAAGGAGGGTCGTTTAGATGTCTACGCACGATCCAATCAGCGATCTGATCACCCGCATCCGTAACGCGCAGATGCGTTCCAAGAACAAGGTCTCCACGCCTGGCTCGAAGATGCGTGAGAACGTCCTCGAGGTGCTCAAGAGCGAGGGCTACATCCGCGGTTACGCCACGCTCGAGCACTCCTCGGGCCGCAGCGAGATCGAGATCGAGCTGAAGTATTTCGATGGCGAGCCCGTTATCCGCGAGATCGAGCGTGTCTCCAAGCCCGGGCGTCGCGTTTACGCCTCGGTGAAGAACCTGCCGCGGGTCAATAACGGACTCGGCATTTCGGTGTTGTCGACGCCGAAGGGAATCATGGCTGACCACAGTGCGCGTGAAGCGAACGTGGGCGGTGAAGTTCTCTTCACGGTGTTCTGAGAAGGATTTTTGATCCATGTCACGTGTTGGCAAAAGGCCGGTAGCGGTGCCGTCGGGTGTGACCGCGACCGTCGACGGGCAGACCGTCAAGATGAAGGGGCCGAAGGGCCAGCTTCAGTTCGTCGTCCATAACGACGTCGAGGTGAAGCTCGACAACGGGCAGGTCAAGGTGAACCCCCGGGTCGAGACCAACCGCGCGCGGGCCCTGTACGGGACCGCTCGCGCCCAGGTCGCGAATCTGGTCGAAGGCGTCACCAAGGGTTTCGAGAAGAAGCTCGAAATCACCGGCGTCGGTTACCGCGCCGCGCTGCAGGGCAAGAACCTGCAGCTCGCGCTCGGCTACAGCCACGATGTGGTCTACGCGATCCCGGAAGGGATCACGATCACCGTGCCGAAGCCGACCGAGATCACGGTGACCGGCAGCGACATTCAGCGCGTCGGCCAGGTCGCCGCCGAGATTCGCTCCTATCGTCCGCCGGAGCCCTACAAGGGCAAGGGCGTGAAGTATGTTGGCGAATTCATCTTCCGCAAGGAAGGCAAGAAGAAGTAACGGAGCCGGTCATGTCGAAAGCCAAGGTTACGAATGCCCGGCGCAAGCGCAGTGTACGTCTGAAGCTGCGCCGCTCGGGTGGCGGCCGTCCGCGCCTGTCGGTGTTCCGCTCGTCCAAGCACATCTACGCCCAGGTCATCGACGACCTGAAGGGCGAGACGCTGGCCTCTGCCTCGTCGCTCGAGAAGTCGATGCGCGATGGCGGCAAGACCGGCGCCGACATCGATGCGGCGAAGGCGGTCGGCAAGCTGCTGGCCGAGCGCGCCGCCGAGAAGGGTGTCAAGGAAGTCGTGTTCGATCGCGGCAGCTATCTCTATCACGGGCGCGTCAAGGCTCTTGCCGACGCGGCGCGTGAGAGCGGGCTGAGCTTCTAACAGAATTTGAGGATTGAGGCGTAAGCCTCTGAAGGACTGGAAAAACCATGGCAGAACGCGAACAACGTGGTGGACGCGATCAACGCGGCGGCGGACGTGAACGCAGGGAAGAGCGCGACAGCGAGTTCGTCGACAAGCTCGTCCACATCAATCGCGTCGCCAAGGTCGTCAAGGGCGGCAAGCGCTTCGGTTTCGCAGCGCTGGTCGTGATCGGCGACCAGAAGGGCCGCGCCGGCTTCGGTCACGGCAAGGCGCGCGAAGTGCCCGAGGCGATCCGCAAGGCAACCGAATCCGCCAAGCGCAACCTGACCCGCGTGTCGTTGCGCGAGGGCCGCACGCTTCATCACGACATCGCCGGCCGTCATGGCGCGGGCCGTGTTTACCTGCGCGCAGCTCCGGCCGGTACCGGCATCATCGCCGGCGGCCCGATGCGCGCCGTGTTCGAGACGCTCGGCGTCCAGGACGTGGTTGCGAAGTCGATCGGCTCGTCGAACCCGTACAACATGGTTCGCGCGACCTTCGATGCGCTGAAGCATCAGGATTCGCCGCGCTCGGTCGCTGCCCGCCGCAATATCAAGGTGTCCACCCTCCAGTCCCGCCGTATCGGTGGTGACGCCGAGGCGGTTGCCGAATAACGCAAGCTTTTCGGAGTAGACGCCCATGGCCAAGAGTGCCGTTACGACCGCAAAGACGATCAAGATCGAGCAGACCGGCAGCGCGATCCGCCGCCATCACTCGCAGCGCTCGACGCTGATCGGGCTCAAGCTCAACAAGATCGGCCGCACCAGCGAACTGCCGGACACCCCGGCGGTCCGTGGCATGATCTTGAAAGTTCACCATCTCGTTCGCATCGTCGACGAGAAGTAAGCAAAGGCGCACGATCCCGGAGCGGGGACCCGTTTTCGGTGAAGGTCATGCGCAAGAAACAAGGAGCAGGGCGATGAAGCTCAGCGATATCGCCGACAATGCCGGCTCGCGCAAGAAGCGTATGCGCGTCGGCCGCGGCATTGGTTCGGGCAAGGGCAAGCAGGCCGGCCGCGGGGGCAAGGGCCAGACCGCGCGTTCGGGTGTGCGCATCAAGGGTTTCGAAGGCGGCCAGATGCCCTTGCATCGTCGTCTGCCCAAGCGCGGCTTCAACAACATCTTCCGCGTCGAGTTCGCCGAGATCAATCTCGACCGGCTCCAGGACGCGGTCGATGCCAAGAAGATCGACACCGGCAGCGTCGTGAACGTCGAATCCCTGGTCAAGGCCGGCGTGCTGCGCCGCGCCAAGGGTGGCCTGCGGCTGCTCGGCCGTGGCGAGTTCAAGGCCAAGCTCAACATCGAAGTGCACGGCGCCTCGAAGACCGCGATTGCGGCAGTCGAGAAGGCCGGCGGCTCGGTGAAGATCCTCGCGCCTGCCAAGGAAGAAGGCGAGGCGGCGTAACAACTGCGTCATCGGCCCGCGGCTCGCGGGCCTTTACGCATGCGGGACGATGGACTTATCGAAGCCGTAGCCCCAGATAATGTCCGGTGTCCGGTATAATGTAGCCCGGCCGCGGGCATAACGGCGCAATAAGCGGCGGGAGAAAGTCCAAGATGGCCTCTGCAGCGGAACAACTGGCAGCCAATCTCAATTTCGGTGCGTTTGCCAAGGCCGACGAACTGAAGAAGCGCATCTGGTTTACCCTGGGTGCGCTGCTCGTTTATCGGCTCGGGACCTACATCCCGCTCCCCGGCATCGATCCCAACATCTGGGAGCAGGTGTTCCGCTCCCAGGCGGGCGGCATCCTCGGCATGTTCAACATGTTCGCCGGCGGCGGCATTCACCGCATGGCGATCTTTGCGCTGAACATCATGCCGTACATCTCGGCCTCCATCATCATCCAGCTCCTGACCACCGTCTCGCCGCAGCTCGAGGCGCTGAAAAAGGAAGGCGAGTCCGGCCGCAAGCTGCTGAACCAGTACACCCGCTATCTCACGGTGATCCTGGCCGCGTTCCAGTCCTACGGCATTGCGGTGGGCCTCGAAGGCGCCGGCAACGTCGTCAGCGACCCCGGCATGTTCTTCCGCCTGTCGACGGCGATCACGCTGACCGGCGGCACCATGTTCCTGATGTGGCTGGGCGAGCAGATCACCTCGCGCGGCATCGGCAACGGCATTTCCCTGATCATTCTCTCCGGCATCGTCGCCGAGCTGCCCGCGGCGCTCGCCAACATGCTCGAACTCGGCCGTCAGGGTGCGATGTCGACCGGCCTGATTCTGGTCGTCATCGTCATGGCGGTGGCCGTGATCGCCTTCATCGTGTTCGTGGAGCGCGCCCAGCGCCGGCTCTTGATCCAGTATCCAAAGCGCCAAGTCGGCAACAAGATGTTCGAGGGGCAGTCCTCGCATCTGCCGCTCAAGCTCAACACCTCGGGCGTGATCCCGCCGATCTTCGCGTCCTCACTGCTGCTGCTGCCGACCACGGTTGCGAACTTCAATGCGGGCAGCGGGCCGGAATGGTTCCAGTGGATCACCACCCAGCTCGGCCACGGCCGTCCGCTGTTCCTGATCATGTATCTGGCGCTGATCGTGTTCTTCGCCTTCTTTTACACCGCGATCGTGTTCAATCCGACCGAGACTGCGGACAATCTGAAGAAGCACGGCGGCTTCATTCCGGGTATCCGCCCGGGCGAGCGTACCGCGGAATATATCGACTACGTGCTGTCGCGCATCACCGTGCTCGGCGCGGTCTATCTCGCGATCGTCTGCTTGATTCCAGAAATCCTGATCTCCTACGCGTCGGTGCCGTTCTACTTTGGCGGCACTTCGCTGCTGATCGTCGTCAGCGTCACCATGGACACGGTGGCACAGGTGCAGGGCTATCTCCTGGCGCATCAGTACGAAGGCCTGATCCGGAAGTCGAAGCTGCGCGGCCGCCGCCGTTAAGCGCGGCGTCCTCTTGGGCGGCGCAATTGCCGCCGCCGATTCGCCGCGCGTGCAACGCGCGCGGACGGCGAGCCGGCCATTCGGTCGCCTCGGCAAAGCCGCTCTTACTGTCGTGCAAGCACTTATCTCCAAGCACTGGTCTCAAAGGCTTCTTGGCGTCCGGCCATTTGCTCCCCTATGATATGGGTAGCGGTGCGGCGCTGATTATGATTTGCACTGTAACTGGACTTCAAAACACAGGTGCACGACGTATCGCGCACCAATCGGGGGGCGTACGCCGATGAGAATTATACTTCTGGGGCCGCCGGGATCGGGCAAGGGCACCCAGGCGCAGCTGCTGGTGCAGCGCTATGGCATCGTCCAGCTCTCGACCGGCGAGATGTTGCGTGCAGCGGTGGCGGCCGGAACGCCGGTCGGTCTCAAGGCCAAGGAGATCATGGCCAGCGGCGGCCTCGTGCCAGACGATGTCGTGGTCGGAATCATCTCCGATCGGATCGATCAGCCGGATGCCAAGAACGGTTTTATCCTCGACGGTTTCCCGCGGACCGTGCCGCAGGCCGAGGCGCTGGATGAGCTGCTCAAGCACAAGCACCTCAAGCTCGATGCCGTGATCGAGCTCCGCGTCAACGAGAGCGCGCTCCTGAACCGTGTCGAGACTCGCGTCGCCCAGATGCGCGAGCGCGGGGAGGAGGTCCGGCTCGACGACACTCCGGAAGTCCTCACCAAGCGACTCGCCAGCTACCGCAACCAGACGGAGCCGCTGATTCACTACTATTCCGAGCGGCGGAAGCTCTCGACCATCGACGGCATGATGGCCATCGACGAGGTCACCCGCGCCATCCATCGCCAGCTCCTGGCGCTCGGGGCGGTCGAGCCCAAGACACATGGCAAGACCCGCGCCCGGAGCGCGGCCAAGGCGGCCCCGGCCAGAAAGGCCAAGACTGCTAAGAAATCGGCCAAAACGCCCGTGAAAGCGGCCAAAAAGGCTGCGAAATCCAAGAAGGCGGCCAAGAAGGCGACGAAGGCAGGCAAGAGAATCGTCAAGAAAGCCGCCAAGAAGGTAGGAAAGAAGAAGGCAGCCAAAAAGACCGCCAGGAAGGCTGTCAAGAAAGGTGCCAAAAAGGCCGCAAAAAAGGTCACGAAAAGGCGAGCTAAGCGCTAGCAGCGGTTGACGAAAGCCCCCTGAATCCCCTAATAAGCCCCGCATCCAAGTCGGATAGTTTCAAACGATGCCGGGCCCCAGGAAGACCAGGGGTGGGCGTCGTGTTCGCGTTTGTGAACACCTGCCCGAGAAACCAAGCACTTAAAGCCCGATTCCTGACGAGGGATTGGCGACAGGAGAGAAGGCCGTGGCCCGTATTGCCGGCGTGAACATCCCGACCAACAAGCGCGTGCTGATCGCGCTCCAGTACATCCATGGCATCGGTCAGAAGATCGCCGGTGAGATCATGGAGAAGGTGAAGATCCCAGACGATCGTCGGGTCAATCAGCTCAGCGACGCCGAAGTGCTTCAGATCCGCGAAGTGATCGACCGCGACTATCTCGTCGAGGGCGATTTGCGTCGTGAGGTCGGCATCAACATCAAGCGTCTGATGGATCTCGGCTGCTACCGCGGCCTGCGCCATCGTCGCGGTCTGCCGGTGCGTGGCCAGCGTACCCACACCAATGCGCGTACGCGCAAGGGTCCGGCCAAGGCCATCGCCGGCAAGAAGAAGTAAGTTTTCGCATCCAATCACGGCGTGTGGCGACCCGGGGATGACCCGTTCGCCACGCGCCTTTCGTTCCACAGGTGTAGCCGCTGGCATTACGGCGGCGTTTGAGATCTTCAGGAAAGGTAGTCTATGGGCAAGGAAGCCACCCGCGTTCGTCGTCGTGAGCGCAAGAACATCGCCTCCGGCGTCGCGCACGTGAACTCGTCGTTCAACAACACGACCATCACCATCACCGACGCGCAGGGCAACACGATTGCCTGGTCCTCCGCCGGCACGATGGGCTTCAAGGGCTCGCGCAAGTCGACCCCGTATGCCGCACAGGTTGCCGCCGAGGACGTGTCGAAGAAGGCGCAAGAGCACGGCATGCGCACGCTGGAAGTCGAAGTCGCCGGTCCCGGTTCGGGCCGCGAATCGGCGCTCCGGGCGCTGCAGGCCGCGGGCTTCACCGTCACCTCGATCCGCGACGTGACCACGATCCCGCACAACGGTTGCCGTCCCCGTAAGCGTCGGCGCGTTTGATACCAGATTGCGGGCGCATCGGCGCCCGCGATGACTTTTTGCAAAGCCGTGGAAATGATCTGCGGCCTTTCTCCAACGCCAGTGCCTGCAACAGCAGTCTGACTGGCCTGTATGGGTGAAACAGTGACGATCCAGAAAAATTGGCAAGAACTGATTCGGCCGAACAAGCTGCAGGTACAGCCCGGCAGCGATCCGACCCGTTTCGCGACCATCGTCGCCGAACCGCTCGAGCGCGGCTTCGGCCAGACGCTCGGCAACGCGCTGCGCCGCATCCTGCTGTCCTCGCTCCAGGGCGCGGCAGTGCAGTCGGTGCACATCGACGGCGTGCTGCACGAGTTCTCCTCGATCGCGGGCGTCCGTGAGGACGTCACCGACATCGTGCTCAACATCAAGGACATCTCGATCAAGATGCAGGGCGAAGGCCCCAAGCGCATGGTCGTCAAGAAGTCCGGCCCGGGCGTCGTCACCGCCGGCGACATCCAGACCGTGGGCGACGTCGTCGTGCTCAATCCCGACCTGCAGATCTGCACGCTCGACGAGGGCGCCGAGATCCGCATGGAGTTCACGGTCGCAACCGGCAAGGGCTACGTTCCCGCCGAGCGCAACCGCCCCGAGGACGCACCGATCGGCCTGATCCCGGTCGATAGCCTGTACTCGCCGGTCCGCAAGGTCTCCTACAAGGTCGAGAACACCCGCGAGGGCCAGATCCTCGACTACGACAAGCTGACCATGACGATCGAGACCAACGGCGCGCTGACGCCTGATGATTCCGTCGCCTACGCTGCGCGCATCCTGCAAGATCAGCTCAACGTGTTCGTCAACTTCGAAGAGCCGCGCAAGGAAGTCGCCCAAGAGATCATCCCGGACCTCGCCTTCAACCCGGCCTTCCTCAAGAAGGTGGACGAGCTCGAGCTGTCGGTGCGTTCGGCCAACTGCTTGAAGAACGACAACATCGTCTACATCGGCGACCTCGTGCAGAAGTCCGAAGCCGAAATGCTCCGCACTCCGAACTTCGGCCGCAAGTCGCTGAACGAGATCAAGGAAGTGTTGGCCCAGATGGGTCTGCACCTCGGCATGGAAGTGCCGGGCTGGCCGCCGGAGAACATCGACGAGCTCGCCAAGCGCTTCGAGGATCACTACTGATCCGAACGACGACAGGCTGAGGCGCGAATTCATCGCGCCTTAGCGGGCGAACGCAGGCAGCCCACCTGAGCAACTGGTCCGACGAACCGTCGCGACGAATGAAATTCAAGGAATAGATAAATGCGTCACGGCAAGGTTCATCGTAAGCTCAACCGCACCGCCGAGCATCGCCGCGCGATGTTCGCCAACATGTGCGCCGCGCTGATCAAGCACGAGCAGATCGTCACCACGCTGCCGAAGGCGAAGGAATTGCGTCCGATCGTCGAGAAGCTGATTACCCTCGGCAAGAAGGGCGGGCTGGCCATGCGCCGCCAGGCCATCTCCGAAATGCGCGACAAGGATCAGGTCAGGAAGCTGTTTGACACGCTCGCGCCCCGCTACAAGGATCGCCAGGGTGGCTACACCCGCATCATCAAGGCCGGCTTCCGCTACGGCGACAACGCCCCGATGGCCGTGATCGAGTTCGTCGACCGCGACGTCGATGCCAAGGGCCAGGACTCCGGTCCGGTGCAGGAGAAGGAAGCCGAGGCGGCGTAAGCCGACCGGCAGAGAGTTTTCAGAAAGCGGCGCCTTCGGGCGCCGCTTTTTTATTGGCCGTCCTCGTTGGTTGCGTCCTGCTCCTCACGCGTCGGTGAGTGCCGATTGCTATCGTGCCGGCAGCGCCCAATATCTCCGCCAGCATCAACGGAGATCACGCATGAACATCGACCTTTCCGGAAAGACCGCCCTCGTGACCGGCTCGACCGCCGGCATCGGCCACGCCATCGCCAAGGGCCTTGCCGGCTCGGGTGCGAGCGTCGTGATCAACGGACGCGGCCAGGACAAGGTCGATGCCGCCGTGCGCAAGCTGGAAGGCGTGGGCGGGAAGGTCCGCGGCATCGCTGCCGATGTCTCGACCGCTGCGGGCTGCAAGGCGCTGGCCGCGGCGCTGCCGGAGGTCGACATCCTCGTCAACAATGCCGGCATCTTCGAGCCGAAGGACTTTTTCGACATTCCGGACGAGGACTGGAGCCGCTTCTTCGAGGTCAACGTGATGAGCGGCGTGCGTCTGTCACGCGCGTATATGAAGGGCATGCTCAAGCGCAACTGGGGCCGCATCGTCTTCATCTCCTCGGAGTCCGGGCTCAACATTCCCGTCGAGATGATCCACTATGGAATGAGCAAGACGGCGCAGCTCTCGGTCGCGCGGGGCCTGGCGCAGCTCACCCGCGGCACCGGCGTCACCGTCAATTCCGTGCTGCCGGGCCCGACAATGTCGGAGGGCGTCGAGACGTTCGTGAAGGATCTTGCCAAGCAGAACGGCCAGTCGGTCGATGAGGCCGCGGCCAATTTCGTCAAGCAGCATCGCCCGAGCTCGCTGATCCAGCGCTTCGCCAGTGTCGACGAGATCGCCAACATGGTGGTTTATGTCGCCTCGAAAGAAGCGTCCGCGACCAACGGTGCGGCGCTGCGCGCGGAAGGCGGCATCGTCAACACGATTGCCTGAGGCCTGCGCATGCCGGCCTACGTGATCTCCGAGGTCGAGGTGCGCGACAGAACCGCGATGGAGGCCTATCGCACGTTGGCCGCGGCAACCATCGCGCAATATGGCGGCCGCTATCTCGTGCGTGGCGGCGCCACTGAGGTGGTGGAGGGCGGCCCGCCGCCCAAGACCATCATCATCGTGGAGTTCCCATCGATGGCGCGGGCGCAGGAATGGTACGCGTCAGTGGAATATGCCGAAGCGCTAAAGCTGCGGCAAACGGCGCTGGAGCGACGGTTGATGTTCGTCGAAGGCGTGGTTCCAGTCTAGCTGGTCTGCTCGCTTGCCCCTTCAATTCGCGACGTGACCGGCTAAAACGGCTCATGCTCTGGCCCCTGTCGACCCGCCATAAACGCCTGTTCAGGCTGACATCCGCGCGATGGCAGCGGCGGGCGATCTTCGTGCTCGGTGGGATCGGGGTTGGCGCCGCGGCGGTGGTGCTGGCCCAGCTCGCCGATCTCGCCCAGCACGCCTTTGCGCTGCTGTTGGCTCAGTCGCGCTACGTCGTACTCGCGGTGACACCTCTCGGCTTCATGCTCTCGGCCTATCTGACCACCCGGCTGTTCCCGAACGCACAGGGCAGCGGCATTCCCCAGGCGATCGCCGCGCGGCATCTGACCGACCAGGCGGCGCGCGAGAGCCTGGTCTCGATCCGAATCGCGATCGGAAAAGTGATCCTCACCTTGTTCGGCCTGCTATGCGGCGGCTCCGTCGGCCGGGAAGGACCGAGCGTTCAAGTCGGCGCTTCCATCATGTTCGCCCTCGGCCGCGTCTCGCCACGCCGCCAGCCCGGATTGATCCTGGCCGGCGCGGCCGCCGGCGTCGCGGCCGCCTTCAACACACCGCTGGCGGGAATCGTCTTCGGCATCGAGGAGATGAGCCGTGCTTTCGAGACACGTACCAGCAGCCTCATCATTGCGGCGGTGATCGCGGCCGGCCTGACCTCGCTCGCTCTGATGGGCAACTACGCCTATTTCGGCAGCAGTGCGATGTCGCTGGCCCCCGGCGTCGACTGGCTGGCGGTTCCGGTGTGCGGCGTGGTCGGCGGTTTGGCTGGCGGCATCTTCAGCCGTATCGTCATCATTATGGCGCGCGGCTTGGCCCATCCGTTCGGACGCGCGGTGAAGGGCCACCCTCTGTGGTTCGCGCTTGCGTGCGGATTGGCGGTCGCGATCTGCGGCCTTGTCTCCGGCGATACGATCTATGGCACAGGCTACCAGCAGGTAAAGACGGCCCTGGAGCAGGGCGGACCGCTGCCGCAGGACTTCGGCATCCTCAAGCTTCTCGCCACCACCTTCGCGGCAATCAGTGGCATACCCGGCGGAATTTTTTCGCCGTCACTCGCCGTTGGAGCCGGCCTCGGCAGCAATATCGCGTCCTTCTTCCACGACGCTCCGGTCGGCGCGATCATGCTGCTTGGCATGGTGTCGTATTTTGCCGGTGTGGTGCAGGCGCCGATCACCGCTTTCGTCATCGTGACCGAGATGACCGACAACCACGCCATGGTGGTGCCGTTGATGGCCGCCGCCCTGATTGCACATGCCACATCGCGGATGATCTGCGAGGAAGGGATCTACCACGCGCTCGCCAAGGGCTTTATCGAGCGGGCGACGCGTCCGCCGGAGACGAATGCGGCGCCCGGTTCGAGCTAGGACCTACCACCCCTCCAGCACGATCTTGCCGCGCGACTTGCCACTCTCGAGCAGTGCATGCGCGCGCTTGAGATTGATCGCGTTGATCGTGCCAAAGGTCTGGTCGAGCGTCGTGCGCAGCACGCCCTTGTCGATGAGGTCGGCGACATCATTGAGCAGATGATGCTGCGCGATCATGTCGGCGGTCTGGAACGAGGAGCGCGTGAACATCGATTCCCAGTGCACCGAGATCGCCTTGCCCTTGAACGCGCTCACGGTGAATTCCGGGGGATCGTCGATCAGGCCGAACTTGCCTTGCGGTGCCATGAATTCGGCGATGTTCTTGTAGTGCTGGTCGGTGAAGGTGAGGCTCGCCACCAGCGCGACCGGCGGCAGCTTGAGCTTCTCGATCTGCTCCTTCATCGGCTTGCCGTGGTCGATCACCGCATGCGCGCCGAGATCGAGGCACCATTTTTGCGACTCCGGTCGCGTCGCGGTCGCGACAACCGTAAGGCCGGTGAGGCGGCGTGCAAGCTGGATCAGGATGGAGCCGACACCGCCGGCGCCGCCCGTGATCAAGAGCGTGCGCGGATCAACACTCTTGCCGGGCACCGCACCGAGCCGATCGAATAACAGCTCCCACGCGGTGATGGAGGTGAGGGGTAGGGCGGCGGCCTGCGCAAACGACAGGCTCTTCGGCTTGTTGCCGACGATGCGCTCGTCGACGAGATGGAATTCGGAATTGGTACCCTGGCGCAGGATCGAGCCGGCGTAAAACACCTCATCGGCCGGCTTGAACAGCGTGACGTCCGGACCGACGGCGTCGACCACGCCGGCCGCGTCATAGCCCAGAATCTTCGTCTCGCCCTCGGGCGGGGCTGCGCGCTTGCGCACCTTGTAATCGACCGGATTGGCCGAGATCGCCTTCACGGCCACGCGGATATCACGGCCCTTCGGTTCGGGCTTTGCGGTCTCGAAATTGATCAGCGCGTCCTGATCCTCGATCGGAAGCGACTTCCTGTAGCCGACGGCCTTCATGGCGTGTCTCCTTCAGACAGCGTTGCAGATGCTGGGTCCCGGGTTCGCATTTTGGCGCCCCGGGACGACAGGCGAGACCTAGAACGCGAACTGCGTCCGCATCGCGACCGCATCGAATTTCGAGCCGACATCGGCGGTCGAGACCGGCGAGGCCTGCCTCGACACCGTGCCATGCAGATAGTCCAGCATGAAACGGACGTTGCCGTTGACGTACCAGTTCAGCGCCGCCGTGTAGAGGGTCTGCCGGCCGCCTGCGACGCCGGTGGCGGTTCCGAGCTGATCGTTGAGGTCGACCGTGGAGAACCGTCCCGCGATTTCCCACGCGCCCCAGCCACCGCCCTCGAGCGAGAACGGGTGCGCCGGCTTAACGCCGCCATAGGCCGCATTCGCCGCATTGTAACTGCGGCTCTCGCCCGTCAGCACGTAGCCGGCCTGCGCGTAGCCGCCCTGGAATTTGAGGCTCGGCGCACCCAGCGGCGGCAGGCCGGTATTGGCGCTGCGATCGATGTTGTACCAGAAATACTCGCCTTGCAGGATCAGCGGTCCATAGGTGGCGGCCGCTTCGACGCTGTAGACCTGCGCGCCGGAGGCATTGGCGATTGCGCCGGTCGTAGCCAGTGCCGTGGGATCGATGCGCAGTTCCGGACGATCGCTCAGCGTCACCGTCTGTGCACCCGTCACCAGATTGCGCGTCGGCTGGATCAGCCATTCGGCATTGCCGCCGAGATGGACTGAGTAGTCTTTGCCACTGACGACCTGGCCGGCGACACGGGCGACCGCGCCGTATTGTTCCGTGGTGCCGTTCGGCGCAACGCTCGAGGCTGAGTGGATCGCACCGGTAGCGGGACCGGTAACATAGCCGCCCGCCCAGAACATGTCGTTGTACCAGCGCGTGCCGACAGCCGAGCGGAAGTCGCCTGCGGCGATGCTGGTGGCAACGATGCCCGCCGAGGCGCGCTCCATGAACATGATGTCGTTGGAGCTCGTGGCCTCATCGAGCGTGTAGGGCAGGTCCATGATGCCGCCTTCGATGGCCATCTTGCCGCCGAATGGCTTCAAGCCGGTGTAGCTGAGATAGGCGTTCTCGACGCCGGAGACGCCGCCGCCGGGCAGCGAACCCGGAGCTGCGCCGCCAAATCCGTCGGAGGAGCCGCCGAAGTCGTAGATCAGCGCGAAATTCCAGTCATTGAAGAACTTGCCGGCGAGACCGATGCGCGCGCGGCGGACGTTCTCGCCGCTGTCGAGCTTTTGTGGCACGGTAGCCGCTGTGTTGGGCCGATAGTCATAGCCGCCGACATCGTAGTGCACGCGGCCTGTGATTCCGACGCAGTTTGCTCCATCGGCAGTGCAGATGGTGGGCCGGTTGTTCGGCATCGTCACGACGACGCCGGATGCGGGCGCCGGTCCCTTGAGCGGGATCGCCGCGTTGGCGTTGGCGACGACGGCCTTCGCTTCGGACCGCGCTTCGGCTTTCGCCTCCGCCTTCGCCTCAAGCCTGGCCTTCGCCGTCGCCGCGGTATTCGCGGCGGTCTGGCTCTGGAGCTTGTCGAGCTTCTGCTCCAGCATCTTCAACTGCTGCTTCAGGAGCGCGATCTCCTGGTCGCTGCTGCTCGCCGATTGGGCCTGGGCCTGCGAAGCTGCCAGTGCGGCGGCGAGACCAATCGCCGTGGCTGCAATTCTTGTCCTGCTCACGTCATGACTCCATCGTTTGATGAACTTCCCCAAGTCGCTGGCGGAGAGCCTAGGTGTGATCGATGACTGCCCCGCGACGCTGCGCCCGGTTGCGCGGTTCCCACTGGTGTAAATTCGCCGCAACCGAATCCGCCTTGCACCACCATGCAAGATGACGCACATCATGCCAATCCACAGCCCCGGCAAATTGCCATTTCGCACGCACAGCTTGCAGGCCGGACACACCAAAAAGGGGGGCGAATATGGCGCCGGGCGCCCTTCTATTGGGGGGCGAACGCGCCTATATTCCGGCGTCTTTTCCAAGAGGTAGGAATGTTTCGATCGACCTGGACCGCCGTCGTCACGGCACTGTGCATAGCCTTTTCGGCCAGCTTCAATCCGGCCGCCGCGCAGGACCGCCGTGTGCCGTCCTCGCCCGCCGAACTGCGGCTGTCTTATGCGCCGATCGTGCAGCGGGTGCAGCCGGCGGTTGTCAACGTCTATGCCGCCAAGGTGGTGCAGAACCGCAACCCGTTGCTCGATGACCCAATCTTCCGCCGCTTCTTCGGCGTGCCCGGCCAGCAGCAGGAGCAGGTGCAGCGCTCGCTCGGTTCGGGCGTGATCGTCGATGCGTCGGGGCTCGTTGTCACCAACGTCCACGTCATCGAAGGCGCCGACCAGGTCAAGGTGTCGCTGTCGGACAAGCGTGAGTTCGAGGCCGAGATCGTGCTGAAGGACTCTCGCAGCGATCTGGCCGTGCTGCGTTTGAAGGACACCAAGGAGAAGTTTCCGGCTCTCGAATTCACCAATTCGGACGAGCTGATGGTAGGCGACGTCGTGATGGCGATCGGCAATCCCTTCGGCGTCGGCCAGACCGTGACTCACGGCATCATCTCGGCCTTGGCGCGCACGCAGGTCGGCATCACCGACTACCAGTTCTTCATCCAGACCGACGCGGCGATCAATCCCGGCAATTCCGGCGGCGCGTTGGTCGACATGAGCGGCAGGCTCGCGGGCATCAACACCGCGATCTATTCGCGCTCCGGCGGCTCGCAGGGCATCGGCTTCGCGATCCCCGCCAACATGGTGCGCGTCGTCGTCGCCTCCGCCAAGGGCGGTGGCAAGGCGGTGAAGCGGCCCTGGTTAGGGGCGAAATTGCAGGCGGTGACGCCGGAGATCGCCGAGAGTCTCGGCCTGCGTTCGCCGACCGGTGCGCTGGTCGCAAGCGTCGTTCCGAACGGCCCGGCGGCCAAGGCCGGGCTGAAATCGTCCGACCTGATCGTCTCGATCGACGGCCAGACTGTGGATGATCCCAACGCCTTCGACTATCGTTTCGCCACACGGCCGCTCGGCGGCACGGCGCAGATCGACGTGCAGCGCGGTGGCAAGCCGGTCAAGCTGACAGTGGCGCTGGACGCCGCGCCTGATACCGGCCGCAATGAGCTCGTCATCACCGCGCGCTCGCCTCTCCAAGGTGCGAAGGTCTCGACCATCACCCCGGCGCTCGCCGACGAGCTGCATCTGGACGCCGACACCGAAGGCGTCGTGGTCACCGATCTCGGCGGCGACAGCGCGGCCGCAAATGTCGGCTTCCAGAAGGGCGACGTCATCCTGGCGGTCAACAACCAAAAGATCAGCAAGACCAGCGATCTAGAAAAGGCGGCGGCCGAGCGCCAGCGCATCTGGCGCATCACGCTGGTGCGCGGCGGCCAGCAGATCAACGTCACGCTGGGCGGATGAGTCCGAAACGACCACAGGAGACGCCAACTCTCTTCGCCGCGGCGGGGCTCGATCACGAGGCTCCGCATCCGCTGCCGGATCGGCTGCGGCCGCGCGCGCTCTCGGAGGTCGTCGGCCAGGATCACATCCTGGGTCCCGACGGCGCGCTGACGCGCATGCTGGAGACGCGCACGCTGGGCTCGCTGGTGTTCTGGGGCCCGCCCGGCACCGGCAAGACCACGGTGGCGCGGCTTCTCGCGGACGCCACCGATCTGCATTTCGAGCAGATCTCCGCGGTGTTCTCCGGCGTCGCCGATTTGAAGAAGGCCTTTGAGGCGGCGCGTGCACGCCGCGAGATGGGCAAGGGCACGCTGCTGTTCGTCGATGAGGTGCATCGCTTCAACCGCGCCCAGCAGGATTCGTTTCTGCCCGTCATGGAAGATGGCACAGTGGTGATGGTCGGCGCTACCACCGAAAATCCGTCCTTCGAGCTCAACGCGGCGCTTCTGTCCCGGGCGCGCGTGCTGGTGTTTCGCTCGCTCGACGCGGCCGCGATCGAAAAGCTGTTTGCGCATGCCGAGGAGGTCGAGGGCCGCAAGCTGCCCCTCGACGAGGAAGCGCGCGCCGTGCTGGTGCGCATGGCCGATGGCGACGGCCGCGCGTCGCTGACGCTCGTCGAGGAAGTCTGGCGCGCCGCGCGCAAGGACGAGATTTTCGACGCCGCGCAGTTGCAGGAGATTTTGCAGCGCCGCGCGCCGATCTACGACAAGTCGGCCGACGGCCACTACAATTTGATCTCGGCGCTGCATAAGTCGGTGCGGGGCTCCGATCCCGATGCCGCGCTGTATTATCTCGCGCGCATGCTCGATGCCGGCGAGGATCCGCTGTTTCTGGCCCGCCGCGTCGTGCGCATGGCTGTCGAGGATATCGGGCTTGCCGATCCGCAGGCGCTGGTCATCGCCAACGCCGCCAAGGACGCTTTCGACTTCCTCGGCCATCCCGAGGGCGAGCTCGCGATCGCGCAGGCGGTGGTCTATCTCGCCACCGCGCCGAAATCGAATGCCGTCTACACCGCCTTCGGCACAGCGATGCAGGTCGCAAAGCAGGCCGGCTCGCTGCTGCCGCCGAAACACATTCTGAACTCGCCGACCAAGCTGATGAAGTTGGAAGGCTACGGCGCATCTTACGAATACGACCACGACGCCCCCGACGCCTTCTCCGGCCAGGATTACTTCCCGGAAGCCCTGGGCCGCCAGACCTTCTACGACCCGCCCGACCGCGGGTTCGAGCGGGAGATCAGGAAGCGGCTGGATTATTGGGCGAAGTTGCGGAAGGAGCGGGGTGGGGCCTAACCCTTTCGGGCTTGCCGCAGGGTTCGATTTACGGTTTACGTAACGCGTAATTCACGCTAGTCCGGCCAAGAAATCGCCATGCCCCGCACGCCCATACATCCCGGTGAACACCTTGCCGAAGAACTGCGACAACTCGGCATCTCCGCCGCAGAACTCGCGCGTCAGGTCGATGTACCCGTGAACCGGATCACCGGCATCATCAATGGACAGCGCGGAATCACGGCCGATACGGCGTTGCGTCTTGGTCACTGGTTCGACACCAGCCCGCAGTTCTGGATGGACCTGCAGCAGCAATATGAGCTGCGCCTCGCGGAAGAAGAGGTGGGGGCGCAGGTTGCGTCGCTGCCGCGCCGCGCGACGGTGCAGTCGACACGAAAGCTTGGAAAAACCGCATGAGCCGCCGCATCAAGAGAATGAACCCGAAACCTCGCGAGCGCGACGAGCGCAAGGAGGCGCGTCCGTTCAAGGCGCGCAGCGCCAAGGCGGCGGGGCCGCGGCCTGGGGCGAAGCCAGGCGGGAAGCCGCCGCGATTTGCGGCCGAGCGCAACGAACGGCGCGCGCCCAAAGCTGTTGTGCAGGAAACGCCGGTTGCTGCAAAGCCCGTCGAGGCATTGCTGCCGACCAAGGTGCAGACCGTCAAGGTGACAGCCGACGAGAACAACATGCGCGTCGATCGCTTCCTTGAAGCGCACTTTCCCGGCCTCTCATTCTCCCACATCCAGCGCGTCGTTCGCAAAGGCGAGCTGCGCGTCGACGGCAAGCGCGTCGACAGCAAGGACCGCCTGGAGGAGGGTCAGAGCGTCCGCATTCCGCCGCTGAAGCTCGACACGCCGAAGGCACCCAACCCGCAGTCGGAGGCGGCGCAAAAGACGCTTGCCGCGCTGAAGGAGATGACGATCTATGAGGACGACGACGTTCTCGTCCTGAACAAACCGGCCGGTCTCGCCGTGCAGGGCGGCTCGGGCATGACGCGACACATCGACCAGATGCTGGAGGTGATGCGCGATTCCAAGGGCCAGAAGCCGCGCCTCGTGCATCGCATCGACAGGGAGACGTCGGGCTGTCTCCTGGTCGCCAAGACGCGCTTTGCCGCCTCGCATCTGACCGGCGCGTTCCGTTCGCGGTCGGCGCGAAAAACCTATTGGGCGCTGGTGCCGGGGCTACCGAAGCCGAAGCAGGGCCGCATCTCGACATTCCTTGCCAAGGAAGAGAGCGAGGACGACACCATCATGCGCATCGCCCAGCATGGCGACGAGGGCGCAAGCCACGCTGTGACATACTATGCGGTGGTCGAGACCGCCGGCAACAAGCTGACCTGGGTGTCGCTGAAGCCGGTGACGGGGCGCACCCACCAGCTGCGCGCCCACATGGAACATATCGGCCACCCCATCGTCGGCGATCCCAAATATTTCAACATCGAGAACTGGCAGCTGCCGGGCGGCCTGCAAAACCGGCTGCACCTGCTGGCACGCCGCATCGTCATCCCGCATCCGCGCGGCGGCTTCATCGATGCCACCGCGCCGCTGCCGCAGCACATGCAGCAGTCGTGGAACCTGCTCGGACTCGACGCAAGCCGGTTTGATCCGATCGAGAACGCGCCTGAAGAGTAGTTGAACGGGGGCAGTTGAAGGGTTGGTGACTGGGCAGGGACCGAAACAAGATGCGCGAATTGTTCGATGAAGCTGCGGGGCGATCCCCGCTCGATCCGCAGGAGTTGGTCCGCCAGGCCACGCGCGTGCCGTTGCGCAAGCGTTTCTACAAGGAGGCTGGGGTAACCGAGGCCGAGGACGGCTTCGCCATCACCCTCGATGGCAAGGCGATCCGAACGCCCTCCGGGCGCCAGGTGGTGATCCCCTCGCGCGCGCTGGCCGACGCAGTGGCTGCCGAGTGGGCGGATCAGAACGAGACGATCAAGCCCATGACCATGCCGCTGACGCGGATCGCCAACAGCGTGGTCGAGGGCGTCGTCGACCGCGTCGATCTCGTCACGGACGACCTCGCAAAATACCTCCAGTCCGATCTGCTGTTTTATCGCGCCGGCCATCCCGAGGGACTTGTCGCCCGGGAGGCCGCGCATTGGGACCCCGTGCTGTTCTGGGCCGCGGAGACGCTCGGCGCGCATTTCATCCTGTCCGAAGGCGTCATGCATGTGACGCAGCCGGAGGAGGCGCTCCAGGCCGCGCGTGCGGCGCTGCCGGGGGATGCCTGGTCGGTCGCCGCGCTCCACGTGATCACCACGCTCACCGGCTCGGCCCTGCTGGCGCTGGCACTAGCCCATGGCGTACGCGACGCCGATCAGGTCTGGGCGGCGGCTTATGTCGACGAGGACTGGAATGCCGAGAAATGGGGCGTGGACGAGGAGGCGGCGGGCCGCCGCGCAGCCCGCCTGCGGGATTTCGAGGCTGCCGTGGCGGTTTTGACCGCGGTGAAGCTGCCCTCGGCCAAAGGTCCTTAACGAGAGGTTTACGACGCAGGCGTTAGGGTGGCCCGTGCTCCAGGGCCCCTCGCGATGCCGACGCCGATAAGCTCGATTCTTCCCGTCAGTGCCGCCAGCCCTGTTGCTGACGCGGCGACGCCCGATCTTGTGCTGCAGGCCGGCAGCGTGGTCGACGCCAGAGTGGTCAGCGTGCTCGCCGATAATCTGGTGCGGATCGCGATCGCCAACCTCTCGATGGATGTGATGTCCGAGGTGTCGCTGACACCGGGACAAAATCTCCAGCTTGCGGTGTCGCAGAACGGCGGCACCATCCGGCTCGCCGTCATGGGCGGCGCCGGCGAGGCGACCGCCGATCAGGTCACGCTGACGCCGGCTGCGGCCTCGCTGGTTGACAGCCCCTCGCTTGCTCCGTCGGCGAGCGCGGGACGCAACGTGCTGACGCCATCGGAGCAGGTCGCCGTTACCGCAGCTTCGGCCGAGGCGGTCACAAAGCAGGGCAGCCAGGCGCCGCTGTTCGCCAATCTGGCCGCGGTCGTCACCGGCAGCGATCTTCCGGCGGGGCTGAAGCAGGCGATGCTGGGCGTGCTGGCGCAGCAGACGCCGCTCAACACCGGGCTCGATGGCGGCGATATCGAATCCGCCTTCCAGAAGTCCGGGCTGCTCCTCGAGGCCTCGCTCGCCGCAGGCGTGACGCCGTCCTCCGGAACGATGCCGGATTTGAAAGCCGCGCTGCTGGTGCTGCGGCAGACTCTGACAACGCTCGAGACGGCGCCACAGGCGCAAGGTGCCGCCCTTCCAGCTGATACCGTGGCGGCACCGCAGGTCGCTGTCGCGCAGACGCAGGCTGCACAGGCCGCATTGACCGCAACCGAACCTGAGATCGCCCAATCACCGCAAATGCCGCGCAGCGCCAATCTCGTAGCCTCTGTTTTGGCGGACATCGCTGGCGGTGCGCCGCAGGCCTCGATGCCGCGGACCATGACCGCAGGCCTTGCCGCCAGTCTCCTGCAAGAGATCACGCAAAACCTGCCGCGCATGATGGGGAACGTGCCGGGCTCGAACAAGGCCGTGCCCGACGGACATATTTTCGAGGCCGCCGCGCGCGCGACGCCACCACCGGTTCGCGGCGCGCTGCCGTCGCCGCAATCCATCGCCTCGCCGTCACTCGTACCGGATACGCCGCTCGCTGCCACCGTGCATCGCCTGCTCGACGACACCGATGCAGCGATCGCGCGCCAGACCTTGCTGCAGGTTGCTTCGCTCCCCGATCGCACCGACGCCGGCGGTCACAGGATCGATCCGACCGTGCCGCAGTGGAATTTCGAGATTCCATTCGCAACGCCGCAGGGCACGGCAATGGCGCAGTTCGAGATCTCGCGCGACGGCGGCAATGAATCCGCCGATCCCGCCAAGCGCGCCTGGCGCGCGCGCTTCACGCTCAATGTCGAGCCGGCCGGCCCCGTGCACGCTTTGATTACTCTGAACGGTGACAAGACCTTCGTGCGGATGTGGGCGGAGCGGCCGGCGACCGCACAGCAGCTCCGCGCCGGAATCGGCGAGCTCAACCAGGCCCTGACCAGGGCCGAGCTCAAGCCCGGCGACATCCTGGTCCGCGATGGCACCCCGCCGCAGCCCACACCGGCCCGTGCCGGCCACTTCCTGGATCGCGCCACATGAGCGACCCGTCGAAGCTTGCGATTGCGCTCCATTACGAGAAGGGCAGCAACGCGCCTGTCGTCGTCGCCAAGGGCAAGGGCACGATCGGCGAAAAAATCGTCGAGATCGCCAAGGCCAACGACATCCCGATCGAGGAGAACGAGATCCTGGCCGGCGCGCTCTCCAAGGTCGAACTCGGCGAGGAGATCCCGCCCGACCTCTACAAGGCCGTCGCCGAAGTACTGGTGTTCGTGCTGCGGCTGTCGGGCAGGCGGTAGCTGTCATCGTTTCACCACGATAACGGCTTCATGGTCGGGTCCATTTTATCGTTCAACGGACATCGCTCTTGCTCACCCGCCGTTCGACTCTCGGTCTTCTCGCCGCAGCCGCGATCCTGCCATCGCGCGCACTCGCTCACGTCGCGCCGCCGCGCAACGAGATCCGTGACAGCCTTGCAAAGCGCTTCACCGACCTCAACACGGCCGGGACGTTCGTCGGCTACAAGGTCGAGGACTATCTGATCGTCGCCAGCGACAAGGAACGTTCGGGCGAGGCGAAGCTGCCGGCTTCGACCTTCAAGATTCCGAACTCGCTGATCGCGCTCGAAACTGGCGTCGTCACTGATCCCGACAAGGACGTATTTCCCTGGGATGGCGTGAAGCGTCCGATCGAGGCCTGGAACAAGGACCACACGCTGCGCAGCGCGATTCTCGTGAGCGCGGTGCCGGTCTATCAGGAGATCGCGCGCCGGATCGGGCAAGAGCGCATGCAGAAATACGTCGATCTGTTCGACTACGGCAATCGCGACATCGGCGGCGGCATCGACCAATTCTGGCTCACCGGCGCCTTGCGCATCGATCCGGTCGAGCAGGTCGATTTCGTCGACCGGCTGCGCCGTCGCGCGCTGCCGATCTCGAAACGCAGCCAGGATCTCGTCGCTGACATCCTGCCGGTGACCAAGGTCGGCGATAGCGTCATTCGCGCCAAGTCCGGGCTGCTTGGTGCAGAGCGCGGCGAGCCGTCGCTTGGCTGGATGGTGGGCTGGGCCGAGAAGGGCGAAGCGCACACCGTGTTCGCGCTCAATATGGACTGCAAGGAGCCGCGTCTGGTCGGTGAGCGCATGCCGCTGACGCAAGCCTGCCTTGCCGAGATCGGCGCGATCTAGCGCTACCGCGCGAGCGCCGCTCGACTAGCATCCTCCGGGTCAAGAAAAAACCGGGAGGACACAACATGAACTCAACGCCGCTCTGGCTGTCGTCGCTGACGCTTGCTGCCGCGGGCGGCTGGCTCGCCGCTACGATGTTTGCCGCTCCCGCCACCAGCAGGGAGCCGCGCTTTCCGCAGCTCACGATGGACCAGCTCGACGCCAAGCAGAAGCCGCTCGGCGAGCAGATCATGAAGGTCTCGAGCGTGGGCATCGGCGGGCCCTACAATCCGATGATCCGCAGCCCGGTGCTCGGCCAGCGTCTGTTTGACCTGTTCCACTATCTGCGCTGGGAGACCTCGGTCCCGACAAAACTCAACGAGTTCGCGATCCTGATCATCGGGCGGCAATGGCGCTCGCAGGTCGAATGGTACGCCCATGCGCCGCTCGCGGCGAAGGCGGGCCTGTCGCCCGACGTCATCGCGGAGCTGATGGCCAATAAGCGGCCTGCGAACATGGCCGAGGACGAGGCCGTGGTCTACGATTTCGTCACTGAGCTCACCACGACGAAGAAGATCGGCGACGAAACCTTTGCGCGCGCGAAGAAGGTGTTCGATGACCAGCAGATCGTCGACCTTACCGCGGTCGCCGGCAATTACGTGATGGTCGCGATGCTGCTGGCAATGGCGGAGGAGACCGTGCCGCCGGACAAGCAGGAGCCGTTCAAGCCGGGCGAGCCGTAAGAGCGCGTCATTGCGAGGAGCGAAGCGACGAAGCAATCCAGACTGCCGCTGCGGAAAGATTCTGGATTGCTTCGCTGCGTTCGCAATGACGGAGTATGTCGCGCTGGCCTAACCCAGCTTGAACAGCGCCTGCAAAAACTCCACCACGGCCTTGCGCGACTCGGCGGCAGTCGCGGGATTGCCGCCGACATGCGGATTGAGCTCGACGCAGGAATCCTTGTACGTGAATGGCGCTTTCGTATCGGCGTTCATCAGCACGCCGCCATCGCCTTCCTTGATCTGGCAGCTGCGTACCGTCTGCGCGCCCGTGGACACGGCAACCGTATTGACGCCGAGCAGCCCACTGTCAAAACCATGCGCGCTGTCGGGGTATTCGGTCAGCACCACGTCGCGGCCGGCCGTCTTGAGCCGCTCAACGAAAGCCTTGCAGCTCTTGACGGGATTGTAGTCGTCGGGCGTGCCGTGAAAGATGCGGATCGGGCGCACGGCGACGTCCGTGTCGTTCTGATAGGTCGTCGAGCAGTCGGGGTAGAACGGAATGTAGGCGGCGAACTGGATGCCGGACTTGTTCCAGAGCTTGTGGAAGCGCTCGAGGCTCGCATAGAGCGTCGCCTGTCCGCCGCGTGAAAAGCCCATCAGCACGATGCGATCAGGATCGACGCGGGGATGTTTTGCGAGGATCTCCAGCGAGCGGTAGATGTCGATGACGAGGTTGAGCCGGCCGAGCAGAGCCTGGTTCGGCCCCACCACCGTCAGCCCGCGGCCGGTAAAGCCGTCGATCACGAAGGTCGAGATGCCCATGGCGTTGAACGCGTGCACCCAGGCTTCGGTGGTGGTGCCGACGCCGCTCGAGCCGTGCATCAGCACCACGACGGGGAGTTTTCCGCTGCCTTGCGCCACGCGGAGTTCGCCTGCGACCGTCACCGGCTTGCCGGCCGCGGCGTCGCCGCTCAGGAATTGCTGGTCGGAGAGGGTGAGCGAGGGGATCGGGTAGATCTCGGCGCGGGTGGCGACTTCCCTGGGAAGCGATTGCGCGTTGGCGCAAATGCCGACGAACAGCGTTGAAATGCAGAGCGCCATGGCGACGCGGAATGCCGTCGGCATCGGATCCTCCCCCGTGATTTTCAGTGAGTAGAACAACAGGCCTGCGCGCTGTCAAATTGACGCAAGCCGGCGGTTCGCCTCAGGCGGGATCGACCTTCTTCACCGTCAGCGCCTGGTCGATCGCAAAACCGCCAATCTCGCTCATCGCCTGCGAGATCACGTCGCCCTTGCGGGCAAAGCCGGCGAAGAGGAAATCGAACTGGGTGCGCGCCAGCCGCAGCACCTCGATCGGCACGGAGATTGCGGTCTCGTTGAAGCTGTCGACCGAGGCGTGCAGCGTTTCCAGCTCGCTTGTGAGCTGGCCGATATGGCTCTCGGCGTGCTGCATCAGGCCGACAAGCTTGCCGCGCTCGGCATCGAATGCCGCGCGCTCGGCCGCCGCGGCCGAGGTGACCTCGGCAAGCTGGCTGCGCAGCCCGTCGATTTGCTTGACCATGGCGTCGGACGCCATCTCACCGGCCTCGCGCAGCTCGCTGTTGCGCGTGTTCTCTTCGTGCTCCCGGTGATAGAGGCGTTCCGCCGACATCGCCCGTTGCGTCAGCGACTCGATCAGCGCGGCCGCGCGCAGCAGCATCTCGCCGTTCCGCCCCGACACCATGCTGGCCATGCGCCGCAGGAAGTCCGTGGTTTCGGACGATGGGTTCGGCGGCAGGGGAACGACCGTCGCGGACATGGGGTGATGCTTGCAGCCGGAAATGATGACCGCCGCCGTACCGACTGAGCTCACGCAACATTCGGCGCCTGATCGTAAACGTGAGCAAGCCTGAATCGGCAGGTCCGGTCAACCGGAGCGGGCCGCCAAATTTACGGGCAGCGCGTGGGGTCAGGTATCCTTCTGCCGGCCGATCCGGCCGAGATGGGTGAAGCCGAACCCGGCCGAATATTTCAGGCCATAGCCCAGTGCCCGGTCGAGGCCGATATGGGCGAGCCAGATCAAGGCGATGGACAGGGTGAGCGGCGAGGCGAGGCCGAAGCCGAGCGTCAGCAGCGCGACCGGCGCCATGTAGCTGTGGGCGGCGTTGTAGACCATCGCGCCGAGTTTGGCGTCCGACAGATATGCCAGGAAGCTGAGATCGGGGACGAAGAACAGCAGGGCGAACACGAGCCATGAGCCGTCCCAGGCCCAGTAGAGCATCACCATCCCCACAAACAGGGTCAGGCCCTCCAGCCGCAGCAGGATGTTGACGCCGCCCGTCGCCGCGCCGGTCTCAGCCGTTCCTTCGGTCATGCTCGTCTCCCAGGCAAAACTTTGTAATTCCTTGCGCTTTCCCGCTGCGGCAAGGCAGCCCTGCGGGACCGAAAGCCGCTTCCCGGCCCGCAAAATGCCGTGTTAGAACCCCGGCAATCGCATTTAGGCTAAGAACTGGCGGGAGCAAATGAAGAATATCCTGGACGCCCTTGAAGACCGTCGCGCCGGCGCAAAGCTCGGCGGCGGTGAGAAGCGCATCGAGGCGCAGCACGCCCGCGGCAAGCTGACCGCGCGTGAGCGTATCGAGCTCTTGCTCGACAAGGGATCGTTCGAGGAATTCGATATGTTCGTCGAGCACCGCTCCACCGAGTTCGGCATGGAGAAGAACAAGGTGCCCGGCGACGGCGTGGTCACCGGCTGGGGCACCGTCAACGGCCGCAAGACTTTTGTGTTCGCCAAGGACTTTACGGTGTTCGGCGGCTCGCTCTCGGAAACGCACGCGCTGAAGATCACGAAACTCCAGGACATGGCGATGAAGGCGCGTGCGCCCATCATCGGCCTCTATGATGCGGGGGGCGCCCGCATCCAGGAAGGCGTCGCAGCGCTCGCCGGCTATTCCTACGTGTTCCGCCGCAACGTGCTCGCCTCCGGCGTGATCCCGCAGATCTCCGTCATCATGGGCCCCTGCGCCGGCGGCGACGTCTATTCGCCTGCGATGACCGACTTCATCTTCATGGTGAAGAACACCAGCTACATGTTCGTCACCGGCCCGGACGTGGTGAAGACCGTCACCAACGAGGTCGTCACGGCGGAAGAGCTCGGCGGTGCCTCGGTGCACGCCACGCGCTCCTCAATAGCCGACGGCGCCTTCGAGAACGACGTCGAGACGCTGTTGCAGATGCGGCGCCTGATCGACTTCCTGCCGTCCAACAACACCGACGGCGTGCCGGAATGGCCGAGCTTCGACGACATCGGCCGGGTCGACATGTCGCTCGACACGCTGATCCCCGACAATCCGAACAAGCCCTACGACATGAAGGAGCTGATCCTCAAGGTCGTGGACGAGGGCGACTTCTTCGAGATCGCGGACGCTTTTGCCAAGAACATCGTCACCGGCTTCGGCCGCATCGCGGGCCGGACGGTAGGCTTCGTCGCCAACCAGCCGATGGTGCTCGCCGGCGTGCTCGACTCTGACGCCTCGCGCAAGGCGGCGCGCTTCGTGCGTTTCTGCGATGCCTTCAACATCCCGATCGTCACCTTCGTCGACGTGCCGGGCTTCCTGCCCGGCACCGCGCAGGAATATGGCGGCCTGATCAAGCACGGCGCCAAGCTGCTGTTTGCGTACTCGCAGTGCACCGTGCCGCTGGTCACCATCATCACTCGAAAAGCCTATGGCGGCGCCTTCGACGTCATGGCCTCCAAGGAGATCGGCGCCGACATGAACTATGCCTGGCCAACCGCCCAGATCGCGGTGATGGGCGCCAAGGGCGCGGTCGAGATCATCTTCCGCGCCGACATCGGCGACCCCGACAAGATCGCCGCGCGCACCAAGGAATACGAAGACCGCTTCCTGTCGCCCTTCATCGCGGCCGAGCGCGGCTACATCGACGACGTCATCATGCCGCACTCGACCCGCAAGCGGATCGCGCGGGCGCTGTCGATGCTGAAGGACAAGAAGGTGGAAACGCCGGCGAAGAAGCACGACAATTTGCCGTTGTAGAGCGCACTTGTAGCCCGGATGAGCGTAGCGACATCCGGGTTTTCTATCCAAGTCCCGCATGTCGCTTCGCTCATGCGGGCTACTGATTCTGTTTCTGAGTTGGCATCCTCGATCCAAATCCAATGACCGACAGCGATCCGACCGACGCCATTTCCGACATCGAAGCGCGTATCGAGGCTTTGGCCGAGATTGCCGAGCGCTGCCGGAAGTACATCCTGGCATCCAAGCTCGCGATCGGTGGCGGGGCTGCGCTGTTGCTGATCACGATCCTCGGCTTGTTCGGGATGGGTCAGACCGCCGCGCTCGGATCGATCGCTCTGGTGCTCGGCGGGATCGTCTCGCTTGGTTCGAACGTCAGCACGCTGCGGCAGACGGAGGGTGCGATCGGTGATGCGGAGGCGCTTCGGTCTCAACTGATCAGCCGCATCGACCTTCGCGTGGTCGCGGATGCGCCGATGAAGCTCGTGTAACTGAGCAGCCTTACGCCGCAACCCTGCGCGACAGCACCTGCAGCTCCTCGCGGCATTCGGCTGCGAACGCCTGAAGCTGCTCCGCGGTTTGCCGGTCGAGGATCGCTTTTGCCAGTCTTTCGGCGCGGGCAAGCTGGTCTCTGAGATATGCGATGCGGGCCATGTGTCACCTTCCGCAGGGTTGATTTGATGGCCGAGCCTACGGCCGCCGTCGGGCTAGTTATGTGCGGAGCATCACGTTCGGTGCGTAGGGTGGATTAGCGACAGCGTAATCCACCAAGGTTCATCGGATAGGGAAGTGGCGGATTACGCTTCGCTAATCCGCCCTACGAACTACGAACGCGCCGCGTCCGCCGCGGCGAAATGCGCCATCTGGTCGGCGTGGGCCTTGGCGAAGGCCGGGCGGGCGGTGGCGCGCGCGACGTAGGCGCGGCAGGCCGGATGCTCCGTGAGCCCGTCGAAATGATCGACGAGGCGCAGCACGTCCGCCATCAGGATGTCGGCGACGGAGAACGTGCCTGCCAGCCATTCGCGGTTGGCCAGCACCGCCTCCATGTGCTGGAGGCGGAGTTTGAGGAAGTCGTCCACGAATTTCCACGCCGCCGTGGTCGGATGTCCCATGAACTTCGACATCCCCCAGGGCAGGCTTGCCATCTCCACCGAATTGAGTGCGGCGAACAGCCATTTCGTCGTCTCGGCGCGGCCGCGCGGGTCTTTGGGCATCAGCTTCTCGCTGCGGTCGCCAAGATGCAACAGAATCGCGCCGGTCTCGAAGATGGAGATGTCGCCGTCGGTCAGCCATGGCACCTGGCCGAACGGCTGGTGCGCGAGATGCGCAGCGCCGCGGTCGTCGAACGGCACGCTGGCGACGCGATAGGGCAGGGCGGCTTCTTCCAGGGCCCAGCGCACGCGAAGATCGCGCACCCAGCCTCGCGGTGGTTCGGGAACCCAATTGAAAGTGGTCAGGGTGAGGTCGGCCATTTGCTGTCTCCGTGTCCTGGTTCGAAGCAAAGGACGAGCGAAGGGCGCACATTCCGACACCGGTGCCACTCTTTTTTGTCGTCCGCGACGTCACCGGCTGGTCTCACCCCAAACAACAGAAGCAAATCCGATGCCGTCAGCCTTCTTCGTCGTCCGCGCCATCGTCCCCGATGCCCGGCAGGCGCGCCGCCTTTGACAGATGGTACGAGACGGAATATCTGCCCGACGCGGTGAAGGCGTTCGGTGTGGCTAAGGCCTGGCGGTTCTGAAGCCTCGACGATCCGCCACTGCATCAGGCGATGTATCAGTTCGAGAGCGAGGCTGCGCTGCACGCCATGTTGAAGGGCGATGCGCTGACGCAGCTGGTGGCCGATTTCAACCGCGATTGGCCCGACGTGACGCGCACGCGCGAGTTGCTGGTGCTGGCGCAGGAGTTTGGGAAATAGAGCACCGGGCTACGGCGCTGCGAATCCTCCCTGTCACCTGCGCAACGAAGCTGAACGCGCGATTCAGCTTCGGTTCATGTCGTCGCCGCGACACTTCCTCTGCATCACTGGCACGACCATCCAAGAGGAAAGAAGTCATGGAGCGCCGGAGCTTTTTAAAATTTGCAATCGGTGTCGCGGCCGGAGCTGCCGCGTTCACCACTGCCGCACAGGCCGCGCCGCTGGCGCCGCAGCCGCTCGGTGATGGCAGGATGCCGCAAGGTAATCCCGACGCTCATCCCGCAGTCACCAGCAGCGAAGAGGCCGCGCAGTTGAAGCCGGAGCAGGTGCACTGGCACGGCCATCACCGTCATTGGGGTTGGCGCCGCCGTCACTGGGGCTGGCATCGCCGGCGCTGGCACCGCCGCCATTGGTAAGCTTCGCGCTAAGCGAGGCTCGAACGGGGACCGCGATCACGGTCCCCGTTCTGATTCGAAGCATCCCGGTGCGACGTCAGGCGCTCTGAGCCTCCCCTAAATCGGTGGACACCTATAGCTTAGACAGCAAGAGGTGTCAGATGACGAAACGGCAGCGACGT
>NZ_JBVVPN010000033.1:0-10000 GCF_055811035.1 Bradyrhizobium sp. MI1.10
AACGTCGCTGCCGTTTCGTCATCTGACACCTCTTGCTGTCTAAGCTATAGGTGTCCACCGATTTAGGGGAGGCTCAGGATTGCTTCGTCGCTTCGCTCCTCGCAATGACGGAGTTTGCCGAGAAAGCGCCCCGTCACACCAGCTTCGGCTGTTCCACCGCAACCGCGTCGCCCACGCCGATGTCGCCGTCGGCGATCACCTCGGCATAGATGCCGCAGTCCATGTGGCCGAGATTGCTCGAGAGCGTGGCCGGGATTTCGAGATCGCGCCTGGCGGTCTGAGGATCGACATTGGTGGCCGGGCAGCGCTTGATGCGCTTGACCACGTTCAGCCGGGCCTGTCCGATCGCCAGCGTCTGGCCGACGAGGTCGAGCTCGGACCAGGCCGGCCAGCCCTTCACGTAGAGATTGGCGCGGAAGCGCAGCGGGTGGACGGCGGCGCTGCCGAGCATGGTCTCGAGTGCGCGGACGCTGTCGAGATTGATGATGGACACGACCTTGCGGGCGACGTCGGAAAAGCTGTGGTCGCGGCCGGACAGGACCTTGGGCGGGCCCTTCAGCTCCGGCTGAAAGTTTTCGCTGAAATAGTTCTCGATGGCGGCGCGCCCGGCGGCGGTCTCAAGATCGCCGCTGGCGACGATCTGGCCGTCCTTGCGGATGGTCAGGCGATGGGTCGCGTCCTCGAACCGGCTGTCGAGCGAAGCCAGCCGCTCATTGCGCGCCAGCATCAGGAACTGGATCTTCGGCTTCCACTGCGGCTCTTCCGGATCGAAGCCGCTGGGGCCGTTCTCGATGGCATAGCGGCGGTCGGCGGGCAGTGTCTGGCCGGTCCGCAGGGAGACGCGGGGCAGGGGCTCCGGCGTCAGGCCCTTGATCGGATAGCGGTAGAGGCCGGCGATCTCGGCAGTCTGGCTGGCTGTCATTGCGCTCGGTGTCATGCCGCTACTTAGGGGATTCGGCCCACCGGCGCCAAGCGGGCGGATCCGCGCACGAAATTGTGAACTCGCCTCTTCCGGTCCGAGGCCTCGCTTCCCACATCTGGGTCAGGCCGGCGCCAGCGCCGGCTGATAACGACCGTTGCCGGTTGAGAAACGTCAATGCGGTCATCGGAAACCCAATGAAGATGTCGTTTGGAGTGCCTTAGAGGGCTCCAGGGGCAGGCCGAGGGACAGAGACGATATGAACATCGAGAAATATACCGAACGCTCCAGGGGCTTCGTCCAGTCTGCGCAGTCGCTTGCGGTGCGCGAAGGGCACCAGCAGTTTTCGACCCTGCACGTCCTGAAAGTGCTGCTGGACGACAATGAAGGCCTCGCTGCCGGCCTGATCGACCGCGCCGGCGGCAATTCCCGCGCAATCCTGAAGGCGACCGAGGACGCCCTGAACAAGGTGCCGAAGGTCTCTGGCGGCGGAGCCGGCCAGATCTATCTGGCGCCCGAGCTCGCCCGCACCTTCGACGCCGCCGAAAAGGCCGGCGAGAAGGCCGGCGACAGCTTTGTCACGGTCGAGCGGCTGCTGCTCGGCCTCGCGCTGGAGAAGACCGGCGAGGCGGGTGCGATCCTGGCCAAGGGCGGTGTCACCCCGCAGAACCTCAACGCGGCGATCGAAGCGCTGCGCAAGGGCCGGACCGCGGACTCCGCCACGGCCGAGAACGCCTATGACGCGCTGAAGAAATATGCCCGCGACCTCACCCAGGCGGCGCGCGACGGCAAGCTCGATCCGGTCATCGGCCGCGACGAGGAGATCCGCCGCACGATCCAGGTGCTGTCGCGCCGGACCAAGAACAATCCCGTCCTGATCGGCGAACCCGGCGTCGGCAAGACCGCCATCGCCGAGGGCCTGGCGCTGCGCATCGTCAACGGCGACGTGCCGGAGAGCCTGAAGGACAAGAAGCTGCTGTCGCTCGACCTCGGCTCGCTGATTGCAGGTGCAAAATATCGCGGCGAGTTCGAGGAGCGGCTGAAGGCCGTGCTGCAGGAGGTGACCGGGAGCGAGGGCAATTTCGTCCTGTTCATCGACGAGATGCACACGCTGATCGGCGCCGGCAAGGGCGACGGCGCGATGGACGCGTCCAACCTGCTCAAGCCTGCGCTCGCCCGCGGCGAGCTGCACTGCATCGGCGCGACCACGCTCGACGAGTACCAGAAGCACGTCGAAAAGGACGCGGCGTTGGCGCGGCGTTTCCAGCCAATCTTCGTCAGCGAGCCCTCGGTGGAGGATACGATCTCGATTCTGCGCGGGCTGAAGGACAAGTACGAGCAGCACCATGGCGTGCGGATCACCGATTCCGCGCTGGTCGCCGCCACCACGCTGTCCAACCGCTACATCACCGACCGCTTCCTGCCGGACAAGGCCATCGACCTCATGGACGAGGCGGCCGCGCGGCTCAAGATGCAGGTCGATTCCAAGCCGGAAGAGCTGGATTCGATGGATCGGGAGATCATCCGGCTGAAGATCGAACAGGAAGCATTGAAGAAAGAGAGCGATGCCGGTTCGAAGAGCCGCCTGCAGACGCTGGAGAAAGAGCTCGCCGACCTCGAGGAGAAGTCCGCGGCGCTCACCGCACGCTGGAGCGCGGAGAAGAACAAGCTCTCCGACGCCCAGAAGCTGAAGGCCGAGCTCGACGGCTTGCGGGTCGAACTTGCCAACGCACAACGGCGCGGTGAATTCCAGAAGGCCGGCGAGCTGGCCTATGGCCGGATCCCCGAGCTCGAAAAGCAGCTTGCAGACATTGAGGCCAAGGAGAACTCCGGCGAGATGATGGAGGAGGCGGTCACCGCCAACCACATCGCGCAGGTGGTCTCGCGCTGGACCGGCGTGCCCGTCGACAAGATGCTGGAAGGCGAGAAGGACAAACTGCTGCGGATGGAGGACTCGCTCGGCAAGCGCGTCGTCGGCCAAGCCGAGGCCGTACGTGCGGTCGCGACCGCCGTGCGCCGCTCGCGCGCGGGGCTGCAGGACCCGAACCGGCCGACCGGCTCGTTCATGTTCCTGGGACCCACCGGCGTCGGCAAGACCGAGCTGACGAAAGCGCTCGCCGAATATCTGTTCAACGACGAGACCGCGATGGTCCGCCTCGACATGTCCGAATACATGGAGAAGCACTCGGTCTCGCGGTTGATCGGCGCGCCTCCGGGCTATGTCGGCTATGACGAGGGCGGTGCGCTGACCGAAGCGGTGCGGCGCCGGCCCTATCAGGTCGTGCTGTTCGACGAGATCGAGAAGGCGCATCCCGACGTCTTCAACGTCCTGTTGCAGGTGCTCGACGACGGCCGCCTCACCGACGGCCAGGGCCGCACCGTCGATTTCCGCAACACACTGATCATCATGACCTCGAACCTTGGTTCGGAGTTTCTGGTGAACCAGCCGGAGGGCGAGGACACCTCGGCCGTGCGCGAGCAGGTGATGGGAATGGTGCGGGGACATTTCCGCCCCGAATTCCTCAATCGCGTCGACGAGATCATCCTGTTCCATCGCTTGCAGAGAAGCGAGATGGGCCGGATCGTCGAGATCCAGTTCGCGCGGCTGCAAAAGCTTTTGACAGATCGCAAGATCGTGCTGACGCTCGACGCCGCGGGCCGCGACTGGCTCGCCGCCAAGGGCTGGGATCCCGCCTACGGCGCACGGCCGCTCAAGCGCGTGATCCAGCGTCACGTCCAGGATCCGCTCGCCGAGATGATCCTGGCCGGCGACGTCAAGGACGGTGACAGCGTTGCGATCTCGTCCGAAGGCAACGTGCTGACCTTCAACGGCAAGGCGCCGCAGACCGCGGAGATCACCCAGTTCGAGGCGCCGGTGTCGAAGCGGAAGTTGAACTGAGCGCCGGCATTCGAAGCCTGAAGCAACAAGCCGCCCCGGAGAGTTCAATCTCTCCGGGGCGGTTTCTTTGTGGGTTATTGACGATTTTGCTGCAGCCGGAGTGTGGTTTGTCTAGGTCGTGCAATCTTTACGGTGGGGCCCTACCGGCATATGCAATCCAATCCACATTTTTGAGCGCGGGGACTTATTTCTTCGTGACCTTGTAGATCGCGTTCTCGATGTCAGACGAGAAATAGATCGTGCCGGATTCCCCGATGCCGACGCCCGTCGGAATATGCGTTGGCAGTCCTCCGGGCGCGCCCACCAGGCCGATCGGGAGATTGGCCGCGATCTCGGTGACCGTGCCGCTCTCAGGTGCGATCTCGATCAATCGCTTGGCGCCGACCTCCGCCACGATCAGCTTGCCGTCGCCGGCGCGTGCGATCCCTTCGGGCATTTTCAGGTCCTTGGCGACCACCGTCTTTTCGCCGTTGCTCTCGATCATCGAGACGACGCCGGAAAAGGCTTCGGTGACATAAACCTCGCCACGCGATCCCGCGACGAGCCCGACCGGGCCCTCGAGGCCGCCGATCAGTGTGGTGCGGTCCTTGCCGTGCTCGCCGCTGACGCGGACCAGCGATTTGGTGCCGAGCTCGGCCACCAGAATGCTGCCGTCCGCGAGCACGATCGCGTCGTGCGGCGCCTTGAAGCCATGCAGCATGTCGCGGGTGGCGCCGGTCTTGCCGTCGATCACCTGCACCGTGCCGGTGAACCAGCTCGACAGGACCACGTCGTTGCCCTTCGCCGTTGCGCTCATCGGGTATTCGAGCGTGACGCCGGCGGCGTGCATGCGGGCCTTCTCGGTGACCTCGCCAGTAGCACCGTCCACTGTGCGATAGGCGAACACGTCGGCGACGTGGATCGTGTCCTTGCTGTTCTCTGACGTGACGCCGATGCCGCCGGGCAAGGCGAGCTTGCCGATGATGACCTGCCGCGCCTGGCCGGTCGCCGGATCGACCTCCTGGATGCCGTTGTCGGCCATGTTGGAGACGTAGATCCGGTCCTTGCCGTCGATCGCGAGATTGTCCAGCGACGGCTTCAACTGCGCGACCATGGTCTTGGTGCCCGACTTGGGATCGACCTGAACGAGCTGGCCGAGCGCGGTGTCGACCACCCAGAGATTGCCCTTGGAATCGAAGTTCACCGCGGCCGGGACCTTGAAGCCGTCCGCGACGACGGTCAGATCGGCCTTGTCGACGTCGACCTTTGCGACCTGTCCCTTGAACCAGAGCGGACCGTAGAGCTTGTCGTCGGGACCGAACTCGAAGCCGTTGAGGCCGCCCATCTTCTCCATGATCTGGCGCGGCGGTTTGACGCCCTCGACGTCGATCTCATAGAGCGTGTCACCGAGAAAGACGGTGGTGGCGTAGAGCCTGCCGTCCTTGCGGAAGGCGAGCGAGTTGATGCCGGGAAGGCCGGAAGCGAGCTTCGTGATCGGGCCGTCGCCCTTGCGCGAATAAAGATCGCCGGCCAGAAATCCGGTCCAGGCCATGGTGCCGTCGGGGGCGAATGCGATGTCGTCGGCCATTCCGATCGGGGCGGGGATTGCAACCTTGGCGGTACCGCCGGCGATGTCGACCTCGTAGAGCGCCGCGCCCGCGACGCTGCCGGCAAACAGATGGCCGGCCTTGTCGATCGCAAGCCCGTGCACGCCGTGGAACGCCGAGCCGGGGACGAGCCGGGTGACCTCCCAGTTTTCGGCCGAAACGCTGGTGGCGGAGACAATCGCAGCGACGAAGGCTGCGCAGGCGAGCCTGTTCTTCATGGCGAGACCTCCTGTTTTTTGGAAAGTATTCGCTCCCCACGCCGCTTTGGCAAACGAAACTTGACGTTGTGATGGCGCCAAGCGGGCCTCGCGCATCGACGTCAAATCCGGATCGTGTTTGAAGATGACCGGCCGATCTCGGCCGGTTCGCCGGCTTTACCGGTTGGTGACCTGCAACGGTCCGCCGGTTGCGTCCGACATCCGGGCGATGGCGCCGGCGCGGCCGCTCATCATGCCGTCGAGCCGGTCGCGCTCCTTCTCGAAGCCGGCCAGCATCGGGCCTTCCAGTGAGCGGCCGCGCGGCAATTTCACACGCAGCGGATCGACGAAGCGGCCGTTGACCAGGATTTCGTAGTGGACGTGCGGGCCGGTCGACGCGCCGGTCGAACCGACGAAGCCGATCACCTGGCCCTGCCGCACCTTCTTGCCGGGCTCCATGCCCTTGG
Source organism: Bradyrhizobium sp. MI1.10 (assembly GCF_055811035.1). Lineage (NCBI taxonomy): Bacteria > Pseudomonadati > Pseudomonadota > Alphaproteobacteria > Hyphomicrobiales > Nitrobacteraceae > Bradyrhizobium > Bradyrhizobium sp. MI1.10. The sequence continues at coordinate 6,069 of NZ_JBVVPN010000033.1, forward strand.
CGAAGGCCGACATATGGCCATAGGCGGTCTCGTAGCCGTTGTTGTGCTTGATGCGGATGTATTTGCCGTAGCCGCCCTCGGGGCCGGCCTTCTCGATCACGCCGTTGCCGGAGGCGAAGATCGGCGTGCCGTAGGAGGTGGCCCAGTCGACGCCGGTGTGCATCTTCACAAAGCCGAGGATGGGGTGACGGCGGCCGCCGAAGCCGGAGCGCATGATGGCGTTGTTGACCGGCTTGCGCACCAGGAACTTCTTCGCGCTCTTGCCGGTCTCGTCATAGTAGTCGACGACGCCGTCGTCGGGGCTCTGGTAGCGGTAGTATTTCTTGGTTTCGCCGCCGAGCGTGAGCGAAGCGAACAGCACGTCGTTCTTTTCGCTCGCGGTCACGCCTTCGTCTTCGCCGGCGTAGAACACGTCGAATGAATCGCCCGGCGCCACCTTGCGCTGGAAATCGACGTCGTAGGAGTAGATCTTGATCATGTCGTCGATGACGGGCATCGGCACTTTGTTGCGCATCGCGGTCTCGTAGATGCTCTGGTAGAGCCGCACGCCCGTGCCGTCATCGTCGTCATCGTCGTCGCTGTTGGCGTTCGCCGCCGCGTCGGCGACGGTATTCATGCTGGAGACGTCGACGGCGACGTATTTGCCGAGATCGGACAGCGCCGCGATCGCCTCGACCATGGTCTCGTTGGCGATGACGACGCGGTAGGGCTGCAGACGGGCGCCGGGGCTTGCGGGCGCCATCAGGATGCGCAGCTTCTCGCCTTCCTTCAGGCCGCCGTCGCGGCCGCGCGGCCCAAGCGTTGCGGTGATCGCCTTGATCTCCTCGGCCGTGGCGCCGAGATCGCGCAGCACGCCGGCGACGCTGTCGCCCTTCTTGACCACGTGGACGCGTTCGCCGTTGGGATTGCCGCCGGTGATCTGTTCCTTGGTCTTCGGCAGCAGCGTGACGTTTTCCGGCACCACGCGCGTCTCGAAGCCGGCGTACGGATCGGACGGCGACACTTCGGTGGCGTAGGCGCTTCTGATCTCGGACGGGGCGGTCGCGCCGGAGACGTCGGCCGCAGCATTGGAGAGCGCGGCATAGCGCACCCCGCCATTGCCGCGCCAGTTGGCGGCATCGCGGACCCGCATCAGGATGTCGTCGAGCGCCACCACTGCGGTAATCTTGGCTTTCGGCAGCACCTGGGAGAGGTCCTTGGTGACGAAGGATACCTCGGCGTCGGGTTCGACGGCCTCCGGATTGTTCGGATCCTCGGATGCCGTCTTCGGATCGGAGCCGACATCGGTGAGAAGGCGCTGGGCGTTGAACGGCGGGATCTTCGCCGACAGGTCGCTCGTCGTCATCGACAGATTGCCGGCAATCCGGATGAAGGGACGCACCCGCATCACGTCGCGGTTGCCGACGCGGGCGACGGTCGAGACGCGCACGATGTTGCGCGAGGCCGTGGCTTCGTTCGGCGGCGGCAGGCGGTCGCTCTTGTGCAGCGTGGCGGCGCGGTCGGCTGCGCCGAATGCGCCGCGCAGCGCGCCTTCGACGCGCTCCGGCACCTTGGCGAAGGTCATCTCGCCGTCGAGCGAAGCGAAAACGGCGCCGCCGATCAGGGCTGCGCCGCAAAGTCCGGTTAGAATAGTCCCGCTGAACCATTGCACCGAGACGCGGCGCCGATCGATGACAGCGGCTTCGGAACCATCGACGGACAGCGGCGGCTCGTGGCCGAGATCGATGATCCCGGTCTCACGCCCGTAAGCGCCGCGTGACGTCCTGTGGTTCAACCCAAGTCCCCCAATCAACGACCCGAGAGCCCGATTTCGAGCAGCCCGTTCCGGACAGTCCTGTTTCGAGCCCTCCTTACGCCGCCCTCTCTGGGGCGTCTCTGGAAAAGGCAAGCCGCATAGGCGTCCGCGGTCAGAAGGCCCAGATGACGGACCGGCCGAAATTACGAACAGCTAAGCGGAAAAAGATCTCTCGATGTGTCTCGAATGTCTGAAGAAGGCTGCTTCATCGGATGATCGCCTTCCTCTGACCCCACACAAACCGCCGGCAGCCCCCACTGGCATCCATGCGATTCAAGCTTCGTCTGTACCAGAACGCCGGGGGATTGTGGCTCAAGTACGGCGCCTAATATGGAAAAGTTTCCGGAACGGCAGGGGGGCCGAGGGCCTTCCAGGGGCGGGCGCCCCAAGCCGCGGCCAAGCCGCGCCAAGCCGCGCCAAGTCACGTCCAAGTCACGTCCAAGCCGCTTCCGGAGCCCGCTCAGGCCCAATCTTTTTTTGGGTTTTTTCTCAGCGTCGGCCCGATCCATCCGCTCGGCGCCTTTCTAACCAGCTGTAATTACGTGTATTTTTTGAATAATCCACCGTGCGACGATTTTCTGACAATCGGCGTTGACAACCCCGATGGGTGGGGCCTATAACCCGACCACTGAGCGCGGCGCCGCCGGGTCACTGACCAAGGCGAGCGAACGCGCCACTGATGCTCCTCACCTTGTTGAGTGACACAACAGTCGACGTAAGTCGATTGGAGTTCATCCATCGTCGGTAAGGGTGTCGGAACCCTTCCTCTCTGGAAGGTTGGGGCCTCCTGGTCCCGGGCTGTTTGACAAGTGAAGATGAAGAAAGAGAAACGTGGACGGCGGAGTCCTTGCGGGTCTCGCATTTAAAGAGCTTCGGCTTTTTGGATCGGGACCGGACGAAAGACTTCGGCGGTACACGTTTTAAGGTTACACCATCGTTGCCAGCGATGTGAATCGCGGGCAGCTCATCGACTTCGGTCGATGAAAAATGGTGGGACCTCGTCAAAACGTTGTGATCAGCCGGTTCAAAGTTCAAGTCCAACTTGAGAGTTTGATCCTGGCTCAGAGCGAACGCTGGCGGCAGGCTTAACACATGCAAGTCGAGCGGGCGTAGCAATACGTCAGCGGCAGACGGGTGAGTAACGCGTGGGAACATACCTTTTGGTTCGGAACAACACAGGGAAACTTGTGCTAATACCGGATAAGCCCTTACGGGGAAAGATTTATCGCCGAAAGATTGGCCCGCGTCTGATTAGCTAGTTGGTGAGGTAATGGCTCACCAAGGCGACGATCAGTAGCTGGTCTGAGAGGATGATCAGCCACATTGGGACTGAGACACGGCCCAAACTCCTACGGGAGGCAGCAGTGGGGAATATTGGACAATGGGCGCAAGCCTGATCCAGCCATGCCGCGTGAGTGATGAAGGCCCTAGGGTTGTAAAGCTCTTTTGTGCGGGAAGATAATGACGGTACCGCAAGAATAAGCCCCGGCTAACTTCGTGCCAGCAGCCGCGGTAATACGAAGGGGGCTAGCGTTGCTCGGAATCACTGGGCGTAAAGGGTGCGTAGGCGGGTCTTTAAGTCAGGGGTGAAATCCTGGAGCTCAACTCCAGAACTGCCTTTGATACTGAGGATCTTGAGTTCGGGAGAGGTGAGTGGAACTGCGAGTGTAGAGGTGAAATTCGTAGATATTCGCAAGAACACCAGTGGCGAAGGCGGCTCACTGGCCCGATACTGACGCTGAGGCACGAAAGCGTGGGGAGCAAACAGGATTAGATACCCTGGTAGTCCACGCCGTAAACGATGAATGCCAGCCGTTAGTGGGTTTACTCACTAGTGGCGCAGCTAACGCTTTAAGCATTCCGCCTGGGGAGTACGGTCGCAAGATTAAAACTCAAAGGAATTGACGGGGGCCCGCACAAGCGGTGGAGCATGTGGTTTAATTCGACGCAACGCGCAGAACCTTACCAGCCCTTGACATGTCCAGGACCGGTCGCAGAGATGTGACCTTCTCTTCGGAGCCTGGAACACAGGTGCTGCATGGCTGTCGTCAGCTCGTGTCGTGAGATGTTGGGTTAAGTCCCGCAACGAGCGCAACCCCCGTCCTTAGTTGCTACCATTTAGTTGAGCACTCTAAGG
>NZ_JBVVPN010000033.1:15000-51337 GCF_055811035.1 Bradyrhizobium sp. MI1.10
CGAAGCCGTGATCAAGGCGCAGATCGCGCAGGTCCAGGCCGACAAGAAGATGCCGGCCAAGGACAAGAAGGAAGCGCTCGACGAGCTCAACGAAGCGCTGAAGACGCCGGCGCCGCAGATCGAGAACAAGGCCAACATCGATGTCGTCGGCAAGTACTACGACAAGCTGGTCGCAGCCCTGGGTGACGATCAGAATTGAGGACGCAACTCTCTTGTCCCGGACGCGCTGCAACGCGGAAGCGTTGCTGCGCAGAGCCGGGACCCAGAGGCCACGGGATCGTCATCGGCATGGGCCCCGGCTCTGCAATGCATCGTCGAAGAGACGCTGCGTTGCGTCCGGGGCACGAGAGCCCAACTCGCTTCGCTCCGTAATCGCCATCATCGCTGCAACAAAAAGCCCCGGAGACATCTCCGGGGCTTTCGTCGTTTCTGACCTCACGCCTTGCTCAGCGTCTCACGTTCGCGTCCGCATCCGCATCATGAAACTGTCGAAGCTCAGCTCGGCGACCTGCATCCAGGCCAGCGATTCGCTGCGGAAACCAGTCAGGCTCGCATACATCTTGCCGAAATGCGGATTGGTCTTGGCGAGATCGGCGTAGATCTCGTTGGCCGCGCCATAGCAGCTTTCCAGCACTTCCTGCGGGAACGGCTTCAGGATCGCGCCGGCCACCAGCAGACGCTTCAGCGCCGGCGGATTGACGTAATCGTATTTGCCGGTCACCCAGGTGAAGGTATCGCGCGACGCGGCGTCGACCGCGGCCTGATAGTGCTTCGGCAGCGTGTTCCACTTGTCGAGATTGATGATGTTGTGACCCTGGCCGGTGCCTTCCCACCAACCGGGATAGTAATAGTACTTCGCGACCTTCACGAAGCCGAGCTTCTCGTCGTCATAGGGCCCGACCCATTCGGCGGCATCGAGCGTGCCCTTCTCCAGCGCGGGATAGATATCGCCCGCCGCGATCTGCTGCGGCACGCCGCCGACCTTGGCGATGATCGTGCCGGCAAAACCGCCGACCCGGAATTTCAGTCCCTTGAGATCGTCGATCGACTTGATCTCCTTCCGGAACCAGCCGCCCATCTGCGCGCCGGTCGACCCGGTCGGAATGCCGATGGTGTTGTATTCCTTCAGCAGATTGTTGATCAGGTCCTGGCCACCGCCCCACTGCAGCCACGAAATGTGCTGCCGCGTGTTCAAGCCGAACGGCAGCGACGTGCCGAACGTGAAAGCGGGGTTCTTGCCCCAATAGTAGTACAGCGCGGTGTTGCCCATCTCGACCGTGCCGTTTGCGACGGCGTCGAGCACCTGCAGACCCGGCACGATTTCGCCGGCGGCGAATGGCTGGATCTGGAAACGATTGTCGGTGATCTCGGCAACGCGCTTGGCGAAATATTCGCAGCCGCCGTAGAGCGTATCCAGCGCCTTGGGCCAGCTCGCGGCATATCGCCATTTGATCTCGGGCATCGACTGCGCGATCGCCGGCGCAGCGACGGCACTTGCGGCCAAGCCCAATCCGCCTGCCGTCAGGAATTTACGACGTTCCATGCGCTTCCCTCCGCTAAGTCGATGCTTCGACCAGGGAACGATCTTAGGTCGTCTTGTCTTCGTCGACGCTCGACGTTTTCTGTTGAGACGTTGTGGCGTTTCCGAACGGCCCTTGCGGGCACTCGTAGATGGAATTCCGATCGTTGCGGTTCCGCGAGCGAGGATGACCGGGCGCTTCGCCGGAATCAAGTCTCATGTCTCAAGCCTCATGGGCGCCTCGCAGGTGCGAACGCCAGCCTGACGCAAGTCGGGCTGGCACGCGATCTGCTATTCCGTCGCGCAAAAACCAGGGAGGCTCGCGCATGACGGGCAAAACGATCGTGGTCGCCGGAGCGAGCGGTCTCGTCGGCAATGCCGCGTTGCGACACTTCGGCATCTCGAGCGGGTGCGATGTCATTGCCCTGTCCCGGCGGAGGCCGCGCGACCGCTACGGCGCCCGTCATGTCCCGATCGACCTGACCAGCGCAGCGGATTGCGGCCGCGCCGCCTCGGAACTGAGCGGCGCGACGCATCTGATCTACGCCGCGCTCTACGAGGCGCCGCAGCTCGTCGACGGCTGGCGCGACCCGCAGCAGATCAACACCAACGATCTGATGCTGCGCAATTTGATGGGTGCGCTCGAGCCGGTGGCACCCGGCCTCAGGCATGTCGCCCTGTTGCAGGGCACCAAGGCCTACGGTGTCCACGTTCGCCCCCTGACAGTGCCGGCCCGCGAAGGCCGCTCCGAAATGTATGAGCAGCCCAACTTCTACTGGGCGCAGGAAAACTTCTTGCGCGACCTCCAAGCCGGCAAGGCTTGGCATTGGAGCATCCTGCGGCCGGTGCTGATCGTCGGCCTCGCCATGGGCGGCGCCATGGATTTGATTCCGCCGCTCGGCGTCTATGCCGCGATCCTGCGCGAGCAGGGCAGGCCGCTCGACTACCCCGGCGGCGCCGCGCAGGTGGGGCAGGCCGTCGATGTCGATCTCCTCGCCCGCGCCATCGCCTGGTCGGGCGAGGCCGAGGCCGCGCGCAACGAGGCCTTCAACGTGACCAATGGCGACGTCTTTACCTGGGAGAACATCTGGCCTGCGGTCGCCGATGCGCTGGAGATGAAGCCGGGCAAGCCGGTCCCGCTGTCGCTCGCGAGGGAATTCCCGAGCTGGGTCGCTCCCTGGGACGCGTTGCGCCGCAAGCACGACCTTGCATCGCCTGCGTTGGCCGAATTCGTCGGCCTCTCGTTCCAATACGCCGATTACAGCCTGCGCTACGGCCACGCCGAATCCGGTCCGCCCTCGATCGTCTCGACCGTGAAGATCAACCGCGCCGGCTTCACCGAGATGATGGATACCGAGGACATGTTCCGGAAGTGGTTCAGGCAGGCGAAGCAAGAGCGGCTGCTTCCCTGACGGAGAACCAAAGCCGATATTCCTGGGTGTTTGCCAGATCGGGAGCGGTCCTCTGGCCGAGCCAGTTCGAACGGCTTCAAGTCTGGCTGGTTCTGAGCTTCCGTGGCCACCACCGTGAGGGTCGGACATCACCTATGGCGGCGATCCTCTGTAGCGGCGAAAAATCGACTTTCCAAAGATCAAGCTCAAACAGCTCGTCGCGCTGATCGAGGTTCAGCGCGACCGACACCAGCACTCCATCGGCATCCTCGAATTCCGCTTCGCCAATACATCGGCCGAAAAGCCGGTCTGCCGCACCGACAAAGAGAAGGCTACCCATCCCACCGTCGTTCATGTCCTCGACGAGGCCAAAATGGTCCTGCAAGGGTGAATGCTGACCTAGAATAAAGGCAACCAAATCACGCTCTTTGGGGGTGAGTGGGCGTGGCATCTTCTTTCTCGTAGCGGCTGGCTTGCGTTGGCTTATATCACGCCGCGCTCGCGATGTCCGTTCCGGCTCATGGCTGACGTATTCCGGTCAAAGTGCAATAGCAGCTTTGATCGTAGGGGATATAGTCTCGTTCTTGCTATCCTCCTTAGACCGAGACCGAGGTTGCCAACACGAATGCGACTGATTTTGCACTTGCTGGTCGGACTGCTCTGCGCCTTAGCGATGATAGCAGCAGGTGCTTTTAGTCACGAAGTGATACGGCCGTTTTTCTTGATCGTTTGGACGCCAGCAACCTGGCTGGTTCGTCTTTCCAACGCGCTATGTCCACCGACAGGCGCAAGATGCTTTCTGGGGTCGGTCAGCCAAGGTGCGCATCATCTTTGGTTTGGGCTATGCCTCCTCGGCTTGGTGGATTGTTTTGTCGTTCGCGATCTGGCCGCTCTTCCGTTTGCGTCGATCGCCTCCGACCTCAAGGCCGATCCCGAAATCTACTTTTTTTCTTAAGCTTTGAGCTACCGTCGTAACCTAAGCTCAACTAAGCCTGGAAGCGATGACTTTACTGATGATCTCTACCTTGGCAGCGCAAGCAAAGTCGGAGGTCTACGTGGGTTGGAAGCTTTTTGCATTCTTCGCTGTCTTGCTCGCGTCTTACGGGATCGGCGACGTTGGGATGTTCAATGCGGTGCAGATGGTCGACCTTGTAATTGAGGTGCTTGCGACCAGCGGTCTCGTGCTGATGGCATTCAAGATTGATTTTCTTCCCGGTACGTTTTGGCGCGGGTTCGCTGGCGCATATTTCGCGTACTATTCTATTTGGTTTGCCGAGAAAGCTTTCCTCACCGAGGGAGGGCCTGCGTCCCTCGTTATTGAAAATGCGCTCGCATACGCTGTCTTTCATATCGCCGTCGGCTATGGACTTTGGCTGAATGGTTCGATGCATGAGCAGCACGGCGCCGCGCGTCAGACCAGTGGCTAGACATATCCCAGACGGTTAAGGCGCCCATGTACCTCCTCACCGCCTGCCTGATCGTGGTCGTCTTGAGTGCCGTGATATCGTATCGTCGATCCACGGCTCTATCACGGAACCCTCAGGGAAGGCTTGCGGCATTTCTGCCCGCATTCTGCGCGGCAGGCTTTGCGCTGGTGCTACTAGAGTTTGATCGTATTCAAGGCAAGCAGGAGGTCGGTCCCTTCGCAACGACCTATCTCCTCATGCTTGTTGTGTCCTTCTTTGGCGGCTGGTTCCTTGGCGTTATTGTTGGATTGCCCCACGACAAGCAGCCATGACTCTGGAAACATCCTGTTGATGTCCGTATTGGCCCTAGCTGACCTGCCGCGCGCCGCCGGTGGAGGACCGCTTGTGGACCCGTTGCGGAGCTCGGACGGGCGGATCAAAATCGCCCCTTGAAGCTACGGCATGGGCCTCAAGTGGGCGCCGCAAAGGCTAATCTTTACCGCACTCCGAGACCGACGAAATGTTACTAAGAAGGCAGCTTATTGCGGACGCGATGGTCGTTGATGGTCGAGGACGCGTCTTTGTGCAAAGGCGCTCATCGACGCGTGAGTTGTTTCCCAGGTGTTGGGACTTGATCGGCGGGCACGTCAAAGACGACGAGCACGTTCTTTCTGCTCTGCGCCGCGAAATACATGAGGAGACAGGCTGGCACCTTAAGAACATCGTTCTTGAGCTAACACCTAAGTATTGGAGCTATGGGCCGACACCCTATGAAGAACGACAGTTCATCGTGACCGTCGACGGGGACCTCACAAAACCAGCTCTGGAAACCGGCAAAGTGTCAGAGACTCTCTGGGTTGATCGCGCGAACGTGGAGAAGCTCAAAGAGAACCGCAAGCCGGATGACCAGTTAATCTACAATTCGGTGGTGGAGGCTCTCAAAGTTCTGGAGACAGTGCGGCCTCCAATGTGAGATTGTCGTTGCAATTTGCTCCGCAACTGCGACTTGCTTTGCAAGAGATCACTACATGAAAGATGCTATTGTCCGTCACGCAACAGAACGCGACCTGCATCAGGTTCTGAACCTTTACGGGCATCTCCATCCGCAGGAACCCCCACTGGCGCCAGCTACGGCTGAGCGCGTCTGGTCCAATCTGCTTTCATCGGGGTTTATGACTGTGATCGTGGCGCAAGCAGGTGAACAGCTTCTATCGTCGTGCACGCTCGCAATTGTGCCCAATCTGTCTCGGGGCGGCCGATCATATGGCGTCATTGAAAATGTAGTCACCCACACCGACCATCGCAAATCAGGGCTCGGGCGACGGGTTCTCACCTATGCGCTTGAGATCGCATCGCAGGCCGATTGCTATAAGGTCCACTTGGCGACGGGGTCCAAGCGTGAGGCGACCCTGCGCTTCTACGAGCGAGCAGGATTCGAACGAGGCGGCAAGACTTACTTCGAAGTGCGGCGGTAGGTGTCGATTGGCCCTCCGATGTTCCTTGGGGACGTGTCGGGAATTGGCCCGTCGCGCCAGTCGCGAGTGCAGCGACATGTCCGGACGCAGGCGAGGACCGGAAGTCGGTCGCTCAGCGGGACGCCGCCGCAATTGACCCGGAACGGACTTCGATAACTGTCCTGAGTGACGATCAACGCTCAGTCAGAACCGGTTCGGCTGCCGGAGAACCAGAACGCTAGTCTTTCTCTATGTCTCTGGGCTGAGCAAAGTCGGCGATGGTCAGGGTATTCGCGAGAGTGTTTTTGCCATGATCTGTACGGCCGTCCAGTCTCTTGCCACGATAGGCAGATAACCAGGGCAACCGAGACTTGATGCCCGTTGTAATGGGCTCATCAGTCACCTCTAGCGTGATTTCATTCCAGCTCACGCCCGGACCTAGCGTTGCCCGCAAGTTGTCCGGATTGACCTGGATGACCGACCCAGGATTATTGACGTCGGCGAAAGTAACGAGATCGGGCAGTCGTCCCGAGTCAATCTTGCGCGGGCCGCGCTGGCGGGCGATTGTGGCCACGGCATCCATGATGTTCGTCGGCGGCGCCATGTTATAAAGCTCGCACACGAACTCAAGGTTCGGTCCTGCATAACGGGTCCAGCCATAGTACCCGCGAATTTGGTTTGTCAGCAGCGCGACCAAGGGCCTCGCGCCTGAGCCTAGATCGAGGTAAAGGGCTTCGCCGCGCAAATTGCTAAAAGTGCCGCGCTCAGGAAAGACGACATTCTCCACCAACACCTCAACGACGCTCGAAGCGTGCTTGACGCCGTCCGGCGTATTGACCGCAACTGTCAGCTTGTACCGATAGCTCTTAGAACAACCCGCAACAGCGATAGCCACCAGCCCTATCGCGACGATGCGGAGATAGCTTCGCCACCTTGCCTGCGTCACCGAACGCCTCGCGCTGCGATCAAGCGTCACTCGCTTGAGTCGGACGATCTATAGGGATCTGGTACCACCAGAGATTGTCTAACTGGTTAACTTCGGCTGTGCGGCTCCGTAAACATGGATTCATACCTCGACAAGGTCGCTTCGGGGGACTCTCGCCTCAGCGAGTTAGCGAGCAAACGGAGCAGGTTTGAATGTCGGCTTGTGGCCCATAGCTGACCTGAATCGATGGTCAGCTTGAGTCCGCAAAGCGTCGGCCAGCGGACATCGCTCAGGCCGCACCAATGAATCTCGATCTATGAGTGCGCGGCCTGATCTGCGCTTGCGAAGGCCGCCTCCATCGCCCGCCGCGTCCTGACCGTCTCGTTGCCCGCGTCGAACTCGACGTCGCTCCAGCGCACGATCTCGCCGTGGGCGACGTCGTGCTTCAGCTTCAGTCGGTGCGCCAGCCCGATCGGCAGCGCGCCGGCCTTGAGGCTCGCGGTCGCCGGCAACAGCTTGCCCCATACCGTGTAGCCGCCTTCGCCGTCCAGCATCTCGCCGGCGCGCAGATTGCGTTTGGCCACGGAAGCGACGTCGCCGCGGAAACCATGGGGTTGCCCGGTCGGCTCGCCCCGCAACGCAGCCGACAGCACGGAGATGTTCAGCTCGAGGCCGATCAAATGATAGGGCTTGTACATCGCCGCGTACCGTCCGCTGCCGTCGGTCTTGAGGCCGTATTGCCTGAAGCAGTCGGCGGCGTAGTCGTTCGGCGCCTCCAGCACGACGTAAACGCCCCAGCGCAGATCGCGAAACACCGGCCTTCCGTCGCGCTCGAGCGAGGAGACCACCTCCACGACGCCCGACCGCTCCAGCACGCCGCCCCTGCTGCGCGGCCGCATGATGTGCGGCAGGTCGTCGACGCCGCAGGGTGGAAACAGCAGGCCCTCCGCAGGCACGTCGAGTCCGCAGGCATTGGCGATCGAGGCCATCTCGATCGCCGACTTGGTGCCGTCGAGGAAGGAGTTGAACATCTGCGGATTCATCCCGGCCGATTGCGCCTCGCCCGCGCTCAACCCGTAATGCTGCCAGACGCCATCCGGCGTCACGTCGTGATAGGCCGGCAGATATTTTGTCCCTTTGCCGGCGGCGACCACGTGAAAGCCGGTGGCGCGGGCCCAATCCACCATCTCCGCGGTCAGCGCCGGCTGGTCGCCATAGGCGAGCGAATAGACCACGCCGGCCTTGCGGGCTTCCTCGGCGAGCAGCGGACCCGCCAGCACGTCGGCCTCGACATTGACCATCACGATATGCTTGCCGGCCGCGATCGCGGCACGCGCGTGCCTGATGCCGACGGCTGGATTGCCGGTCGCCTCCACCACCACGTCCATCGCGCCGCCCGCAATGGCGCGCGCGCCGTCATCGGTGAAGACGGTGGCGGCGATCCGCGCCGCGTCCCAGCCGACGGTGCGGCAGGCCTCGCGCGCACGGTCGCGATTGATGTCGACGATGATGGGGACCTCCAGCCCTGGCGTGTGCGGCACCTGCGCCAGGAACATCGAGCCGAATTTGCCGGCGCCGATCAGCGCCACACGGACGGGCTTGCCGGCGGAAGCGCGAGCCTGGAGGAGGCGGAAGAGGTTCATGGGGCTTGTCCTAAGCGCAACGATTGAAGCTCGTCATTCCGGGGCGCGCGAAGCGCGAGCCCGGAATCCATTCATCCACCAACTCTGCGGCCCGATGGATTCCGGGTTCGACGCTACGCGCCGCCCCGGAATGACGCTTACTCCGCCGCCTGCCGCGGCGCACGGGCGAGCCGTAGCAGCGCGTCGTCCTCCACCGTCTGGATCGGCGCGAAGTCGCGATGCGCAATGTACTCCGGCCTTGTCGGGGTTCGGATGTAGTTCGAAACCGCGTTCAGCGTCAGGTACACGATCTTGCGCGGGTAGGGCGTGATGTTGCCGGCCGAGCCATGCACGAGATTGCCGTGGAACATCAGCATGCCGCCCGGCTTTCCCGTCGGCGCCACGATGCCGCCCTGCTTGACCAGCCGCGTCACGGTCTCCTCGTCCAGCGTCCACAGCGGATACGAAGTCGTCGCGAGGTCGTGCGAGGCCTTGAGGTCGCCGGCGTTCTGGCTCTGCGGCACCAGCATCAGCGGGCCGTTGATCGGCATCACCTCGTCGAGGAAGATCGCGATGTTCATCGCGCGCGGCTCGGGCATGCCGTCGTCGCGCTTCCAGGTGCCGTAATCCTGGTGCCATTGCCAGACGTCGCCGGTGAAGGCGGATTTTGCGTTGATCTTGAACTGGTGCATGTAGACGGGCTCGCCGAACAATTGCTCGACCGGGTCGATCATGCGCGGATGCGCACCCAGAATGCCGAACGCCTCGTTGTAGAGATGCGCGGCAAAGGCGGTGCGCGGCGCGCCGCTCTTCTCGCGCCAGACTTCCGGCCGGTTCGCGTCATAGATGGCAACCGCCTCGCGCGCGAGGAGATCGACCTCCTCCGGGCTGAACAATTCCGGCAGGAACAGCCAGCCCTCGCGGTGGAAGAACTCCAATTGCTCCTGGGACAGTTTCATGGCGCGTCCTCCTTTGGTTTGTTTCTTGTCATTCCGGAGCGCGACGAAGTCGCGAACCCGGAATCTCCGCAGCATAGGCCGTCCGATGGATTCCGGGCTCGATGCTGCGCATCGCCCCGGAACGACAGCGTGTGCGGTTACGCCGCCTCTTCCGTCGCCCTCAATCGCTCTTCGGTCATTCGTCCCGCCGTTTGCGCGTGCGCAAGCGCCGCACGCTCGGCCGCCTTCGCGTCGCCCGCGAGAATGTGTCCGGCAATGTCGGCATGCTCGGCCCAGGCGCTGCCGCGATAGTCGAGTTCGGACAGCACCGTCGCCATCGAGCGGCGCATATGCGGCCATTGCGGCGTGATCGTCTCCTCGATCACGGGATTGCCGGCGAGCCGATAGATCGCGCGATGAAACGCGACGTCGAGCGCAATCAGCTCGGCGAGCGCGGTCTTGCCGTCGATCCCGCGTCCGGCGGCGAGCGCCGCCTCCAGCCGCGCGCGTCCCGCCGCATCGCTTGCGGCGCGCTCGCCGGCAAGCCGCGCCGCCAGGGCATCGATGGCTCCGCGCACCTCGTAGAGCTGGCGGATGCGTGCGGGATCGAGCTGGGTGACTTCAAAACCGCGCCGGCCGCTTTCCGCGACGAGCCCCTGCCGGTGCAGCAGGTGTAGCGCATGCGACACCGGCTGGCGCGACACGCCGAGCCTGTCGGCGAGCTCGTTCTGCCGGATGCGCTGGCCGGGCTGCAGCGTGCGGTCGGAGATCGCCTCCAGGATCCGCGCATAGACCTGGTCGATCAAGTTCGGAAGCGGGTCGAGGGGGATCACGCCGGCAGCTCCCAGAACGGCAACAGGGAATACGGAATTCCGTATTCAAACGTACGGCGCGAGGGCGAGGGCGTCAAGCGCGGCCAAGGGGGCGTCCGACCTCGTTTTTTGCGCTTCGCCAAGCCCTTGATATTGCTAGGGTCGGCTACTGTGCATGGGGTTGTTTTCGAGGAAAAAGAAAAAGAGGGGTGAGGCACCTACTCCGCCAGGAACGCTTTCATCGCCGCGCCGAACTCCAGCGGCGCCTGCTCGAACATCCAGTGCCCGGCATTGGGGATCACGGCCGTCTTCGCCCCCGCGATGTGCTCGGCCAGCACGCGCCACATCACCGACAGGCTCCCCGTCGTCGCGCCGCCGCCGATCAGGAGCGTCGGGGTCGTGATCGCTTGCGCATCCGCGAGCGTGTAGGGCCTGCGCTGCTCGTTGATCTGGCCGAGCAAGGTGATCGCGTTGTCGCGCAATTGCTGCTTGGCCGCCGCCGGCACGCGCCGCCATGAGCCGTCGCCTTCGATGCCTTCGTAGAAGTTCTGCAGCGCGCCCTCGATGTCACCGGCGCGAATCATCTCGACCGAGCGCGCCGTGCGCGCGGCCAGCGGCGGATGCGCAGGCGTGCCCGCAGGCACCGGCAGGCTCGCGTCGAGATCGCCGCCGGGTTCGGCCAGCACCAGTTTGCGCAACAGATCCGGCCGCGACTGTGCCACGCGAAACGCGATGTGGCCGCCGCGCGAATGGCCCATCAAATCGACCGGCGCGGGTTTGACCTGCTCGACGAAAGCGATCACGTCAGCGACGTGCTGGGCCATCTTGTAATCGTCGCCGACGGCGTCCCAATGCTCGGGAAAGAAATGCCGCAGGCTGACCGAGATCACGCGATGCGATTTCGACAGCGGGCCGAGCACTGGATACCAGGTGCGGAAATCGCCGAGCGTGCCGTGCACGCAGACCAGCGGATGGCCCTCGCCGACTTCGAGATAGGCCATGTCGTAACCATTGACGCGAAATGTCTGCATGATCAGCCCGCCAGAAAATCCAGCACCACTTCGGAGTATTTCTGCGGCGCCTGCTCGAACATCGGGTGCGTCGCGTTCGGGATGACCGCTGTCCTGGAATACGGCACATGCGCCGCCAGCGCATGCAGCACTTTCGGCAGCAGGCCCTTGGTCCGCGCGCCCAGGATGAATAGCGTCGGCATCCTGATGGACTCCGCGTCCGCCTTCGAGAACGGCGGGCGGTTGTCGCGGACCTGGCCGATCAGCGTGAAGGCGTTGTCGCGCAGATTCTGCTTCACCAGCGCCGGCAGCCGCGGCCAGGTGCCGGGCCCTTCCAGCGTGTCGACGAAGACGGCAAGGCCGCCGTCGATGTCGCCGGCCGCGATCTTCTCGGCCGAGGCCGTGAACCGCGCCAGCAGTGGCGAGGGGTCGCCGGCATAATCGGGGTCGAGGCTCGCATCGAGCTCGCCGCCTGGCTCGGCCAGCACCAACCGCCGGAGCAGCTCCGGCCGCCGCTGCGCCACGCGGAAGCAGATGTGCCCGCCGCGGGAATGGCCCATCAAATCGATCGGGCCAAGGTCGAGTTCCTCAATGAAGGCGATGACGTCGTCGACATGCTGGGCGATCGAATAGGTGTCGCCGACGCCATCCCATCGCGCCGGGAAGAAATGCCGCAGGCTGACGCAGATCAACCGGTGCCGCTGGGAGAGCGGCCCGAGCACGCAGCCCCAGACACGGAAGTCGTTGAGCGAACCATGCACGCAGACCAGCGGCGGCCGGCCTCGGTCTTCGCCCACGTCCAGATAGGGCATGTCGTATCCGTTGACGTGGAGGCTTTGCATTGCGGGCTCGCGAAAGGGAGGCGGAACTCCTGTGCAAGATTCCCGGAAACCGGGTGGATCGCAACTATTTCCAAGCCTAGATTTGGGCTCAGATCACAATGGGGGCATGCAAGGGAACGCAAGCCAGGGACCGAACCATGACCGACCAGCATTTTGCCCTGTTCGACAGCAAGATCGGCCTTTGCGCCATTGCCTGGGGTCCGCGCGGCATCAACGGCACGCAACTGCCGATGGGCGGTGAGCAGAAGATCCGCACCCGCATCAGCCAGCGCCATGCCGATGCCAGCGAAGCCGAGCCGACCGCCGAAGTGCAGCAGGCGATCGACCGCATCACAAAACTGCTCGCGGGCGAGCCGGATGACCTCACCGACATTCCGCTCGATCTCGACGGCGTGCCCGACTTCAACCGCGGCGTCTACGCCATCGCCCGCACCATTCCGCCAGGCAAGACCATCACCTATGGCGACATCGCCAGGCAGCTCGGCGGCGTCGAGCTGTCGCGTGACGTCGGCCAGGCGCTCGGCCGCAACCCGTGCCCGATCGTCGTGCCCTGCCATCGCGTGCTGGCGGCCGGCAACAAGCCCGGCGGCTTCTCCGCGAATGGCGGCGTGGTGACGAAGCTGAAGATGCTCGAGATCGAAGGCGCGCTGGTGAACCACACGCCGAGCTTGTTCGATTGAGGCGATGCCGCCGCGGGCTAAATCTTCGCCGCCGCCTTCGGCCAATATTTGTCGCGCAAATGCCGCTTCACCAGCTTGCCGGTCGGCGTCCGCGGCAGCTCGGCTTCGAAATCGATCGAGCGCGGGCATTTGATCGTCGAGAGGCGGCTCTTGCAGTAGGCGATCAGGTCGGCCTCGAGCTCGCTGCCGGCGCGCTTGGGATCGTGCGGCTGCACCACGGCCTTGACCTCTTCGCCCATATCCTCGTTCGGCACACCGAACACGGCGACGTCGGCGACCTCAGGGTGGGTGATGAGCACGTCCTCGGTCTCCTGCGGGTAGATGTTCACGCCGCCGGAGATGATCATGTAAGACTTGCGGTCGGTGAGAAAGAGAAAGCCGTCCTTATCGAGATAACCGACGTCGCCGAGCGTCGACCAGCCCTTTGCGTTGTAGGCCTTCTTCGTTTTCTCGGGATCGTTGTGATAGGTGAACACAGGCGCATCGGCGAAATAGACCGTGCCAATCTCGCCCGTCGGTTGCTCCCCGTCGTTCTCGTCCAGAATCTTGATTTTGCCGACCACGGCGCGGCCGACGCTGCCGCGGTGCTCCAGCCATTCCTTCGAGTTGCAGACGGTGACACCGTTGCCTTCGGAGCCCGCGTAATACTCGATCAGGATCGGCCCCCACCATTCGATCATCTTGGCCTTGACCTCGACCGGGCAGGGCGCGGCGGCGTGGATCGCGCCCTTCAGCGTCGAGACGTCGTAGCGGTTGCGGACCTCGTCCGGCAGCTTCAGCATGCGCACGAACATGGTCGGCACGAGTTGTGACTGTGTGACCTTGTATTTTTCGACCAGCCTCAGGAAATCTTCGGCGTCAAAGTGCTCCATGATGATGGAGGTGCCGCCGAGCACGATCGCCATCATGTTGAAGCGCAAGGGAGCGGCATGATAGAGCGGTGCCGGTGAGAGATAAATAGTCTCGGCATTCATGCCGCACATGTTGGCGCTGAGCACGCGCAGAAGCGCGTTCGGCTCGTCGATCGGCTTGCCCTCGAACGCCTTTTTGATGCCCTTGGGTCGGCCGGTGGTGCCGGACGAATACAGCATGTCATAGCCGGCGACCTCGTCGGCGATCGGCGTTGTCGGCTGGGCGGCCGCTTCCTTGTCGTAGGAGCGGAAGCCTGACAGTGGCTCGTCCATCATGTAGAAGGCCGGCTCGCCGGGCGCACCCTTGATCAGAGCCTTGATTTGGTCGGCGCATTTCGGCGTCGTGATCACGACCTTGGCGCCGCAATCGGCGATGATGTAGTCGATCTCGTCCTGCTTCAAATAGCGGCTGATCGCGGTGTAATAGAGCCCGCTGCGTTGCGCCGCCCAGCAGATCTCCATGAAGGCGAGGCGGTTCTCCATCAGCAGCGCGATGTGGTCGCCGGCCTTCAGCCCGAGCGAGCGGAACAGGTGCGCCCCCTGGTTCGAAAGCTCGTCGAGCTCACGATAGGTGATCGCCTTGCCGGTCCCGGCCATCTGATAGGCGATCTTGTCGGGTGTGGCGCGGGCGTAGATGGAGGGGTGAGTCATCGCCGAGATCTCGCAACATAAACGGTGCCATCCCGGCGAACGCCGGGATCCATAGCCACCCATCCCAAGTGTTGAAACACGATGTCGCCCCAGCCGGGCATAACGACAGGCTCCTGTGGTTATGGGTCCCGGCCCCCGTGCGCAATTGCGCACTAGGCCGGGACGACACCATTAGCGACGCAGCGGCTTACAGACGCTCCACGATCGTCACATTCGCCATGCCGCCGCCTTCGCACATGGTCTGCAGGCCATAGCGCTTGCCACGCTGATGCAGGGCATGCACCAGCGTCGTCATCAGCTTGGTGCCGGAGCAGCCGAGCGGATGGCCGAGCGCGATGGCGCCGCCATTGACGTTGAGACGTTCCGGATCGGCGCCGGTGGTCTTCAACCACCCCGTCGGTACCGAAGCAAAGGCCTCGTTGACTTCGAACAGGTCGATATCGTCGATCGTCATGCCGGCCTTTTCCAGCGCGCGCTTGGTGGCGTGCAGCGGAGCATCGAGCATGATCACGGGATCGCCGCCCATCATGGTCATGTGGTGGACGCGCGCCAGCGGCTTCAGGCCAAGCTGCTTCAGGCCACGCTCGTTCACCACCATCACGCCGGAGGCGCCATCGCAGATCTGGCTGGCGCTGGCCGCGGAGAGCTTGCCGTTCTCGGCGATCAGCTTGACGCCCTTGATGCCGTCGAGCGTGGCGTCGAAGCGGATGCCCTCGTCGATGTGGTGGGTGTCCTTGGAGCCGTCGGCGCGGGTGATCTCGAGCGGCACGATCTCCTTCTTGAAGTGGCCGGCCTGGGTTGCCGCGATCGCGCGCTGATGGCTGTTGTAGGAGTACTCGTCGAGCTCATCCTTGGAGAGGCCGTACTTCTCGGCCATCATCTCGGCGCCGGTGAACTGGCTGAACACGATGTTCGGATAACGGTGCTCGATACCCGGGCTCTTGTAATTGCCAAAGCCGTTCTTGGCGGGAAGCTGCGACGACAGGCCCATCGGTACGCGCGTCATCGATTCCACGCCGGCGGCGATCACCACGTCCATCGCGCCGGACATCACGGCCTGGGCTGCGAAGTGCAGCGCCTGCTGCGAGGAGCCGCATTGGCGGTCGATCGAGGTGCCCGGCACGCTCTCCGGCAGCTTCGAGGCCATGATCGCGTTGCGCGCGACGTTGTTGGACTGCTCGCCGACCTGCATGACGCAGCCCATGATCACGTCCTCGACCAGCGCAGGATCGACCTTGGTGCGGTCGACCAGCTCGTCCAGCACCTTCGCGGCGAGATCGGCCGGATGCCATCCGGCGAGGCGGCCCCCCTTGCGCCCACCGGCGGTACGCGCAGCGGCGACGATGTAAGCCTCGGCCATGTCGGTTTCTCCCTGGATTATTCTGAATGGTTGGTTGTCGGGGCGGATTTAAGGGGCGACTGGTCGTTTAGTCAATCGATCAATTAACTCTTGTGGAGAGGCGCTGCTTGGGCTTATCTGCGGCGGCTCTCGCGCTAAATCGGGGATCTCCGTGACTACCAGCGTACCGAACAGGCTCCCCAGCGGAAAGAATTCCACGGCAGAGAAATTGCTCGTGGCCGCGAGCGAGCTGATGATCGAACGCTCCTCGATCGAGATTTCGCTGAGCGACATCGCCCAGAAGTCCGGCGCCAACGCCGCGCTGGTCAAATATCACTTCGGCAACAAGGACGGCCTGCTGTTGGCGCTGCTCGAGCGCGACGCGGGGACGGAACTGTCCAATCTCGAATATCTGCTGGCTCAGTCGATCACGCCGACCGCGAAGCTGAAGCTGCACATCGGCGGCATCATCCGCGCTTATCACCGGTTTCCCTACATGAACCGGCTGATCCACTATCTGTTGCACGAGAGCGTCGCGGGCTCCGCGGACGAAGTCTCGAAATTCTTCGTCGCGCCGCTGCTGGATTTCCATCGCCGCCTGCTCGCCGAAGGCGTCAGCCGCGGCGAATTCCGCGCCACCGATCCGGTGCTGTTCTACACCAGCCTGATCGGCGCCTGCGATCATTTGTTCTTCGGCCGGCACGCGATGTCGCGCGCGACCGGCGTCGGCCCGGTCACCGACGACGTCTGCCGGCAATACATCAAGCACATGGAAACGCTGATCTGCGGCGGCATCCTCACGAATATCGAGGAAGCTGCCGCGGCCGGATAATCTGGCCAGAACGCAGAAGTCTAGAGAAGAAACGCCCAAGGAAAAGGTAGAGGAAAGGTATTTGCGATGCAGTTGAAAGACGTAGCCGTTCTTATCACCGGCGGCGGGTCGGGCCTTGGTGCCGCGACCGCCCGCGCCATGGCCGCCAAGGGCGCCAAGATCGGCGTGATCGACCAGAGTAAGGAAAACGCTGAGAAGGTCGCCGCCGAAGTGAAGGGCATCGCGCTCCACGCCGATGTCACCAGCGAGGAGCAGATCAAGGCGGCGATCGCCAAGGCGGAAGCCGCGCACGGCGTCGCGCGCGTGCTGATGAACTGCGCCGGCATCGGCGGATCGCAGCGCATCGTCGGCCGCGACGGCGTCTACCCGCTGGAAAAATTCGCGCGCATCATCAACGTCAATTTGATCGGCACCTTCAACTGCCTGCGTCTGTTCGCCGAGCGCCTCGTCACGATCGAGCCGGTCGGTGAAGAGCGCGGCGTCATCGTCAACACGGCGTCGGTCGCGGCTTACGAAGGCCAGATCGGCCAGATCGCTTATGCGGCGTCGAAGGGCGGTGTCGTTGGCCTTACCCTGCCGGCGGCGCGCGATCTAGCGAGCCAGAAGATCCGCGTCAACACCATCGCGCCCGGCCTGTTCCTGACGCCGCTGCTGATGGGCTTGAACGAAGAGGCCCGCAAGAGCCTCGGTGCCCAGGTGCCGCATCCCGCGCGACTCGGCGACGCCAATGAATACGGCTCGCTCGCCGTGCACATCGTCGAGAACCCGATGCTCAATGGCGAGACAATTCGCCTCGACGGCGCGATCCGCATGGCGCCGCGTTAGGGCTCTTTTTCCTTCTCCCCTTGTGGGAGAAGGTGGCGCGCGTAGCGCGCCGGATGAGGGGTCTCTATCCACGGAGACAGACCCCTCACCCAGGCGAATTCCGAGCTCACAGCGTACATGCCCTCTCCCACAAGGGGAGAGGGCGCAGCAATCGGCACCGCGAATGGCGGCAAGCACGAGGCGCCTCATGTCCCAACCGCTGCTGATCGAGCACAACGACGGCGTCGACACCGTGACGCTCAATCGTCCCGAACACCTCAACGCGCTCGATCCTGCGCTGATCGACGCGCTCAATGTCTACTTCCAGGGCCTTCAGCGCAACCGCGACACGCGCGTCGTGGTGCTGAAGGGCGCCGGCAAGAATTTTTGCGCAGGGCTCGATCTCAAGGCGGCGATGGCGCGTCGTGCCGGCCAGCAGGAGCCGCCCGGTGTCACGGAGTCGCTGGACTCGCAGCGGCGCATCGCCGACATCGTGATGCTGATGCGGCGCTGTCCGCAGCCGATCCTCGCGCTGGTACAGGGCGCGGCGGCCGGCGGCGGCTTTGCGCTGGCGCTCGCCTCCGACATTCGCATCGCGACGAGATCGGCGCGGATGAACTGCGCTTTCATCAAGCTCGGCCTTGGCGGCTGCGACATCGGCACCAGCTATTTCCTACCGCGCCTGGTCGGTGTCTCCGTGGCCTCGGAGCTGATTCTCACAGGGCGCTTCATCGGCGCCGAACGGGCGCTCGCGGTCGGGCTGGTCTCCGAGGTCGTCGAGGAGGACAAGCTCGATGATGCCGCCGAACCCTATGTCGACGCGATGATCACGGCCTCGCCCGTGGGCTTACGCCTGTCCAAGGAATGTCTCAACATGAGCGTCGATGCCGGATCGCTGGAAGCCGTGATCGCGATGGAGGATCGCAACCAGGTCCTGTGCAGCCGCTCCGAGGAGTTTTCGGAAGGCATCAGGGCCTTCCTTGAGAAGCGAAAGCCTGTCTATATCAGGCGCTGACAATGAAGATCCGTAAAGGACGAGAAATTCCGGGAGACGCACAATGAGTGGAAGCGCGGCGGCGGTGATGACGAAGCCCGCCTTTCGCAAGGTCAAGTGGCTTGCGCGCGACATCGATGTCGAGCGCCGCGACGACGGCACGGTGGTGCTGAAGTCGCGCATCCCGCTGCAGACCTACGAGAAGCATATCCCGGCTTCGCTGGCAAAATGGGCGAAGGAAGCGCCCGAGCGGATCTGGCTTGCCCAGCGCGGCGGCCCTAACCGCGAATGGCGTAAGGTGTCCTATGGGAAGGCCAAGCGCACCGTGGATGCGCTGACGCAAGGCCTGCTTAACCTTGCGCTCGACGGTCGCCCGGTCACGATCCTCTCCGGCAATTCGATCGAGCACGCGCTGATGACGCAGGCGGCGATGCAGGCGCGCGTCCCGGCCGCGCCGGTCTCGCCGGCCTACTCCTTGATGAGCCATGATCACGTCAAGCTGAAATATTTGTTCGACCTGATCAAGCCGGGCGTGGTGATGGTGCAGGACGGCCCGACCTTCGAGAAGGCGCTGAAAGCGCTCGATCTCACAGGCGTCACCGTCGTTCACGTCTTGCGGCCCTGCGAGGGTATCGCGAGCGTCAGCTTTGCCGAGCTCGCGGCGACGGCCGTGACTGCCGATGTCGAAGCGTCGATTGCGAAGATCACGCCTGAGACCGTCGGCAAGCTGCTGTTCACGTCAGGCTCGACCGGCATGCCCAAGGCCGTCGTCAACACGCAAGCGATGATGTGCGCCAATGCGGCGATGATGATGCAGGTGCGGCCGCGCGATCCCGGCGGTCCGATCTCGACCATGCTGGATTGGATGCCCTGGAACCACACCATGGGCGGCAACGCGGCGTTCCACCCGATCCTGGTCGATGGCGGCACGCTCTATATCGATGACGGCCGGCCGATGCCGGGCCAATTCGATGAGACGCTGCGCAATCTGCGCGAGATCTCGCCGACCTATTACGCCAACGTGCCCGCCGGCTATGCCGCGCTCGCCGCGGCCATGGAGAAGGACGAGGCGCTGTGCCGCTCCTTCTTCAAGAATCTCTCGATCATGGCCTATGGCGGCGCGCGGCTGCCTGACGATCTCTACGACCGCATGCAGGCCCTCGCCGTGAAGACCACCGGCGAGCGCATCGTGTTCTACACCGGCTGGGGCTCGACCGAGACCGCGCCAACCTCGACCGGCACCTATTGGGACACCGACCGCGTCGGCCTGATCGGCCTGCCGTTCCCCGGCGTCGAGTTGAAGATGGTGCCTTGCGGCTCGAAATACGAGCTGCGTCTGCGCGGCGTCAACGTGACGCCGGGATATTTCGGCCAGCCTGACCTGACGAAGAAAATGTTCGACGAGGAAGGTTTTTATTGCATCGGTGACGCCGGCGTCTTCGTCGACGAAACCGATCCGGTGAAAGGCATCATCTTTGCTGGGCGCGTGGTCGAGGATTTCAAGCTGACCACCGGCACCTTCGTCCATGTCGGCTCGCTGCGTACAGATGCGATCGCCGCCGCGACGCCGGTCGTGCATGATGCGCTGGTCGCGGGGCAGGATCGCGCCTTCATCGGCCTGCTGGCCTGGCCGAACCTGCATGCCTGCCGCCAACTCGTCGGCAAGCCCGACCTCAGCTTCGAGGATGCCGTGAAGCATCCCGAGGTGATCGCTTGCTTCAGGCGCGGGCTGGAGGCTCACAACAACGAGTGCGAAGGCGCCAGCAGCCGCATCATCGCCCGCGCCATGCTGATGGCGGAGCCGCCCTCGATCGATGGCAACGAGCTCACCGACAAGGGCTACATCAACCAGCGCGCCGGCCTGGAGCGCCGCGCGGGGCTGGTGGAGCGGCTTTATGCCGAGAAGCCTGACCAGGACGTCATCATTCTCAAGTAATCGACATCATCAACACGGATACGCGCCATGAACTTCGATTTCTCCGACGACCAAAAGCAGCTCCGCGATCAGGCGCGCAAATTCCTCACCGAGAAGTGCCCACCCAAAGCTGTGCGCATGGTTCTCGACGGCAAGGCGCCATACGACAAGGAGCTGTGGAAGAGCCTCGCCGAGATGGGTTTTCTCGGTGTCGCCATTCCCGAGGATTTTGGCGGCGCGGGCGCCGGTCATCTCGAACTTTGCGTGATCGCTGAAGAGATGGGCCGGGCGAACGCACCGGTGCCGTTTTCCTCCACCGTCTATCTCGCAGCCGAAGCGCTGCTGATCGCCGGCAGCGACGCGCAGAAGAAGAAATGGTTGCCGGCAATTGCCTCGGGCGAGGCGATCGGAACGCTGGCGCTGTTCGAGGGCAAGGGCAATCCGTCGCCGAAGAACGTCAAGCTGACGGCTGCGAACGGCGTGCTCAACGGTGTCAAGAAGCCGGTCCCCGATGGCGCGATCGCCGACTTCGCGGTGGTCGCGGCACGCACGGGATCGAGCGGGCGCGACGGCGACATCTCCTTATTCATCGTCGATCTCAAGGACGGCGGCGTCGAGGTGAAAAGCCTGACCAACCTCGATCCGACCCGCGGACAGGCCGAGATCACTTTCAGGGATTGCAAGGCAGAGCCGCTAGGCGCGGCCGGCGAAGGCTGGAGCATCTTGACTCAAGTGCTCGATCGCGCCGCGGTGCTCTGCGCGTTCGAGCAGGTGGGCGGCTCCGACCGCGCGCTGGAGATGGGCCGCGACTACGCGCTCGACCGCATCGCCTTCGGCCGACAGATCGGCTCGTTCCAGGCCGTCAAGCACATGCTGGCAGACATGTACGTGTCGGCGACGCTGGCACGTTCCAACAGCTATTACGGCGCTTGGGCGCTCTCGACCAATGCATCCGAATTGCCGGAAGCGGCTGCAGCCGCGCGCATCAGCGCGACGCAGGCGTTCCAGCACTGCGCCAAGAACAACATCCAGGTTCACGGCGGCATGGGTTTCACCTGGGAGTTCGACTGCCACATGTACTACCGCCGTGCCAACGCCATGGCGCTCGGGCTCGGCAGCCTGTCCTATTGGGAAGACCAGTTGATCGACCGTATGCGCAAGAAGAACGCGGCGTGACGTTATCGTCATTCAGGGGCGCCGCAGAGCGGCGAACTATGATGTGCAATTGCACATCCGAGAATCCAGAGATGAGTGAATAACGACGAGATTCCGGGTTCGCGCTTCGCGCGCCCCGGAATGACAGAGAGAATAGAACCATGAACTTCGACGATACCCCGCAGGAAGCTGAATTTCGCGCCACTGCTCGCGCCTGGATCGCGGCCAATGCACCGAAGCAGTATGAGGAAGAGCTTCGCAAGTCCTCGCTCGGCCGCACGCAATTGAAGAACGCCAACATCCTCGACGTCGCAAAGGCCTGGCAGAAGAAGAAGGCCGATGCCGGCTGGGCCTGTCTGCACTGGCCGAAGGAGTATGGTGGCCGCGGCTCGTCGCCGATCGAGCGTGTGATCTGGCAGCAGGAAGAGGGGCCGTTCGGCCAGCTATCCCGCATGTTCATCATCGGCCACGGCATGTGCGGGCCGACCATGATGGCGTTCGCGCGCGAGGAGCACAAGCGCGCCTATCTGCCGCCGCTCGCCTCCGGCGAAAAGGTCTGGTGCCAGCTGTTCTCCGAGCCCGCGGGCGGCTCCGACGTTGCGGGCCTGCGCACGCGCGCGGAGAAAGACGGCGACGAGTGGGTCATCAACGGCCAGAAGATCTGGACGTCGGGCGCGCACTATTCCGATTACGGCATTTTGCTCACCCGCACCGATCCGACCGTGCCCAAGCACAAGGGCCTGACCATGTTCTTCCTGGACATGAAGAGCCCCGGCGTCGAGGTGCGGCCGATCAAGCAGGCGAGCGGCGCGTCCGACTTCAACGAGGTCTATTTCACCAATGTGCGCATTCCGGATCATCAACGCCTCGGCGAGGTCGGTGACGGCTGGAACGTCTCGCTGACCACGCTGATGAACGAGCGCAGCGCGATCGGCGCGGCCGTCTCGACCGGCTTCCCCGAGCTGTTCGAATATTGCACGAGCCTGATGCTCGATGACGGCCCGGCGATCGAGGATCGCGCGGTGCGCGCGAAGCTGGCGAACTGGGCTGTGAAGGCGAGCGGGCTGAAATATACCAGCATGCGCGCGATCTCGGCGCTGTCGAAGGGCGAGCGCCCGGGACCGGAAAACTCCATCGGCAAGCTGGTCGCTGGCTCGATGATCCAGGATGTCGCGACCTGCGCGCTGGATTTGCAAGGCGCCGCCGGTGTGCTTAGCGGTGCTGAAGATTCCGAACTCGCCGGCCGCTTCCAGGCGATGCTGCTGCGTGCGCCCGGTACCCGCGTCGAAGGCGGCACCGACGAGATCATGCGCAACATCATCGCCGAGCGGGTGCTGGGCCTGCCCGGCGACATCCGGGTCGACAAGGACGTGCCGTTCAACAAGATCCCGACGAAGGGAAGGAATTAGCCGTCATTCCGGGGCGGCTCGAAGAACCGAACCCGGAATCTCGAGATGTGTAGGTAAAGCTCTGGATTCCGGGTTCGCGCGTTGCGCGCCCCGGAATGACAATAAAAAGGAAGCGCCATGAATTTCGACGACACCCCGCAGGAAGCCGCATTCCGCGAGACCGCGCGCAAATGGGTCGAGGCCAACGCGCCGAAGGAGTTTTTGGCCGAGCTGTCAAAATCCTCGCTCGGCCGTATCCGGCTCGCCAACCACGACATCGTCGATGTCGGCAAGGCCTGGCAGAAGAAGAAGGCCGAAGGCAATTGGGCCTGCCTGCATTGGCCCAAGGAATATGGCGGCCGGGGTGCAACGCCGATCGAGCGGGTGATCTGGCAGCAGGAGGAAGGCGTCTATGGCAAGCTGACGCAGCCGTTCCAGATCGGCGAGGGCATGTGCGGCCCAACCGTGATGGCTTGGGGCAGCGAGGAGGCCAAGCGGCGCCATTTGCCGAAGCTGGCCGCGGGCGAGGAGATCTGGTGCCAGCTGTTCTCCGAGCCGTCGGCGGGCTCTGACGTCGCGGGCTTGCGCACGCGCGCGGAGAAGAAGGGCGACAATTGGGTCGTCAACGGCCAGAAGATATGGACCTCCGGCGCGCACTATTCGGACTACGGCCTTTTGATCGCGCGCACGGATCCGAATGTCCCCAAGCACAAGGGTCTCACCATGTTTTTCCTGGACATGAAGAGCCCTGGCGTCGAGGTGCGGCCGATCAAGCAGGCCAACGGCATGCAGGAGTTCAACGAGGTCTATTTCACCGATGTGGTGATTCCGGACAGCCAGCGGCTCGGCGCCGTTGGCGAGGGCTGGAGCGTGTCGCTGACCACGCTGATGAACGAGCGAATGTCGATCGGCTCGCGGCTTGCGACCGGCGTGCCTGAATTGTTCGAGTTCTGCTCCAATGTAATGCTGGAGGATGGGCTCGCGATCGACGATCCTGCCGTGCGCTCCAGGCTTGCGAGCTGGGCGGTGAAGTCGAGCGGGCTGAAATACACCAGCTACCGGGCGATCTCGGCGCTGTCCAAGGGTGAACGGCCGGGGCCGGAGAATTCGATCGGCAAGCTCGTGTCCGGCATGATGCTCCAGGACATCGCGACCTATGCCATGGACCTCCAGGGCGCGGCCGGCGTTCTCACCGGCACTGACGAGGAGACCGTGCAGGGCCAGTTCCAGCAGATGCTGCTGTCCTCGCCTTCGATGCGCATCGCGGGCGGCACCGACGAGATCTTGCGCAACATCATCGCCGAGCGCGTGCTGGGATTGCCGGGCGACATCCGCGTCGACAAGGACGTGCCGTATAACAAGATCCCGACCAAGGGACGGTGATCTAGCCTCTCGCTGCATCTCGTAGGGTGGGCAAAGCGAAGCGTGCCCACCATATGCAGATGCGCCGAGGTAAGTCTGTCGGTGGGCACGGCGCTATGCGCCTTTGCCCACCCTACGAGAAAAGTGCGAGCTGATCCATGGACGCTGCAGTCAATCAGAACAACCGCATCGGCGTGCTCGAAGAGCTGCTCAACGAGCGCTACTCGGTCCGTGCCTTCCTGGCCAAGGAGGTCGATCGCGCGACGATCGAGCATGTGCTGACCACCGCGCAGCGCACGGCGTCCTGGTGCAACAGCCAGCCCTGGCAGATCGTCATCGCCAGCGGCGAGGCCAAGGAGCGTTTCCGCAATCTGATTTATAAGGAGGCTTCGGGCGGTCTCGGGGACGACTATGATTTCCCGCCGCCACGCGAATATCTCGGCGCGTACCTCGAACGCCGCCGCGAGAGCGGTTTTCAGCTCTACAACACGCTCGGCATCGCGCGCGGAGACAAGACGGCGTACGCGAAGCAGGCGCTAGAGAACTACAATTTCTTCGGCGCGCCGCATGTGGCCATCATCCACACCGACGAGCCGCTCGGCATCTACGGTGCGATCGATTGCGGCGCCTATGTCTCGAACTTCATGCTGGCCGCGCAGGCGCTCGGGCTCGGTACGATTCCGCAGGCGGCGCTCGCGCGCCACTCCGGCCTGATCCGCCGCCATTTCAATCTGCCTGATGATCGCCGCATCGTTTGCGGCATTTCGTTCGGCTATGCCGACAACGCCCATAAGGTCAACAGCTACCGCACGTCGCGTGCGAGTGTGGCCGAGACCGTGACCTTCGTGGACAAGTAATCAGGCGTGGACCGGTGATCGAGGCGGCGCACGCCCCGCATCACGTTTCAGACGCGATCACGTCAGACATACGAAGACGGCCGCGGAAGCGGCCGCCGTCATCGCGGGCTCAATCCGAATAACGCCCGCCGTCAGCCGCCGCTGCCGCCGATCACGGCGCGAATGGTCTCGTCGGGCCCGAAATCCTCCGCGCCGTCGACATAGAGCAGCGCCGCGAGCTTGGAGCGCGCGCGGTTGACGCGGCTCTTGATCGTGCCCACCGCGCAGCCGCAGATCGAGGCCGCATCCTCATAGGAGAAGCCGGAGGCGCCGACGAGGATCAGCGCTTCACGCTGGTCCTGCGGAAGCTTGTCGAGCGCCGTGCGGAATTCCTCGAACTCGAGATGGGCGTTCTGCGAGGGCTGCGTCTTCAGCGTCTTGGCATAGTTGCCTTCGGCATCCTCGACTTCCCGCCGCCGCTTGCGATAGTCGGAGCGGAACAGGTTGCGCAGGATCGTGAACAGCCACGCCGGCAGATTGGAGCCGGGCTGGAACGAGTCGATGTTGGCGAGCGCGCGCAACAGCGTCTCCTGGACAAGATCGTCGGCGCGATCGGCATTGCCGCTGAGCGAGATGGCGAACGCGCGCAGACTGGGCACGGCCGCCAGGATGTCGTTACGCAGGGAGTCCGTGAGAGGCATCAATCCCTCCCATTGTTGTTGTCGTTGGAGCCGCCACCATTTTCCACTTGGGGTGTCGCTCCCGGCGCATCAAGTTTCTTGATCAGTTCCGCGAACCGGTCCGGAACCCCCTGCCGCACCACGTCGTCGTACATGGCGCGCAGCTGGTGCCCGATCCGGGACTGAATCTCCGGAGTGAGCCCTCCCTTGCCGGGGGTCGTGCTTTTGCTGGCTTGAGACTTGAGATCTTTCATGACCTGTTCCACGTTTCCCCGAGTTAAGTAACTGTAAAATCGAGAAGTTCTCTCAACCGGGAGCCGTTCCCTGGATAGGCTCAATGCGAGTTGCGAGAAAAAGTTCCGCCCCGATGCGGAACTTTTCTTGGTCTGAGGCGTAATCAGCCCAGCAGGGGAACCCGGGCCCCCCGCCTAACGCCTGCACGTCAAGGTCGGCCCGAAGATGATATGGAGTGGGGATGTCCCGTTCACAGCTCGTTGCTGAACACTTGCCGTTGTTGCGCCGGTACGCACGCGCCCTGACGGGCAGCCAGTCCTCCGGTGACGCCTATGTCGCAGCCATGTTGGAAGCCATGCTGGGAGATCCGTCGGTGCTCGACGAGAGCCACGGGCCGCGCGCCGGCCTGTTCCGGCTGTTCACCCAAATCTGGAATTCCGTTTCCGTCAACGACGATTCGGAAGTGACGAACCTGCCGATGCCCCCGGAGCGACGGCTGTCCAACATCACGCCGTTGCCGCGGCAAGCCTTCCTGCTGCTCTCGCTCGAGGGATTCTCGGAAGAAGAGGTCGGCTACATTCTCGGCACCGACGTCGGCGAGACGCGCCGGCTTGCGGATGCCGCAGGGCGTGAGATGGCCGCCGAGATCGCCACCGACGTGCTGATCATCGAGGATGAGACCTTCATCGCCATGGATCTCGAGAGCCTGGTGAAGAATCTCGGCCACAATGTCGTCGGCGTCGCCCGCACCCACGCCGATGCGGTCGCGCTGGCAAAGAACAAGCGTCCTGGCCTGATCCTCGCCGACATCCAGCTCGCCGATGGTTCGTCGGGCCTCGACGCCGTCAACGAGCTGCTCCGCACCTTCGAGGTGCCGGTGGTGTTCATCACGGCATACCCTGAGCGCTTCCTCACCGGCGAGCGTCCCGAGCCGGCGTTCCTGATCTCAAAGCCATTCCAGCCGGCGATGGTGTCGGCGGTGGCGAGCCAGGCGCTGTTCTTCCAGCGCAACTCCCGCAACCGCGCGCCGAAAGTGCCGGCGGCGTAAGGAAGCGCCTGCGCCCGGCATTTGACGAAATCCCGATCCGGCGTGCCGCAAGGTGCGCCGGATTTTCGTTGATCCGGTTGCCGCGCTTGACGGCCATCGAATTCGCCGCTCATACCTCGTGTAGCGGCCGCGTTGCAGCCGCGGTGCCATCGGAGACGTGTTCATGGACCAGCAACTCCTCGATCGCCTCGCCATCCGCGACCTCGTCGAGAACTGGGCGGTGTGGCGCGATGCCGGCGACTGGGAGCGCTTTGCCACGGTCTGGCACGAGGAAGGCTGGATGTCCGCCACCTGGTTTCAGGGGCCGGCGCGGGATTTCATGCGGGTCAGCCAGGAGGGGTTCGCCAAGGGCGTGCGCATCCTGCATTTCCTCGGCGGCACCAGTATCGACCTCGAGGGGGCGCGCGCCATCGCGCAGACCAAGATGACCATCTCGCAGCGCGCGCCGGTGCACGACTTGCCCTGCGACGTGGTCTGCACCGGGCGCTTCTACGATTTCCTGGAGAAGCGGCAGGGAAAATGGGGCATCGTCCGCCGCCAGCCGATCTACGAGAAGGACCGGATCGACCCGGTCGATCCCGCCGCGACACTTCAGCTCGACCAGAAAGCCCTTGCCGCGCTCCCGGAAGGCTACCGCCACCTCGCCTACATGCAGGAGCTGATCGGCTACAAGGTCAAGCGCGACATGCCGGGCCTGACCGGGCCTGAGGTCGAGAAGCTCTATGCCGAGGGTCGGGATTGGCTGGCGGGGAAGGCGAACTGAACTCCAGACAAAAGTAAGGCGCGACTGGCATCACCACAGTCGCGCCCTACGTCACCGGCTTATGGGGCAGGGGGGAATAGCCGGCTGTTGAGACGACTCCCGTCCGCGAAAGTCGTTCCAGGCGGTTGCGAAATTTTTTTCGCGGGGACCGTGCCCTTTCGCACACGGTTAAGTGATCTTAACGACTGAGAACTCTGGGTCCTCTCCTCGCGTTGTTCCCGCGATCGCCATGGGGCGAGGGACCGACAGCCATGTCACAGATTCAAAAGGTATTTTTAGGCGCGGTCGCGATCGCCGCGACGCTTGGCGCCGTCCAGGTGGGCGCCGTGCAGCTGGCCTCCGGCCATGATCTGGCCGACCGCTGGCAGGCGGTCGCTGACAAGCCGGGCCATAACGTCAATCGCGCCAGCAAAGCCGACCGGCTGGCCGACATCAAGCAGGCTGAGGTTCCGACCCGCACCGTGTCGATGCGGCTGAACGATCTGGCCGACACGTCGGTGCTGTTGCGGGTCCCCGCAGTGATCGAGGCCGGTAACGCCAAGCCGCCGGTGTTGCTCCCGGACCAGAAGCAGAGCCGCAAAAAGCCGACGATCGCCTGCGAGCCGATGGTCAGCTCCCTGACCGAGGTCGCAAAACTGCTCCAGCCCGGCCGCTGCGTGACCTGACCGGCATTTGCCACGGACAAGTCGCCCTCCGTCCGGAGGGCGATTGCTGCCGTCCACTTGATCCCCTGCCCCCTCGCGTTATATCCCGGGTTTCTTCCCCTTTCGATTGACCGGGTAAACGCATGACGACGTCAGACACGGCTGTGCATACGCAGCCCTTCCAGGCCGAGGTTTCCGAGCTTCTGCACCTGATGGTGCACTCCGTCTATTCCGAGACCGACATCTTCCTGCGCGAGCTCGTCTCGAACGCATCGGACGCCTGCGACAAGCTGCGCTATGAGGCTATCGCTACTCCGGCGCTGCTGGGTGACGGCGACGCGCTCAAGATCCGGATCATTCCGAACAAGACGGCCGGAACGCTTGCGATCGCCGACAATGGCATCGGCATGGAGCGGCAGGAGCTGATCGACCACCTCGGCACCATCGCCCGCTCCGGCACCAAGGCCTTCGTGTCGAAGCTCAAGGAGGCCAAGGATGGTCTGGGCCTGATCGGCCAGTTCGGCGTCGGCTTCTATTCCGCCTTCATGGTCGCCGACAAGATCGTCGTGGTGAGCCGCCGCGCCGGCGAGAGCGACGTCTGGACCTGGACGTCCTCGGGCGGCTCGGGCTTCGAGATCGCGCGTGCCAGCGAGGAGGATGCGGCCCGCGTGCAGCGCGGCACCGAGATCGTCCTGCATCTCAAGGACGAAGCGAAGAAATATCTCGAAGCCTACGAGATCGAGCGTATCGTCGGCGCTTATTCCGACAACATTCTCTTCCCCATCGAACTCGTGCCCGAAGAGGGTGAGCCGCGTCAGATCAATTCTGCGAGCGCGCTATGGCAGCGCTCGAAATCCGAGCTCACGCCGGAAGACTACAAGAAGGCCTATCAGCAGATCGCCTCCGCCTTCGACGATCCCGCGATGACGCTGCATTATCGTGCGGAGGGGCGTTACTCCTACGCCGTGCTGCTGTTCGCGCCCTCGACCAAGCGGTTCGACCTGTTCGAGCCGAACCGCAAGGGGCGCGTCAAGCTGTATGTCCGCCGCGTGTTCATCACTGACGATGCCGATCTGCTGCCGGGCTACCTCCGCTTCATCCGCGGCGTGGTCGACAGCGAGGATCTCCCGCTCAACATCTCCCGCGAGATGCTTCAGAACAATCCGCAACTCGCGCAGATCCGCAAGGCCGTAGCGACCCGCGTACTGTCCGAGCTCGAAAGCCTTGCGGAGAAGGATCCGGAGAACTTCGCGAAAATCTGGGAGGCCTTCGGCGCGGTGCTGAAAGAAGGCATCTACGAGGATTTCGAGCGCCGCGAAAAGCTGCTCGCGCTGTCGCGTTTCACCACGACCTCGGGCGAGAAGCGCTCGCTCAAGGACGTCATCGCCGATTTCAAGCCGAACCAGACCGAGATCTATTACCTCGTCGGCGACAGTATCGAGCGGCTGAAGTCGAACCCCCGGCTCGAGGCGGCGACTGCGCGCGGCATCGAAGTGCTGCTGCTGTCCGATCCCGTCGACGCCTTCTGGACCTCGATGCCCTCGGAGTTTGACGGCAAGCCGCTGAAGTCGCTGAGCCAGGGCGATCTCAATCTCGACCTCATCCCGCGCGTCGACGAGGCGAACAAGGACGAGCCGGCCGCCGACGAGGCCGCCACCATCGCGGTGATCAAGGCCGCGCTCGGCGAGCGCGTCAGCGACGTCAAGGCCTCGACGCGTCTGACCAGCTCCGCTTCCTGCCTCGTCGCCGACAGCCAGGGCCCGAGCCGCGAGCTCGAGCGCATCCTGGCCCAGCAGAACCGTGGCATGCGCACCAAGCCGATCCTCGAGATCAACCTGCGCCATCCGCTGGTCACGGCGATCACGAAGGCTCAGGCCGGCTCGAAGGCGGTCGACGATCTCAGCCTGCTCCTGCTCGAACAGGCGCAGATCCTGGACGGCGAGCTGCCGGAGGACCCTGCGGCGTTTGCGGCAAGGTTGAACCGGCTGGTGTTGCAGGGGCTCGGCGGGTAGCCGGCGCAGGCCATATGTGCCGCCGCGCTCATTCCGCCGCGTGATCCTTCCGCTCATCGCACGCGACGGTAGCTTGCGGCTTCTTCTCCATCCAGCGCGAGAGCAGGTCGGAGAAGCGGTCGAGGTAGAGGTAGACGACCGGGGTCGTGAACAGCGTCAGCGCCTGGCTCACGAGAAGGCCGCCGACCATCGCATAACCGAGCGGTTGGCGGATTTCGGAGCCGGTGCCGCTTCCGAGCATCAGCGGCACGCCGCCTAGCAGGGCGGCCATCGTTGTCATCATGATCGGGCGAAAGCGCAGCAGCGCCGCCTGGCGGATCGATTGCTCCGGGGTGAGATGCTGCTCGCGTTCGGCCGCGATGGCGAAATCCACCATCATGATGCCGTTCTTCTTGACGATGCCGATCAGGAGAATGACCCCGATCAGGGCAATGAGACTGAAGTCGAAGCCGAAGATCATCAGGATCGCGACGGCGCCGACGCCAGCCGAGGGCAACGTGGACAGGATGGTCAGAGGATGGATGTAGCTCTCGTAGAGCACGCCCAGAATCAAATAGACCACGACCAGTGCGGCGAGGATCAGCAACGGCACGGTGCCGAGCGATTGCTGGAATGCCTGCGCGGTACCCTGAAAACTTGTTGCCAGCGCCGGCGGCGCGCGCATCTCGCGGACCGCGTGCAGCACCGCGTCGGTCGCCTGTCCCAGCGCCACGCCCTCGGCAAGATTAAAGCTGATCGTCACCGACGGAAATTGGCCTTGATGCGAGATCGCAAGCGGTCGCACGGGCACATTGGTCCAGTTGCAGAACACCGAGAGCGGCACCTCGTCGCCGGTAAGCGGTGATTTGAGATAGATCTTGTCGAGCGTACCGAGCTGGCCTTGCAGGTCCGGTGTGATCTCCAGGACGATGTGATAGCTGTTGGTCTGGGTAAAATATTGCGCGACCTGACGCTGGCCGAACGCGTCATAGAGGGTGTCGTCGATCAGCTGCGGCTGAATGCCGTAGCGTGCGGCGGTGTCGCGATTGATCCTGAGTTGAACCGTCGTGCCTTCGGTTTGCTGGTCGGTCGCGACGTCGCGCAGTTGCGGCAGCGTCTTCATCGCATCGAGGATTTTCGGCGCCCATTCGTTCAGTTCGGCGAGGTTAGCGTCCTGGAGCGTGAATTCGAACTGAGTGCGGGTGGCGCGGCCGCCGAGACGAACGTCCTGCGAGGCCTGCATATAGAGCTTGGCGCCCTCCACCTTGGCGATCTTGGGCCGCAGCCGCGCGATGATCTGCTGTGCGCCGGCATCGCGCTCCTCCAGCGGTTTCAAGGTGATGTACATGCGCCCCGAGTTCAGTGCCGTACCGCCGCCGCCGATGAACATCGCGATCGAAGCGACGGCGGGGTCGGCCTGCACGATGGTGTTGAGCTCCACCTGGCGCCGTTTCATCTCGGCAAAGGAGATGTCCTGGGGCATCTCGGACACGGCTGTGAGGAAGCCGTTGTCCTGCTGCGGGAAGAAACCCTTCGGGATCAGGATGAAGAGGTAGATCGAGAGTGCTACGGTCGCGAAGAAGATGCAAAGGGTGACGAAACTGTGGCGCAGCGCGACGTCGAGCCCGCGTTCGTAGGCGCCGAGCACCCTTTCGAACATCCGCTCGCTCCACTGGTAAAAGCGGCCGTGCCGAGCCTCGTGGTTGGCGCGCAGGAAGCGCGAAGCCATCATCGGCGTCAGGGTCAGCGACACCACCAGAGAAACAAGGATCGCCATCGCCAGCGTGACCGCGAATTCGCGGAACAGCCGGCCGATGATGCCGCCCATCAGGAGCAACGGGATCAGCACCGCGATCAGAGAGATGCTGATCG
This sequence comes from Bradyrhizobium sp. MI1.10, assembly GCF_055811035.1. Classification (NCBI taxonomy): domain Bacteria; kingdom Pseudomonadati; phylum Pseudomonadota; class Alphaproteobacteria; order Hyphomicrobiales; family Nitrobacteraceae; genus Bradyrhizobium; species Bradyrhizobium sp. MI1.10. The sequence goes on from NZ_JBVVPN010000033.1 coordinate 47,019, forward strand.
AGACGATCGTAAAGCCGATTTCGGCCGCGCCCTTGTAGGCCGCAGCAAGCGGCCTCTCGCCCTGCTCGACGTAACGGGTGATGTTCTCCAGCATCACGATGGCGTCGTCCACCACGAAGCCGACCGCGATCGTCAGCGCCATCAAGGAGAGGTTATCCAGCGAATAGCCGAAGACCCACATCAGCGAGCAGGCTCCCAGTAGCGCTAGCGGCACAGTGATGCTCGGGATGATCGTCGCCCAGAAGCTGCGGAGGAAGATGAAGATCACCATCACAACGAGCGCGATAGTGGTCATGAGCGTGATCTGTACGTCCTCGACGGCGGCGCGGATGGTGATGGTGCGGTCGCTGATGATCTTGATCGAGATCGCGGGCGGGATGGCCGCGATCAGCCGCGGCAGCTGCGCCTTGATGCGATCGACGGTCTCGATGACGTTGGCGCCGGGTTGCTTGAAGATGACGAGGAACACGCCGCGCTTGCCGTCGGCCCAGGCCGCCGTCTTCATGTCCTCCGGCCCTGCCACGGCCTCACCGATGTCGCGGATCCGCAATGGAGCGCCGTTGCGATAGGCGACGATGACGTCCTGCCAATGCTGGGCCTGGGTGAGCTGGTCGTTGGCGTAGATCGTGTAGGCGCGCTTGGCCCCGTCGATGCTGCCCTTCGGGCTGTCGGTGGTCGCAGCCGCGATCTGGGCGCGCACGTCTTCCAGCGACAGGCCCTTGGCGACGAGCTTGGCCGGATCGATCTGTATGCGTACCGAGGGTTTCTGCTGTCCGCCGACGAACACTTGGGCGACGCCGGATAACTGGCTGATCTGTTGCGCGAGCTGCGCATCGGTGCGGTCGCTGACGACGGTCAGCGGCAGCGTGTCGGACGTCGCGGACAGGATCATCACCGGCGAATCCGCCGGGTTGACCTTGCGATAGGTGGGAGGCGAGGGCAGGTTCTTCGGCAATTGGCCGCTCGCTGCATTGATCGCTGCCTGCACATCGTTGGCGGCGGCGTCGATCTTCCGGTTGAGGTCGAACTGGATCGTGATCGACGCCGAACCCAGCGAGCTGGTCGACGTCATCTGCGTGATGCCGGGGATCTGTGCGAGCTGGCGTTCGAGCGGCTGCGCCACGGAAGAGGCCATGGTCTCGGGGCTGCCGCCGGGGAGCGAGGCCGAGAGCTGAATGGTCGGAAAGTCGACCTGGGGCAGCGGTGCAACCGGCAGCAGAGGATAGGCCACGAGGCCAACGAACAGGATACCCGCCATCAGCAGTGAGGTGCCGATCGGATAGCGGATGAACGGAGACGAGAAGCTCTCTTGCATGCCCTGACACCACAGCCCTGGCCAGCGCATCTTCTCCCCGCGCACAGCGGAGTCGCGCCCGAGAGCGCAAGTGCGTTTCCTTCAGCCCATTTGCTTGTTCATTGCCCTGGAACGTCGTCGGTCCGGGCCGGCGTTGTGATAGAAAGACTAGTACGTTCGCTTGGGCCAGCGAACGGATTCCTGCGCTGGATGCTTTGCGACCTTTGTCGAAGGAGAGCTGCAGCGAGTTATGCGTTCCGCGCAGGCCGGAAAACTGGGTGCTTTCCGCTTCCGCATCTTTGCGGCGCTGTGTCTCACTCATTTCGTCGCGTGTCACAAGCCGGAGAGGTATGAAATAGGAACAATCGCTTCTGCCGCGCAGTTGTGCCATATCGAAATGACATAACGCGTGCCGTTGCCACCGATTCGAGGAATGTCCGATGCGCCTGCCGATCCTGACCCTCACCGCAATTGTCACGCTGTTCGCGGCGGCAGATGCCAGCGCCCAGACCTACGATCCGCGTTACCCGGTCTGCATGCACGTCTACATGCCCGGCGGTTTTGGCGGTGGTGGCGGCGACTATTTCGACTGCTCCTTCACCTCGCTGCCGCAGTGCCGCGCCACGGCTTCGGGCCGCTCGGCAAGCTGCGACGTCAATCCCTACTACGCGTTCGACCAACCCCCGCCGCCGCCGCGCCGGCGCCACAAGAACGTGCACTAGCGATCCGCAATGCGGCCTTCAGGGGGAATTTTCATGCGTCGCTTATTCGGCCTGATCACGACCGTCGGTGCCCTGCTCACGGCCGCGCCATCGCATGCACAGACCTTCGATCCGCGCTATCCCGTCTGCATGCACGTCTATTCCGGTGCGAACGGGGGTGGCGGGGAGTGGTACGATTGCTCCTTCACCTCAGTCCCGCAGTGCCAAGCTACCGCTTCAGGCCGCTCGGCCAGCTGCGATCTCAATCCGTATTATCCGTTCAACGCACCGCCGCAGCGCTTACGCCATCAGCGAGGCGGCTAGCGCTGGGCAATTACGTCCCGGCGGTCCATGGGGCATCGCGGATGAGCCGCCGCGTGCCTTTAGGAGCGCGGCGCCATGTTGACAGCGTCGACGATTGCGTTGGTCAATTGCCACGTCATCTTGTCCGTGGTCCAGTCGCTTGCGTGCAGCCTGTCGTCGTCGCCTGGGTCGACCATGCGGTCGAACGAAATCCCGGCGACATCATGCCAGCCCTTCATCAGCGCGAAACGGCCGAAGACGTTGACGCGCTTCTCCTGCGCGATCTGGCTGATCGCCTCGACCATGGCGCTCGCCTTCCTGGCCTTGGCCGGTGTCAGCAGCGCCGGCACATATTGAAGGTCCATCAGGATCACATCGATCTGCTTGGCGTCGAGCAGCCGGTCAACACCCTCGCGGATCGCTTGCGTGGTGTCCTCGAACGAGGGACCGGCGGATTGCCACACTGAATTGGTACCGACCTGCCAGATCACCAGATCGGGCTTCAGATCGAGGACGTCATGCTCGAACCGATTCAACTCCAAACGAGCATCTTCGCCGCCGACGCCGCGGTTGATCACCTCGATTGCGACGTTTGGAAATTTTATCCGAAGGTCCGACAGCAGCCGCTGCGGATAGGGCGCAATACCCCCTTCGCCCGCCGTGGTCGACGAGCCGATCGCGACCAGCCTGGCCTGTCCGCCCTTCACTCGGTGAGCAAAATTTGTCAGCGGCTGCTCGAAAGGCGCGGCCCGGACGGGAAACTCTAAGGGATCGAGAGCCACGGGTCGCTTTCCTTTCGCAGCCAGAACAACGCCGGCAGAAAGAATAGCCCGTTTCCCCGAGGTCACCTAGCGTCGCGAGGCCCGCTTGCTATTGCGTCCGGATGCCTGACAGCTCCACCACCTTGCGCCAACGGTCGGTCTCCGCCGTCAGCATGCCGCCGAATTCGCTGGCATTGCCGTGCAGCGGGATCGCGCCGAGCCCAGCGATGCGGGACTTGATCTCCGCATCGGACAGCGCGGCGTCGATTTCGCGATTGAGCAGGTCGATGATCTCGCGCGGCGTGTCGTGTGGAGCGCCGACACCGTAGAATGAACTCGTCTCGTAGCCGCTGAGCGTGTCCGCGATCGGCGGCGCGTCCGGCAAAATCTCCGAACGCTCGCGCGTGGTGACGCCGAGTGCGCGCAGCTTGCCGGCGCGCACGAGCTCGAAGGATGAAGTGACGTTGTCGAACATGCCCTGAATCTGGCCGCTCATCACGTCGGTCAATCCGGGTGCCGAGCCGCGATAGGGCACGTGGATGAACTGCACGCCGGCCAGCGACTTGAACAGCTCGCCGGAGAGATGCAGCGAGGTGCCGATGCCGGAAGAGGCAATCGACATCTTGCCGGGATTGGACTTGGCGTAGGCCATGAAGTCGGCGACGCTCGTCACCGGCAGGTCGTTGTTGACAACCAGCACCAGCGGAATTCGTGCGACGCCGGCGACCGGCGCGATGCCCTTGGCGAAATCATACGGCAGCGCCGGGTCGAACGAGGCGTTGATGGCGTTGGCGGTCGAGGTCAACAGCAGGGTGTGACCATCGGGGGCGGACGTAATCACCGCCTGTGTCCCGATATTGCTGCCGGCGCCGGGCTTGTTCTCGACGACGAAGGTCTGGCCGAGCCGGTCGGAGAGGCGCTGGCAGAGCAGCCGCGACAGCACGTCGGTGGCCCCACCCGGCGCATAGGGTACCACCCATTTCACGCTGCGCGAGGGATAGGAGGGATTGCCGATCGCAAAGGCGCGTGGCGTGGCGAGCACGGTTGCGGCAGAGGCTGCAGCCTGAAGGAAATGTCGCTTGGTGATCAATGCATGCATCCCGCTCTTCTTCCTTCTCCCTTGTGGGAGAAGGTGGCGCGAAGCGCCGGATGAGGGGTCACACTCCGCACGTGAACTCGCGGAGAGTGCCCCCTCACCCCTGGGGCCCCCGGGGGGGGGCGCCCCCCCCCCCCCACAGCGGGCGGGGGGGGGGGGGCCCG
>NZ_JBVVPN010000033.1:51347-77853 GCF_055811035.1 Bradyrhizobium sp. MI1.10
CCGTTTGGGGTCTATGGGGGGGCGACGCGGGGTTTGCGGGGTCACTCGCCGCCCTTCAACTCGGGGAGTGTGCCCCCTCACCCGCCGCGCCGCTTTGGGGCGAGCCACCCTCTCCAACAAGGCGAGAGGGGAAGCTTCCACGCACGATGAGATACTGCAAAGGCTGTGGCTGCGCACGCCCATCCCACCGGTTTGGTAAAGGATGACTAGAGTTAATCGCGCACTAACCCGGTTTTACCTTGTCTCTTAACACCTGGGCAGGGCGTGCGAGCTAAGCTCTCGGAACCAGCAGACACGTTCCGAAAGAATGAACGGCATGACAACCGGCGTCATCGAGCAACCGAAAGCCGCGCGCGCACCTTCGGCTTCGAAAATCTGGCTGAAGGCGATCGAGCTCACCGCACGGATCGAGACGTTGCCGGGCCGGCTGTTCGCCGACGTCGTCGATGATTGGGCGCAGCGCCAGCCCGATCGCATTGCGCTGGCCACCGATGACGCGAGCCTCGACTATGAGGGGCTTTCGAAACGCATCAATCGCTATGCGCGGTGGGCGCGCTCGGCCGGTGTGGCCAAGGGCGACAGTGTCGCGCTGATCATGCCGAACGGCATCGACTATGTCGCGGCCTGGCTCGGCATCAGCCGGGTCGGTGGCGTGGTCGCGCTGATCAACACCAAGCTCGTCGGCCGGTCGCTCGCGCATTGCATCGGTGTCGCAAGGCCCGCTCACATCATTGTCGCGCACGAGCTCAAGGATGCGCTGGACGGCGCGTCGCCACCCCTGAACACGGAAGCAAAGGTCTGGACTCATGGCGATGCCCGCAGCGAACGTGCGATCGATGTCGCGCTTGCCGCCCTCGACGACGGGCCGCTTTCGCCGGACGAGCGCGGCGACGTCACCATCGACGACCGGGCCCTGCTGATCTACACGTCCGGGACGACCGGCCTGCCGAAAGCCGCCAGCATCAGCCACCGCCGCATCCTCAATTGGGGCTTTTGGTTCGCCGGCCTCACCGGCGCGACGCCGCAGGATCGGCTCTACGATTGCCTGCCGCTGTTCCACTCGGTCGGCGGCATCGTCGCGCCATGCAGCATGCTCGCTGCCGGCGGTGCGGTGGTGATCGCGGAAAAATTCTCGGCCTCGAATTTCTGGCCCGACATTGTGCGCCACGACTGTACGCTGTTTCAGTATATCGGCGAGCTCTGTCGCTACCTGCTCAAGGCGCCGCCGTCGGAATACGAGAACCGGCATCGCCTGCGGCTCGTCTGCGGCAACGGCCTGCGCGGTGATATCTGGGACGATTTTCAGGCGCGTTTCGCCATTCCGCGTATCCTCGAATTCTACGCGGCGACGGAAGGCAATTTCTCGCTGTTCAACGTCGAGGGCCAGCCCGGCGCGATCGGTCGCGTTCCGCCGTTGCTTGCGCATCGTTTCCCTGCCGGTCTCGTCAAGCTCGATCCCGATAACGGCGCGCCGCTGCGCAATGCAGAGGGGTTTTGCATCGCCTGCGCGCGCGGCGAAGCCGGCGAAGCCATAGGCCGCATCGGCACGGCGGATGAGGGCGGCGGCCGCTTCGAGGGCTACACCGAGGCGAGCGAGACCGAGAAGAAGATCCTGCGCGATGTCTTTGCCAAGGGCGATTCCTGGTTCCGCACCGGCGACCTGATGCGGCTCGACGAGAAGGGATTCTTCCACTTCGTCGACCGCATTGGCGACACCTTCCGCTGGAAGGGCGAGAACGTCGCGACCTCGGAGGTCAATGACGCCGTTCGCAATTTCACCGGCGTGATCGACGCCACCACCTACGGCGTCAACATCCCCGGCACCGATGGCCGCGCCGGCATGAGCGCGATCGTGGTGAACGAGGGCTTTGCTGTCGAGGCGCTGCCCGCCCATCTCGCACAGCGCCTGCCGGCCTATGCTCACCCCGTCTTCATACGCATCTCGCGCGAGCTCGATGCGACCGAGACGTTCAAGCAAAAAAAGGCCGAGCTCGCGCGCGAGGGATTTGATCCGGGCGCGGTCTCCGATCCGCTGTTCATGCTGGACCCGAAAACCGGCGCCTATGTCGCGCTGGACGCAGAGACATATGCGCAAATCAACGAGGGTACGATCCGGCTCTAGCCGCGCGAAAATCCGCCAGATAGGTCCAATTTTATCCGAATTGTCCAAGAAGCCATTTACTTCTGTCGGGTAAACAAGCGGCCAAGGGAGGCGGTCATCAAGAGCCGCCGGAACACGAACGACAACAGAAGCGAGCCAGCCATGTCGGTACGGTCTAAGGTCATCGAAGCGATCCAGCAGATCGCCAAGGAACAGCACGTCGCGCTTCCCGCACTCTCGGACGATCTGTCCCTGCACGAGACGGGCTTCGACTCGCTCGCCTTCGCCATCCTGGTGGCGCGCCTCGAGGACGAGACCGGCGTCGACCCTTTCACCATTTCCGAGGACGCAGCGTTCCCTGCCACCGTGGGCGATTTAGTGCGGGCCTACGAAAATGTCCCCGCGTGAGATCTTTGCGCTCCGCGACCATCTTGGCGCGGAGCTGACCGGACGCACGCTGTCGGACGCGCAGGATGTCGTGTCGCTGACGGATATCCTGTCGCAGACGGTCCTGGCTGGCCGCCTGGGCGAGCTGTCCGGCCGCGCCGTGCTGCTGAAATTGTCCGACCAGCTCCGATCGGGTCTTGCCATGATCGAGCTCGACGGTATTGCCCGCCGCATGCTGCTATGCCCGCCCGATCTCAACCCCGCGCATCTCGATGCGCTGATGGCGGATGCCGGGATCGATGCCGTCGTCACCGACGAGCCCGATCGCTGGGCCGAGACCGGCGTGCCGCTGGTCGTCACCGCACAACTGCCGCTTCAAGCCACTGCGCCGGCCAGGACCGAATGTGCCACGGAGTGGCTGATGCTCACTTCGGGCACGTCGGGCGTGCCGAAAATCGTCGGCCATACGCTGGAAGCACTCACCGGCGCCATCGTCGCCGAAGGCCCGGCGCGCGGACCCGCGCCAATATGGGCGACGTTCTACGACATCCGCCGCTATGGCGGCCTGCAGATATTCCTCCGCGCCGTCCTCTCGGGCGGCTCGATGGTGCTGTCCGATCCGCATGAGGCGCTCGGCGATCACGTCACGCGGCTGAACGCGCGCGGCGTCTCCCATATCTCCGGCACGCCCTCGCACTGGCGCAAATTGTTGATGAGCGGCTCGGCCGCGCAGTTCGCGCCGCGCTATGTCCGCCTCTCCGGCGAGATCGCCGACCAGGCGGTGCTGGACGGCCTGAAGGCGGCGTTCCCGAATTCCTCCGTCGGCCATGCCTATGCATCAACCGAGGCCGGCGTCGGCTTTGCCGTCAATGACGGGCTGGAAGGCTTTCCGGCGGACTATCTCGGCAACCGCAACGGCGTCGAAATGAAGGTCGTCGACGGCTCGCTACGCATCCGTTCGACCCGCACAGCGCACGCCTATATCGGCCGCGACGCGGCCGCGCTCACCGATGCGGACGGGTATGTCGATAGCGGCGATATCGTCGAATTGCGCGGCGACCGCTACTATTTCGTCGGCCGCCGCGGCGGCATCATCAATATCGGTGGGCTGAAGGTTCACCCCGAAGAGATCGAGGCGGTGATCAACCGTCATCCCGACGTACGGATGTCGCGGGCGAAGTCACGCAAGAGCCCGATCACCGGCGGCATCGTCGTCGCCGACGCGATCCTCGCCGACGGTACCGATACGGCGCGCGCGAAAGAGATCCGCGACCAGATCCTGGATCAGTGCCGCGCGCAGCTCGCGTCCCACAAGGTGCCGGCGGTGATCCGCTTCGTCGAGGCGCTCGACGTCACCCCGGCCGGCAAACTGGCGCGCACCGATGCATAATGTTCTCGTCACGGGTGGTAGCCGCGGCATCGGCCTTGCAATCGGCCAGCGGCTTGTTGATGGCGGCTACAACGTGATCGCGGCGGCGCGGCGCGAGAGCGACGCGCTCAAGGCGGCGATTGCCGGGTCGGAGGGGCGCCTGCATTTCCGCGCCTGCGACCTCGCCGTGATCGACGCGATTCCCGCTTTCGCAAAACTCGTGCGCGATGAATTCGGCCCGATCTACGGCCTCGTCAACAATGCCGGCCTCGGCACCGAAGGCCTGCTCGCGACCATGCACAATTCCGAGATCGAGGCGCTGGTGCAGCTCAACGTGCTGTCACCGATCATTCTCACCAAATATGTCGCACGGCAGATGATGGCCGACGGTGCCGGCCGCATCATCAACATCTCGTCGATCATCGCGACCACCGGCTATAACGGCCTCTCCGTTTACGGTGCGACCAAGGCCGCCGCTACCGGCTTCACCCGTTCGCTTGCGCGCGAGGTCGGCAAGCTCGGCATCACCGTGAACGCGATCGCGCCCGGTTTCATCGACACCGAGCTGACGCACAATCTCTCCGACGATAGCCGAAAGCGCATCGCCGGCCGCAGCGCGCTGCGGCGCCTGCCGGAGACCGACGACGTCGCGCGCATGGTGGAATATCTGCTGGGCGAGGGCGGGAGCAACGTGACGGGTAGCGTGTTCACGGTCGACGCGGGCAACACGGCGTAGGCGGAACTCTACTGCCACAATTGCATTGATCCGGCGCAATGACATCATCCGGATTTGGTCCTAAGATGCCGCGCAATTGATTGGCTTACGTCAATCGATCTGCCCTAATCGACAGGGAGCAGTCCATGACCGCTGCGAGCCCGGACAAGGCGTCGGCAAAGCCATCTTCCGCACAGCAAAGCGACGTCCACTGCCAGACCGTTCACTGCCAACCGATGTCTCATCAAAATTCAGGTGATCACGGTTACGAAATGTATCCGCAGAAATTCGTGCGTCTGGTCGGCTGCCATGACGTACCCTCATCCGCGCTACGCAAGCGCGAGGTCGAGAAGTTGCACTAGACGTTCAGGTCCGGTGCTTCGGCAGGTCAATCCGTTCGTGTGAGAACTCCGGCGGGCCGTCGGTCAGGCGGCGGATCCGGCGCTCGCGTTCGTCTTCAGACAGGGCAGGATCGAGCAGCGCCTCGAGCTCATGCACTGCAAGCTCTTCGATCCTGGTGGCATCCGAGGCGAGCGGGTGCCCTGGCGGGAGTGCCGGGGGCGCGACCTTTAGGCCCAGCTCGACCAGCGTACGAATGGCATCGGAGCGCGACAGGTGATGGGTTTCCGCCCAGCTATCGACGGCCGCGGTCAGGCTTTCCGGCATCTTCACCGCGCTGATCGGATCACGGCCAGTGCGCCGGCTTACCGGAGCGATGGAGTCCTTCCTGTCGAAGTCGGACACGTCGATGTTCCCGCGCAACCGTGTGAGATCATCGAGACTAGACGCCATTTACGGCCAACTGTTTGATGCCGATCAATGACCTTCTGTGGCATTGCAGCGCGCCCTCATCTTGTTGTCCGGGTCCATTTCGGCCAATGGTTGCAAGGGCGCCCCCCGGCGAACCCGAATCGGTTCTTCCACGTATGTCTCTTTGGACGTGCGTCCCAACTATCCGGCATCATCCGATGACATCAGCGTTCTATAGCGGCATTCCGGTCTTTCGCGGCTTCACCAGCCTGATGGACCCCGCTTTGTATTCGCCGCTGCCCGACGACTGGAGCATCGGCGTTGCCGACATCGTGGATTCCACCAAGGCCATCGCGGCGCAGCGCTACAAGGCGGTGAACATGGCCGGTGCCGCCGTGATCGCGGCGGTGACGAACGCATTGGAGGGACGCGAATTTCCCTTCGTGTTCGGCGGAGACGGCGCGAGTTTTGCGGTCGCGCCTAATGATCTCGAACTGGCCCGCGAGGCTTTGGCTGCGACCGCGACCTGGGTCCGGGAAGATCTCGACTTGCGGATGCGCGTCGCGCTGGTGCCAGTCAGGGCCATCCGCGGTCACGGCCTAGACGTACGCGTCGCGCGCTTCGGTCCGTCGGCCAATTTGTCGTATGCGATGTTTTCTGGCGGCGGGCTCGCCTGGGCGGACGCTGCGATGAAGCGCAGCGAGTTTGCGATCGCCGAAGCGCCCGCGGGCACGCAGCCCGATCTCTCCGGCCTGTCCTGCCGCTTCGAGGTGATTCCGGCTGCGCGCGGCCTGATCCTGTCCGTGCTGGTCATGCCGGCCCAGGGCGCCGATCCCTCGGCATTCCGCAACGTGATCGAGGACATCATCCATCTCGTCGAGCGCAGCCCGGATGCCGGTCGGCCCGTGCCGCCACAAGGGCCACCGCTGACATGGCCGCCGCAGGGGCTGGAATATGAGGCGCGCACCAAGCGCGGAGGTCCGCTGTTCGCACGCCGCGCCAGCGTGCTGGCCTACACGCTGTTCGTCTATCTGATCATGCGCTTCGACCTCAAGCTCGGCGGCTTCGTGCCGAAGCTTTATAAGCGGCAGGTCGTGGAGAACTCCGACTTCCGCAAATACGACGACGGCCTGCGCATGATCCTCGACTGTACGCCGGAGCTCGAACGCGCGCTCAGCGATCGCCTCGCGACTGCCGCGCGCGACGGCATCGTGCGTTACGGGCTCCACCAGCAGGACGCCGCGATGATGACCTGCTTCACCCCGTCGGCGCTCCGCAGCGACCACGTCCATTTCATCGACGGTGCGCGGGGCGGCTACGCCTCGGCGGCGACGGCGCTGAAGGCAATGATGGCGTGAAGCGCTAGCGCCCCGCGCGGGTCCAGGTTTCGCCGCCGCAGAGCGCGCCGACGCAGCCTTCGACCCGCAGTGAATCCGCAGATGTCACGGTCACGCTGCTCGCATAGGTGCTGCCGTCGTCGGCATTGTAGATCTGGCCCGACCATTTGTTCGGTCCTGAAGGCTGCATGCCGCTGAACAATGGCAAGCCGATCATCGGGCGCCTGGCGAGGGCGGGATTGGGATTCTTGCTATCGGTAGCGGGCTGGCCGGTCGCGGTGTCGTGGGGTTCACGCAGCCAGACGACGTTGCCGCAGATGCCGCCGCCGCATTTGCTGATCTTGACGCGGGCATCCCCGGCCTGGGTGAGCCAGGTCCCGTCGGCGCTCTGCGCATGGGCGGCAGTCGCGCCAAGGAACGCAGCCAGAAGGACGATGAGAGCAGCGAATCTGGAAGTCATGAAGAGAGCCCCGAGGTGGAGCGCCTCCATAGCAGCCCAGCAGGATAGTGCAACGCTGGATGGAATCACATTCCTGCGTTTATCTGCCTGCGTGCATTGACCTGCGCTCATTTGCCCCAGCGCACCAAGGCGACCGAGCCTGCGGTCGACAGCCCGAACACCACCATGGCGCCGCCGACCAGTGCGAACAGGGTCCAGGCTGGAGCCTGCGCCATCATGAGGGTGCCGCCGCCGATCGCGACGATCAGAAGGCGCGCGGTGGAGGCGAGCACGGGACCGCCGACCCGCGCCGCGCCTTGCGAGGAGAAATACAGCGACACGCCCATGCCGAAGAACACAAAGGTCGGGCCCGCCCAGTGGAAGTAGCTGTGCGCGGCGGCGGCGACGCCGGCATCCCTGGTGAAGAGCGAAACCCACAGAGACGGATCGAGCGCGATGACGAGGCCGATCAGGCCGACCGTAATTCCCGAGGCCGCGGCCGCGGTCCAGGCCACGCGCCGCGCGCGCCTCACCTGTCCGGCGCCCATCGCCATGCCGACCATCGGCACCGATGCGATGCCGAAGGCGAAGGTGATCGGGATCAGCAAGAATTCCAGTCGCGAGCCGATGCCGTAACCGGCCAGCATCTCGGTGCCGAAGGTCGCCAGGATCTTGGTGAAGATCAAAATGGTGAGCACGGTCTGGAGCGGCGACAGGCAGGCGACCGCGCCGACCTTGAGGATGTCGAAGAACAACGCGCGATCGAAATGGAAGGCGCGGAAATCCAGCGGCAGCCGGCTGCGGCCGGACCAGAGATACCAGAGGAAAAAGATCGCAGCACAGGTGAACGCGATCAACTGACCGGCGGCGACGCCGGGCATGCCGAATTGCGGCACGCCGAATAGGCCAAGCCCCAGCGTGCCGCCGAGCGCGATCTGGAGCACGCTCGTCCCGATCAGCGCCATCGAGGGCAGACGCATGTCGCCGGTGCCGCGGATCACCGAGGCCAGCGTGTTGACGAGCCAGATCGCGACCGCGCCGGAGAACAGCATTTGCGAATAGCCGCTGGCTTCCTCGAGTACACGCTCGCGCCCGCCCAGCAGCATGAAGAACGAGCGGCCGAAGACGAGCATCGTCACCGTGAAGAAAAGCCCGCCGCAGAGGCCGATGATGGCGGCGTGCAGCGCCAGCGTCGCCGCACGGGTCCGATCGCCGGCGCCGAGCGCGCGGCTGATCGCAGACGAGACGCCGCCGCCCATCGCGCCCGCGCTCATCATCTGCGTCAGCATGGCGAACGGAAACACCAGCGCGATCGCTGCGAGCGGGATGGTGCCGAGCCGGCCGATATAGGAGGTCTCGGCGACCGCAACCAGCGTGCTGCCGACCATCGCGATCATGTTGGGGATCGCAAGCCGCAGCAGTGTGGGCAGGATCGGTGCCGTCAGCAAGCCGGCGATGGGGGAGGCGACCGGGGCAGGCGGCGGCACGGCGTCTATCGAGGCGTCGATCGTCATGTGTCACCGCGCGGAATATTGGATGATGACCGACATACTATATGGCGTGCGGCGCCGGCGCCAGCCTCGCTTCACGCAGGGCTCACCAGGGCAGGCCGCAGAGGTCGATGGTGCCCAGCGTCGGCGCGCTGACGATGTTGCAGACATAGGGCGCCATGTGGGTGAAGCGGATCCGCCCCTCCGGCTGCTCGCAATAGACCTCGCCCTTGAAGGGGAGCCAGCTGCGGTTCTGGTAGAACGCGACATTGTGCGGCTCGCAGAACAGCAGCGCGAAGCGGACCGCCTCGTTGGCACGCATGGTATGCAGCGCGGCGTCGATCGCCATGGTGGCATAGCCGCGGCCGCGCCGGTCCTCCCGCGTGCAGACGCCGCCGATGCCGCCGATGTGAACCTTCTGCCCGTTCCAGGTGACGGTGCGGAAATAGATGCCGACATGGCAGACGAGACCATCCTCGGGCGTCTCGATCAGCACGCGCAAATCGGCATTGGCCCATTTGACGTGAGCCCAGGAGGGCTTCTCGACGGCGTCGCGTCCCCAGACGGCGCTGAGCAGGGGCTGTGCGATCGGCCATGAGGCGTCGCCGTTCAAAATGTCGATCTCGATGCTCATCGCTCTCTCTTCGCATCTCCGTGCCGCCGGTGCGTTTGGTTCTGCCATAAGCACCTCAAAGGCAATGATATTTTACGGCCCGGTTGAAACGACCGACATCCTTGCGACGATTTTATGCAATCCGGCCAAGCCGCCGCACCATGCCTTCTGGAAAATTCGCGGTATTTAACGGCCACGGAACCTTCTATAAGGGGTGACCGTTAAGTCTCGTTCCCCCATCAGTCGCGGACAACACCCATGACCTTTACGCTGCCCCCACTCCCCTACGCCTATGACGCCCTCGGGCAATTCATGTCGAAGGAAACGCTCGAATTCCACCACGACAAGCATCATCAGGCCTATGTCACCAACGGCAACAACGCGCTCAAGGGCACCGAATGGGAAGGCAAGTCCCTTGAGGAGATCGTCAAGGGCTCGTTCGGCAAGAACCCCGCGGTGTTCAACAATGCCGGCCAGCACTACAACCACATCCATTTCTGGAGCTGGATGAAGCCCAATGGCGGCGGCACCAAGCTGCCGGGCAAGATCGAGAAGAAGATCAACGAGGATCTCGGCGGCTTCGAGAAGTTCAAGACCGACTTCCAGGCGGCCGGCGTCGGCCAGTTCGGCTCCGGCTGGTGCTGGCTCCAAGTCAAGAACGGCAAGCTCGAGATATCCAAGACCCCGAACGGCGAGAATCCGCTGGTGCACGGCGCCACCCCGATCCTCGGCTGCGACGTCTGGGAGCACTCCTACTACATCGACTATCGCAACCGCCGTCCGGACTATCTCAAGGCGTTCGTCGAGAACCTCGTGAACTGGGAATACGTCGAGTCCCTGTTCGACAAGGCGTAAGATTTTACGCCACCATTCCGGGATGGTGCGCTAGCACCAGACCCGGAATCTCGAGATTCCGGGTTCGGCTTCGCCGCCCCGGAATGACGGAAACAACGGAAGGCGGTCGCACGTGCGGCCGCCTTTTTGCTGTGCGGAATTCGGCCCCGCATGGCCCTGCGCGAGGTGCGCATCGCTCCCGTCATCGTACTGTTTGCATCGCATCTGCGGCGCCCTTAATCAGGACGGGCATCACCCTCGAGCCGAACGCGCCCGTTGTCAGAACCCTCCCCGAAAGACCCGGCGCCCGCCGAGGACGCGGACTCCGAGCCACGGCCGGGGCGCGTGCGCAAGCCGATCGGCTGGTCGACCATCATCATCGCAGCGCTGGTGGCGGTGAGCGCGGGTCTGGTCTGGCGGCGTGACGGCACCGACGGTGTTCTCGAGATCCTGACCCACGATCTCTCGCTGTTCGGCGGCATCCTGCCGCGCGTGCTGGCCGGCTGCCTGCTCGGTGCGTTCATCTCCGAGATCCTGCCGCACGAAAAAGTCTCGCGCGCGCTCGGGCCGAAATCGGGCCTGAAAGGCCTTCTGATCGGCACTGCCTTCGGCGCGATCCTGCCCGGCGGTCCCTTCACCGCCTATCCCGTGGCGAGTGCGTTGCTCGCGGTCGGCGCCGATTTCGGTGCCACCATCGCCATGGTCGTGAGCTGGACCTTGATCGGCTATGGCCGGGCGGTGGCTTGGGAAATCCCGATCATGGGTACCGACTTCACGCTGTGGCGCATCGTCATCTCGCTGCCGTTGCCGGTGCTCGCAGGCGCGCTCGGCCGCTTCGTCTATGTCCGGCTCTATCCGAAGCCAGCCCTGAAGGACGACGAGAATTGAGCGCCGCGCTTCTAATCGACATCCTGTTGTGGGGCTCGGTGTTCGGCGTCGGCCTGATCGCCTTTCGCCGCGGCCCACCGGTGTTCAAGGCCTCGCTGCGCGAAGGCTCCATGGACTTCATCAACATCGTGCCCCGGATCGCGCTGGGGGTGATCGGCTCCGGCTACATCGCCGCCATCATCCCGCAGGAGGTGATCAGCGGCTGGCTCGGCCCGGACAGCGGTTGGCTCGGGGTCGCGACTGCCGTGGTCGCCGGGGCCGCGACCCCCGGCGGCCCGGTGATCGGGTTCTCGATCGGTACGGTGGCGCTGAAATCGGGCGGTGGGGTACCGCAGGTGGTCGCCTATGTCGTCGCTTGGGCGCTGTTTGCCTTCCAGCGGGTGATTTTGTGGGAAATTCCGTTCATGCCGGCCCGTTTCGTCTGGTTCCGCTGTGCGGTTTCGGTGCCGTTCCCGTTCCTCGCCGCCGCCATCGCCATGGTGATCGGGAAGCCCTAGAGCCCGGCGTGGACAGAGGTAATGTTATAATATAACGTTTCGGCATGGTTCCCGCCGCGTCCCAAGCCCATCATCACGATCATGCTCATGGCCATTCCCATGATCATTCCCGTGACCACGGGCATTCGCATGGACACGATCATACCCACGCACACATCCATGGTGCGGCCTCTCCGCATCCGGCTCAGGCGGCGCATTGGTCGATCCTGCGCATGACGATGGCCGCCCGCCTCGCGGCCGCGCTCTCGGTCTGTGCCGTGCTCTGGGGCGTGGTCTTCCTGGCGATGAGGTGACCATGGCGGCGCTGCATTTCCACAACGTTACGCTCGGCTATGACCGTCACCCGGCCGTGCACCACCTCAATGGTGAGGTCGCCCCGGGCGCGTTGCTGGCCGTGATCGGCCCGAACGGGGCCGGCAAGTCGACACTGCTGCGCGGCATTGTCGGCATCCTCAGACCACTCGACGGCAGCATCCATCTCGGCGGGCTCGACAGCCGCGATATCGCCTATCTGCCGCAGAGTGCGGAGATCGACCGCAGCTTCCCGATTTCGGTGCTGGACTTCGTTGCCACCGGGCTATGGCGCGGGACCGGCCTGTTCGGCGGCATCGGCAAGGCGGCGCGCGAAAAGATCCTCCGCGCGATCGCTTCCGTCGGTCTCAACGGTTTCGAAAACCGCCCGATCGGCACACTCTCGGGCGGCCAGATGCAGCGCGTGCTGTTTGCGCGCGTGCTGCTCCAGGACGCGCGGCTGATCGTGCTGGACGAGCCCTTCAACGCCATCGACAGCAAGACCACGGCCGATCTGCTGGCGCTGGTGAAGCACTGGCATGGCGAGGGCCGCACCGTCCTCGCCGCGCTGCACGACATGGAGATGGTGCGCACCCATTTCAGCGAGACGCTGGTGCTGGCGCGCGGGCCCGTGGCGTGGGGCCCGACGGCAGAGGTGCTGACGCCGGAAAACCTTATGGTCGCGATGCGGATGTGCGAAGCCTTCGACGACAGCGCCGCCGCCTGCTCGGCCGATGATGCCCGCTCACGGGCGGCTTGATATCCGATGCTCTATGACGCGCTGATCGGCCCGTTCACCGAATTCGAGTTCATGCGACGTGCGCTCGCGGCCGTCATCGCGCTGTCGCTCGCGGGCGCGCCGATCGGCGTGTTCCTGATGTTGCGGCGAATGAGCCTGGTCGGCGACGCCATGGCGCATGCCATCCTCCCCGGCGCCGCTGTCGGTTTCCTGCTTTCCGGTCTCAACCTGTTCGCGATGACGGCCGGCGGCCTGATCGCGGGTTTTGCCGTCGCGATCCTCGCAGGCCTCGTCGCACGCTCGACCGGGTTGAAGGAGGATGCCTCGCTCGCGACCTTCTATCTGGCCTCGCTGGCACTGGGCGTGACCATCGTCTCGATCAAGGGCACCAATATCGACCTGCTGCACGTGCTGTTCGGCAATATCCTCGCGATGGACGATCAGACGCTGCTGGTCGTCGCCTTCAACGCCACGGTGACGCTGCTGGTGCTCGCCGTGATCTATCGCCCGCTGGTGATCGAGAGCGTCGATCCCTTGTTCTTGCGCACCGTGAGCCGGGCTGGCGGGCCTGCGCATCTCGCTTTCCTTGCGCTGGTCGTGATCAACCTCGTCAACGGCTTTCAGGCGCTCGGCACGCTGCTCGCGGTCGGCCTGATGATCCTGCCGGCCGGCATCGCGCGGTTCTGGTCGCGCGATCTCACCGTCATGATCTGCATCGCGGTCGTCGCTGCCGCCGTCTCCGGCTATGCAGGTCTTGTGCTGTCGTTCCAGACCCGTGTGCCCTCGGGCCCTGCGATCATTCTGGTGGCGAGCGCGCTCTACACCGTCTCCGTCCTGTTCGGCCGGGTCGGCGGCGTCGTCAGGCAGCTGTTTCCCGGCCGGCATCTGGAAGCGTGACAGCGATGCGGCGCATCCTGCTTTGTGTGCTCTTGCTGATCGCCTCGCCGCTGCACGCTGCGGAGCAGCTGAAGGTCGTCGCGAGCTTCTCGATCCTCGCCGATTTCGTCCGTAATGTCGGCGGCGACCGGATCAATCTGACGACGCTGGTCGGGGCCGACAGCGACGTCCACGTCTACACGCCCGCGCCCAGCGATGCGAAGCGGATCGCGGACGCAAAGCTGGTCATCGTCAACGGCCTTGGTCTCGAGGGCTGGCTGCCGCGCCTCGTGCAGTCCTCCGGATCCAAGGCGCAGGTGATCACCGCGAGCGCCGGCATCGCGCCGCTCAAGCTTGGTTCGGCCGCCGACCCGCATGGCTGGCAGTCCGTTCCCAACGCCAAAATCTACGTCACCGACATCGCCAATGCGCTGGCCGCGGCCGACCCTGATGACGCGGAGCTCTTCCGCGCCCAGGCCAAGGCCTATCTGGAAAAGCTCGAAACGCTTGACCGCGAGGTCCGCGATGCCGTGGCCAAAATCCCGCAGGAGCGGCGCAAGGTGATCTCGACCCATGACGCCTTCGGCTATTTCGCCGCCGAATACGGCGTCCAATTCATCGCGCCGCTCGGCGTCTCCACGGAAACCGAGCCCAGCGCGCGGGACATCGCCACCATCATCGGCCAGATCAAGGCCCAGAAAATCCCAGCCGTGTTCCTGGAAAATATCAGCGACGACCGGCTGATCCGGCGGATCGCGGCGGAGACCGGCTCAAAAGTCGGCGGGACCCTGATTTCGGACGGTTTGACCGGCGAAAAGGGGCCTGCACCCACTTACATTGATATGGTCAGGCACAATATAAAGGCCCTGACCAGCGCGCTTGACCACTAGGGCAGGGGCCACCCCGCCTCGCGTCGCGCGAAAAGCCCGAAGTCCGGAGTTGTTATGTCTGAAGCGACCGCCCCAAAAATTCCCGTGACCGTCCTGACCGGCTATCTCGGTGCCGGCAAGACCACGCTGTTGAACCGCATCCTGTCGGAAAACCACGGCAAGAAGTACGCCGTCATCGTCAACGAATTCGGCGAGATCGGCATCGACAACGACCTCATCATCGGCGCCGATGAGGAAGTGTTCGAGATGAACAACGGCTGCATCTGCTGCACCGTGCGTGGCGATCTCGTGCGCATCATGGAAGGCCTGATGAAGCGCAAGGGCAAGTTCGACGCCATCATCGTCGAGACCACCGGTCTTGCCGATCCGGCACCGGTGGCCCAGACCTTCTTCGTCGACGAGGACGTGCAGAAGAACGCGCGTCTCGATGCGGTGGTCACGGTTGCGGACGCAAAATGGCTGTCCGACCGTCTCAAGGACGCGCCCGAGGCCAAGAACCAGATCGCCTTTGCCGACGTCATCGTGCTGAACAAGACCGATCTCGTCACCAAGGGCGAGCTTGCCGAGGTCGAGGCCCGCATCCGTGCCATCAACCCCTATGCGAAGCTGCACCGCACCGAGCGCTGCTCGGTGGCTTTGGCCGACGTGCTCGACCGCGGCGCCTTCGACCTCGATCGCATCCTCGACATCGAGCCGGACTTCCTGAATGCCGATGATCATGACCACGACCATGATCATCATCACCACGGCCACGACCATCATCACGATCATGATCACGGCCACGGCCTGAAGCACTATCACGACGAGGATATGCAATCGCTGTCGCTCAAGACCGACAAGCCGCTCGATCCCAACGTGTTCATGCCCTGGCTCCAGAATCTGGTGCAGGTGGAGGGCGGCAAGATCCTGCGCTCCAAGGGCATCCTCGCCTTCCACGACGACGACGACCGTTACGTCTTCCAGGGCGTCCACATGATGCTGGAGGGCAACCACCAGCGGAAGTGGAAGGACGGCGAGCCGCGCGAGAGCCGCCTCGTCTTCATCGGCCGCGAATTGCCGCAAGATCTCATTCGCCAGGGTTTTGAGAGCTGCATCGTCTCGTGATGAAAGAGTTTACGCCGCCCGCCGATTCCGCCTCGATCGTCTCCGTCACCGAGCGCGTCAAGCCGCTCGCGCTCGGCATGGTCGTGACCTCCGTGCATTTCCTTGGGCCCCGCGCTGCCTTCGTCGGCGGCGAGGAGAATGTCGCGTTCGTGGATGGCCAGGGCGAGATCAGCAAGGTCGCCGTGCACAGCGGCGGCATTCTCTCGGCCGCCTCCGATGGCAAGCGCCTCGTGATGGGCGGCGACGATGGAAAAGTCGTGTCGCTCGACGCCAAGGGCGAGGTGACGCTGCTTGCGAGCGACCCGAAACGGCGCTGGATCGATGCGGTGGCGCTGCATCCGGACGGTGCCTACGCCTGGTCGGCCGGCAAGACCGCTTTCTTCAGGAGCGGCAAGAGCGAGGAGAAGTCGCTTGAGGTGCCCTCAACCGTTGGCGGCCTCGCGTTTGCGCCGAAGGGCCAGCGTCTCGCGATCGCCCATTACAACGGCGCGACGCTGTGGTTTCCCAACATGGCGGGATCGGCCGAATTCCTGCCCTGGGCTGGCTCGCATCTCGGCGTCACCTTCAGCCCGGACAACAAATTCCTGGTCACCACGATGCACGAATCCGCGCTGCACGGGTGGCGGCTTGCCGACAACAGGCACATGCGTATGACCGGCTATCCCGGCCGCGTCCGCTCGATGTCGTGGAGCGCGGGCGGCAAGGCGCTGGCGACCTCGGGCGCCGACACGGTGATCCTGTGGCCGTTTGCCAGCAAGGACGGCCCGATGGGCAAGGAGCCCGCGATGCTCGCGCCGCTCCAGGCGCGCGTGTCGGTCGTCGCATGCCATCCCAGGAACGACATCTTCGCCGCCGGCTATAGCGACGGCACCGTGCTGATGGTGCGTCTGGAGGACGGCGCCGAGATCCTTGTCCGCCGCAATGGCACGCCGCCGGTGGCCGCGCTCGCCTGGAACGCCAAGGGGACGCTGCTGGCGTTCGCCGACGAAAATGGGGATGGCGGGCTGCTGGAGCTTTGATCTGTCATCGTTCCGGCCGTAGATGGGGCCATGCGGTTTCTGACGACCTTCCAGATCGCTGACTTTGCGGACACGCTGGTCAGTCTGTTCACGGCCTTCGTGCTGGGCACGCTGATCGGTGCCGAGCGGCAGTACCGCCAGCGCACCGCGGGCCTGCGTACGAACGTGCTGGTCGCGGTCGGCGCCGCCGCCTTCGTCGATCTCGCCATGCACCTGACCGGCGCCGACGGCGCGGTGCGGGTGATCTCCTACGTCGTCTCGGGCATCGGCTTTCTCGGCGCCGGCGTCATCATGAAGCAGGGCATGGACGTGCGCGGGCTCAATACCGCGGCGACGCTATGGGCTTCGGCCGCGGTCGGCTCCTGCGCCGGCGCGGACATGATCGCCCAGGCGGCGGCGCTGACGGTGTTCGTGATTGCCGGCAACACCATGCTGCGGCCATTGGTCAACGCCATCAACCGCATCCCGCTGAACGAGAAGACTTCCGAGGCGACCTATTACTTCAAACTCGCGGTCGCACCGGACGCCTTGCCCGACATGCGTGACCGGCTCGTCGAGAAGCTCGAGGGCGCAAAATATCTGGTGGCCGATATCGAAATGGTCGAAACCGGGGATGATTTGATCGAGATCGTGGCAAAGCTGGTCGCGACCGCCGTCGACCCGAACGAGCTGAATGCGGTGGCGACCGATCTCCAGCACCTGCCCGGCGTCCGCCACGCCACCTGGGAAGTCAGCACCACGGATTGAGCGCGCAGGCGTCGAGTTCCGGCCGTCACGGGCAGGGAACCGCAGACCGGCGATTTCGTTGATCCCACAGACAAAGGCGGTGATCGACATGCCCGGCCAATATGACAAGCGCAGACTGAAGCTCGACCTGATGGTGGCCTGCTCGCTGTTCGCAGCCGGCGTCGTGGTGTCAGGCATGTCGCTGGCGCAAATCCGCGCCGAGACCCGGATGCAGACGGCCCAGGCGACGCAACCCCTTCAAGGCACGCCGTCCGACGATCAGAACAAGCCCGCGGAAGCCAAGCCCGGCGGCGACCGGCCGACCACGCCCGCCCCAGAGCCGGCGCGACCCGAGCCGCAGACGCAAGGGGCTGCCGGCGCGGCCAAACCAGCATTGCCGCCAGCGCCAGCCGAGAAGATCGCGCCGCCGATTGAGAGGAAGTAGGTCAGGTCAGGTCAGGTCAGGTCACGGCCGCGCGCTCGCTGTCATCGTCCGCGAAGGCGGACGATCCAGTATCCCAGAGGTTGTGCGTGGATACGGAGAGGCTGCGGCGTACTGGATGCCCCGCCTTCGCGGGGCATGACAGCAATGGGCGAGGCGCGCGCCGCCCTTACCGCACCAGGACATTCCGGAACTGCCAGGGATCGCTCGTATCGATATCCTCCGGAAACAGTCCCGGACGATCCGTCAGCGGCGTCCAGTCGGTATAAAACCCCTTCACCGGGCCGAGATACGGCAGCTGAATTTCCAGCAGGCGATCGAAATCCATCTCGTCGGCTTCGACGATGCCTTCCTTCGGGTTTTCGAGCGCCCACACCATGCCGCCGAGCACGGCGGAGGTCACTTGCAGGCCAGTGGCGTTCTGGTAGGGCGCGAGCTTGCGGGTCTCTTCGATGGAGAGCTGCGAGCCGTACCAATAGGCATTGTTGTCATGGCCGAACAGCAGCACGCCGAGTTCGTCGATACCGTCGACGATCTCGTTCTCGTCGAGGATGTGGTGCTTCTCCTGCATCTTCGCGGCGCGGCCGAACATTTCATGCAGTGACAGCACGGCGTCGTCAGCCGGATGATAGGCATAGTGGCAGGTCGGACGGTACACCGCCGTCCCCGATGCGTCGCGCACGGTGAAATAGTCGGCGATCGAGATCGACTCGTTGTGGGTGACGAGGAAGCCATACTGCGCGCCGCGGGTCGGGCACCAGGTGCGCACGCGCGTGTTGGCGCCGGGCTGCATCAGATAGATGGCAGCGCCACAGCCGGCTTCGTGAGTCCGCGCATTTTCGGGCATCCATTTTTCATGGGTGCCCCAGCCGAGTTCTGATGGCTGCACGCCTTCCGACAGAAAACCTTCCACCGACCAGGTGTTGACGAAGACATCCGGCTCTTTCGGCTTCTTGGAGCGCTGGGTGTCGCGTTCAGCGATGTGGATGCCCTTGATGCCGGCCTGTCGCATCAAGTCCGCCCATTCGGCTTTGGTTTTCGGCTTGGGGGCATTGAGCTTCAGATCGGCGGCGACATTGAGCAGCGCCTGCTTCACAAAAAAGGAGACCATGCCGGGATTGGCGCCACAGCAGGAGACCGCCGTCGTCGAGCCTGCAGGGCGCGCCTTCTTGGCAGCCAGCGTCGCTTCGCGAAGGGCGTAATTGGAGCGCGCTTCCGGGCCTTTCGAGGAGTCGAAATAGAAGCCGAGCCAGGGCTCGTTGACGGTGTCAATATAGAGAGCGCCGAGCTCGTTGCAGAGCTCCATGATGTCGGTGGAACCGGTATCGACCGAGAGATTGACGCAAAAGCCCTGGCCGCCGCCCTCAGTGAGCAGCGGGGTCAGCAACTCGCGATAATTGTCCCTGGTCACGGCCTTCTGGATGAAACGCACATTGTGCTTCTCGCAATGCGCCTTGCGGCCCTCGTCCTTGGGATCGATCACGGTGACGCGCGACTTGTCGTAATCGAGATGCCGCTCGATCAGCGGCAACGTGCCTTTCCCGATGGAGCCGAAGCCGACCATGACGATGGGACCAGTGATCTTCGCGTAGATCTGCGAGGCGGGGCTCATGGGATGGTTTCTCCGGAACGTGCTGGCGGACAAAGGGTGGGTGGATCAAGCGCTACGGCGCTTGGCGGTGACTTCGATCTCGACCTTCATCTCGGGCTTGGCGAGGCCGCTGACGACCACCAAGGTCGCGGCCGGCCTGATGTCACCGAGAACCTCGCCGCAGACGGCGAAATGGGCATCGATATAGCTAGCGTCGGTGACGTAATAGGTCGCGCGGACGATATCGGCCATCTCGAATCCGCCCTCCTGCAGGGCGGCTTCGATGGTCTTGAAGCAGTTGCGTGACTGGCTCGTGACATCGGCCGGCATGGCCATCGTCGTGTAGTCATAGCCGGTGGTGCCCGCGACGAAGGCGAACTCGCCGTCGATCACGGCGCGGCTGTAGCCGACGGTCTTCTCAAGCGGAGAGCCGGTGGAGATCAGGCGACGGGACATGGTCTTGGGCCTCGACTGAAGGGGGCGTTTGGCGGGTTAAAGGGCGTTTCTCAGGCCCGCGCAACCCTAAAGCAAAGGGTCGCGCGAGCATCTCCGCTCGCCGCGGCTTTGGTCATCGCGATCATGGCAATCCCTTACGCCGCGCGCGCCTCGAGGCCGCGAACTACCCTCCGTTTGGGTAGGGCCGCGCCAGTCGGGACGATCATCCCGGCGGCGCCATCCAGCACACCGGCCTGGAATTCGATCGCCAGCAGGCGGTCGCGCTCGAACGGGCCGGGCAGCCCCAGTGCGCCGGTGTTGTCGGCCGAGAAGCCGAAGCGGGCGTAGTAAGGGGCGTCGCCGAGCAGGATCACGGCGGCATGCCCGCGCGCCCGGGCGGCAGCCAGCGCTTGTTGCATCAGCGCGGCGCCGATCCCGAGCTCGCGGCAGGCAGGGTCCACCGCCAGCGGTCCGAGGACCAGAGCGGGCCTGCCTCCGGCGCTGACGTGCCACAGCCGCACGGTTCCCACGAGCTTCCCCTCGCGCATCGCGGCCAGCGCAAGGCCGGCTGCGGGTGCGCGTCCGTCGCGCAGGCGCTGGCAGGTGCGGCCATGGCGGTTATCGCCAAAGGACGCATCGAGCAGCGCTTCACGCATCGCAACGTCGGCCGCACGCTCCGCACGGATCGCGAACGGAGCGGCTTTCGAGGTGGGGTCAATCTGTGTCTTCCGAAGAGCAGTCATGGCGCGTCATTCCCCGCTTGAAACCGACGTGCGCAAAGCACGCCGGTCCAAGGCGTCGTCAGATCGAAATGTCAGGGAGGAGCCGGCAAGCCGGCTCCCGGGTTCGTCAGGCCTCGGAAAGAGAGGCGATCAGATATGGTAGGTCTTCAGCGGCGGGATGCCGTTGAACGCCACCGCCGAGTAGGTCGACGTATAGGCCCCGGTGCCTTCGATCAGCAGCTTGTCGCCGATCTCGAGCGTCACCGGAAGCGGATACGGGTTCTTCTCGTACAGCACGTCGGCGCTGTCGCAGGTTGGCCCAGCGAGCACGCACGGTGTCATGTCCGCACCGTCATGCGGGGTGCGGATGGCGTAACGGATCGACTCGTCCATGGTCTCGGCGAGACCGCCGAACTTGCCGATGTCCAGATAGACCCAGCGCACCTCGTCCTCGTCGCTCTTCTTGGAGATGAGCACGACCTCGGACTCGATGATGCCGGCGTTGCCCACCATGCCGCGGCCCGGCTCGATGATGGTCTCCGGAATCTGGTTGCCGAAGTGCTTGCGCAGCGCGCGGAAGATCGAGCGCCCGTAGGTGACCACCGGCGGCACGTCCTTCAGGTACTTGGTCGGGAAACCGCCGCCCATGTTGACCATGGTCAGGTTGATACCGCGCTCCGCGCAGTCGCGGAACACCTGCGAGGCCATCGCCAGCGCACGGTCCCACGCCTTCACCTTGCGCTGCTGCGACCCGACATGGAAGGAGATGCCGCACGGCTCCAGGCCCAGACGCTTGGCAACGTCGAGCACGTCGACGGCCATCTCCGGGTCGCAGCCGAACTTGCGCGACAGCGGCCATTCGGCGCCGGCGCAGTCATAGAGGATGCGGCAGAACACCTTTGCGCCGGGAGCGGCACGGGCGACCTTCTCGACTTCGGCGGCGCAATCGACCGCGAACAGCCGAATGCCGAGCGCGAAGGCACGCGCGATGTCGCGCTCCTTCTTGATCGTGTTGCCGAAGGAGATGCGGTCGGGCGTCGCACCGGCGGCCAACGCCATCTCGATCTCGGCGACCGTGGCGGTGTCGAAGCAGGAGCCCATGGAGGCGAGCAAAGCCAGCACTTCCGGCGCCGGGTTCGCCTTGACCGCATAGAACACGCGGCTGTCGGGCAGCGCCTTGGCAAAGGTCTGGTAATTGTCGCGCACGACTTCGAGGTCGACGACGAGGCACGGTTCGGTGTCGAGGCCCTCGCTGCGGCGGTTGCGCAGGAATTCCTGGATACGGTCGGTCATAGCACTCTCCCAAACGGCCCAGCGACGGGGATCCGTTCAAAAAATGACGTCGGATAAGAGCGCTCCGGCCAGATCGCGCGATGGAGGCGCGACGAGCCAAAGACTCAGATCAGACTGTGCTGCCGTGGATTGGTTGGGAATGTTCCCGCCCGCACACCTGGCAATGAAGGACAAGCCTTTTCAGTAGCCCGCGCCGGCGTTGGACTGCCGGTAGAGACCAAAAAAGCCCGATCCGTCGTTGCTTTAAGTCGCGTCCCCCGTTGAGAGCGGGGTGCGCCGGTTCGCCTCCGGCTGCCAGTCACGGTTGCAAAGAGCAAAGTCACCTTCGACAAGGCATCTCTTTGAGAGAGATGCTGGACGCTCCGGGTTTGCTTTCGTCTTCCGGCTATGAGCCTTCCGACTTCCACACTTCCGAAGGGCCCCTCGGCTTCTTCGCCCCTTGGCGGCTGTCCGGCCTCTTGTCCGGATACCTACCGACTGACACACGACCACAGGCACGTGCGAAATTGGGCAATCCGCACATAAGTGTTTTGACTCTGCTTCGCAAGAGATTTTTTAGGCTGCGAACAGAATTGCCTAACATCTGCTTGCGCAGTGTTGCGCGAGCGACGCGGAAGATGAACGCGCGTTAAGTTTTCTGTGCGGCGCGCGTCACTCGCGCGCGTGCGCGCTTCAGCCGCGCTTCGTGAACGGCTCGACGCGCTGAGCGGCGCGGATGAAGGCAGTCATGACGAGCACGCCGAGCGCGAACAGCGCGGCCTGAAGGATGTGCGTGCCCTGCTCGCCCAGCCCGAACAGGATCGCGAGCGCCCAGCCGCCGGCAAACGCCGCGCCGAACACCTCGGCGCCGATAAGGATGGCGGCGCTGATGACGGTGATGACGCTCGGCCAGACGATCCGACGGGAAGACGAGGAAGTCGCGTTCATGAGCTCAGGGGTCCTAGGCTTTGAAGGGCCGCAATCTCCCCGAAAAGGCAGCCGGGAGCAAGGGCAAATGGCCCAAAAAAGCCCTATCGCGTGCTATAGCTGGCCGCAACAATCGAGCCACAAATCGGGACTTGTAATGTCAGAAACCCGCCAAACTACGGACTCCGAGACCAACCCGCTGCTGAAGGCCTGGGTGACGCCATTTGCGACCCCGCCCTTCGATGAGATCAAGCCGGAGCACTTCCTGCCGGCCTTCGAGCAGGCCTTCGCGGACCACTCCGCCGAGATCGCTGCGATCACCAACGACCCGACCGCGGCCGACTTCGCCAACACCATCACGGCGCTGGAGCGCTCGGGCAAGCTGCTCAGCAAGGTCGCCTCGGTCTTCTACGACCTCGTCTCGGCGCATTCCAACCCGGCCATCCTGGAGATCGACAAGGAGGTTTCCTTGCGGATGGCGCGGCACTGGAATCCGATCATGATGAACGCCGTGCTGTTTGGTCGCATCGCCCAGCTGCACGAGAACCGCGCCAATCTCGGTCTGACACCGGAACAGCTCCGCCTGCTCGAGCGTACCTACACCCGCTTCCACCGCTCCGGCGCGGGCCTCTCCGAAGAGGCCAAGGCGCGGATGGCAGAGATCAACGAGAGACTCGCCCAGCTCGGCACCAGCTTCAGTCATCATCTGCTCGGCGACGAGCAGGAATGGTTCATGGAGCTCGGCGAAGCCGACCGCCAGGGCCTGCCGGAGAGTTTTGTCGCCAGTGCCAAGGCTGCGGCGGAAGAACGCGGCATGGCCGGCAAGGCCATCGTCACCCTGTCGCGCTCCTCGGTCGAACAGTTCCTGAAGAGCTCGGCCCGGCGTGACCTGCGCGAGAAGGTCTACAAGGCCTTCACCGCGCGGGGCGACAACGGCAACGCCAACGACAACAACGCGACCATCGTCGAGGTCCTGAAGCTGCGCGAGGAGAGCGCCAATCTCCTGGGCTATCCGACTTTCGCGGCCTACCGGCTCGAGGATTCCATGGCCAAGACGCCGGAAGCGGTGCGCGGCCTTCTGGAGCGGGTCTGGAAACCGGCGCGGGCGCGGGCGCTCGCCGACCGCGACGACATGCAGGCGCTGATCACGGAGGAGGGCGGCAATTTCAAGCTCGCCCCCTGGGACTGGCGCTTCTATGCCGAAAAGCTGCGCCTTCAGCGCGCCAATTTCGACGATGCCGCGATCAAGCCGTATCTCGCGCTCGATCACATGATCGCCGCCGCCTTCGACTGTGCCACGCGCCTGTTCGGCGTCACCTTCGAGGAGCGCAAGAACGTGCCGGTCTGGCATCCGGACGTCCGGGTTTGGGAGATGAAGGGGCAGGACGGCAAGCACAAGGCGCTGTTCTATGGCGACTACTTCGCCCGGCCGTCGAAGCGCTCCGGGGCCTGGATGACCTCGCTGCGCGACCAGCAGAAGCTCGACGGCGAGGTCGCGCCGCTGATCCTCAACATCTGCAACTTCTCCAAGGGCGCGGATGGGGAACCCTCGCTGCTGTCGCCGGACGACGCCCGCACCCTGTTCCACGAGTTCGGCCACGGCCTGCACGGCATGCTCTCCAACGTGACCTATCCGTCGCTGTCGGGCACCTCCGTGTTCACCGATTTCGTCGAGTTGCCGTCGCAGCTCTACGAGCACTGGCAGGAGCGGCCCGAGGTGCTGCAGCAATTCGCCCGCCACTACCAGACCGGCGAGCCGCTGCCGGACGATCTGCTGCAACGGTTCCTGGCCGCGCGAAAATTCAACCAGGGTTTTGCCACCGTCGAGTTCGTCTCCTCGGCGCTGATCGATCTCGAATTCCACACCCAGCCGGCCTCCGCCGCGCAGGATGTCCGCGCCTTCGAGAGACGCGAGCTGGAAAAGATCGGCATGCCCGAGGAGATCTCGCTGCGTCACCGTCCCACGCAATTCGGTCACATCTTCACCGGCGATCACTATGCCGCCGGCTATTACAGCTACATGTGGTCGGAGGTGATGGATGCCGACGCCTTCGGCGCGTTCGAGGAAGCCGGCGACATCTTCGATCCCGCCGTCGCAAAACGCCTGCACGATGACATCTACTCGAGCGGCGGATCGGTCGATCCGGAAGCCGCCTATGAGGCCTTCCGCGGCCGCCCGCCGGAGCCCGACGCGCTCTTGCGTCGCCGCGGCCTGCTCGACGCTCCGAAGGCGGCCTGATGGGCATGCGGGCCCTGTTGGGGCTGCTGCTCGGTGTCGCCCTGTCGCTCGCGGCAGGCGCGGCGCGGGCGCATCCGCATGTCTGGATCACTGCGACCAGCGAGTTGCTCTATGCCGCGGACGGCAGCATCACCGGCGTGCGCCACGCCTGGACGTTTGACGACATGTTCTCGGCCTATGCGGTGCAGGGGCTCGAGAGCAAGACCAAGGGCGCCTACACCCGCGAGGAGCTGGGGCCGCTGGCGCAGACCAATGTCGAGTCGCTGAAGGAATATGCCTACTTCACCTTCGCGCGAGCCGACGGCAAGAAGGAGCGATTCCAGGAGCCGGTCGACTACTTCCTCGACTACAAGGATACTGTCCTGACCCTGCACTTCACGCTACCGCTGAAGAACCCCCTCAAGCCCAGGCAATTGATGCTCGAAGTGTTCGACCGTTCCTTCTTCATCGACTTCCAGATGGCCAAGGACAACCCGGTCAAGCTGGTCGGCGCGCCCGCCGGCTGCCAGATGAAGCTGGAGCGGCCGAGCGACGGCACCGCGAGTGCGCAGAAGCTCAACGAGCAGACCTTCATGAACGGCGAGAATTCCAATTTCGGCATGATGTTCGCCAACAAGATCACGGTGGATTGCCCGTGAAGCGGCAACTCACGCCCATGGCACGCGGGCTCGCTGTCTGCGCCGGCGTTCTTCTCGTCGTGGGCGTGACCGATGCGGCGCTCCACGATCTCCTCGCGCAGAACCCGTTCGGCGCGCCGCGTTCGCCACAAGCTGCCCAGCCCGAGGCCGGCGGCTTGATCGGCTGGCTGTTGGCAAAACAGTCGGAATTCTATCGGCAGATGTCGGCGACCATCCGCGCCGCGAAGTCCGATGGCTCCGCGGTGTGGACGCTGCTGTTCATTTCCTTTGCCTATGGCATTTTCCACGCGGCCGGCCCGGGCCACGGCAAGGCGGTGATCGCCTCCTATCTCGTCGCCAATCGCGAGACCGCCCGGCGGGGCATCGCGCTGTCGTTTGCCTCGGCGTTGATGCAGTCGCTGGTGGCGATCCTGATGGTCGGCATCTCGGCCTGGGTGCTGAATGCGACCGCCAAGACTATGTGCAAGGCGGAGGGCGTGATCGAAATCGCGAGCTACGCGTTGATCGCGCTGTTCGGTCTGCGCCTGGTCTGGGTCAAGGGCCGCACTTTCATCCGTGCGCTGCAGGCGGTTCAACCGGTGCCGGCGATCGCGGGCGTGCCGCATGACCATGATCACGACCATCACCATGCGCACGCCCATCATCACCACCAGCATAACCACGTCCATGACGAGCATTGCGGCCATTCCCACGGCCCCACCCCGAGCGAGCTCGCCGGCCCCGGTGGCTGGGGGCGCGGCTTTGCCGCGATCCTGACCGTCGGCATCCGTCCCTGTTCGGGCGCGATCCTGGTGCTGGTGTTCGCGCTGGCCCAGGGCCTGTTCTGGGCCGGCATCGCCGCGACCTTGCTGATGGGGCTCGGCACCGCGATCACGGTCGCGGCCATTGCGGTGGTCGCCGTCTCCGCCAAGGACATCGCCGCCCGCCTGAGCGCCGGACGCGACGGCAGCGGCGCACTGTTCATGCGCGGCATCGAATTCGCCGCCGCCGGCCTCGTGCTGCTGTTCGGCGCAGGCCTGTTGTTGGGTTACGTCGCGGCCGAACGGACGACGTGTTTTTGAGTTTTTCCCTCGCCCCTTGTGGGAGAGGGTGGCTCGCCGCGCGAGCGGCGGCCCGGGGGGGGGGTGTGTGCGCGAGCGGTCCGGGTCAACCAGCGGTGGCGGGTAGGGCCCCAC
>NZ_JBVVPN010000033.1:77863-83642 GCF_055811035.1 Bradyrhizobium sp. MI1.10
CGGGGGCCCCCACCCCCCCCCCCCCCCCCCCCCGGGGGGGCCCCCCCCCCCCCGCCCCCCCCCCGGGGCCCCCCGCCCCCCCCCCCCGCGCGGGCCCCCCCCCCCCGGGGGGGGGGGGGGGGCCCCCCCCCCCCCCCCCCCCCACGGGTGAGGGGTTGTCTCCGCGAGCGATCCTCTTACAGCTGCGTTCGCGGATAGAACCCCTCATCCGGCGCTTCGCGCCACCTTCTCCCACAAGGGGAGAAGGAAGAAAAAAAGGGGTCACACCGGCAGAAACTGCTTCAACGCCGGCATGAAGAATATCCCGAGATTGATCGCAAAGCCGATGCTCCAGAGGATCGAGCGCAGCGTCGGGCGGTTGCCGAGATAGGTCAGCACGTAGGCGATCCGCACGATCAGGAACAGTACCGCGAGCTCGTCGATCAGGCGCTGCGGCGAATCCCTGTATTCGGCGAGCAGCACGGCGAAGGCGAAGAACGGAAAGGTCTCGATGCCGTTCTGGTGCGCGCCGAGCGCGCGCTGCGCCAGCGCGTCCTCGAAGAAGGCTGGGTCGCGCGGCCGCGAATTGTCGAAGCCGCGAAATCTGATCCATTTGATCGCGACGATCGTTAAGAGATAGAGCAGCAGCGCCCCGAAAACGCACCATTCCGCCAGCGTCATGGTTCTCTCCCCTGCGCACGGACCCTAGCGAAACCGGGCCAATCTTGACAAGTTCGGAACAACGCGCGACGCAACGGATCATGATGACAATCGCCCCCAGCCAGACCGCGATGCCGGCCACGCAGCCCGCCCCCTCGCGCGTCGGCGTGCTCCTGGTCAATCTCGGCACGCCCGATACCGCCGACGCGCGCGGCGTGCGGGTCTATCTGAAGGAGTTCCTCTCGGACGCCCGCGTCATCGAGGATCAGGGCTTGATCTGGAAGCTGGTGCTGAACGGCATCATCCTGCGCACCCGCCCCCGCGCCAAGGCGCGCGACTATCTCAAAATCTGGAACACCGAGAAGAACGAGTCGCCGCTCAAGACCATCACGCGCTCGCAGAGCGACAAGCTCGGAGCCATGCTGTCGGACCGCGACCAGGTCACGGTGGAATGGGCGATGCGCTACGGTAATCCCTCGATCAGGTCGGGCGTCGATGCGCTGATTGCGAAGGGCTGCGATCGCATCCTTGCCGTACCGCTCTATCCGCAATATTCCGCCGCGACGTCGGCCACTGTCTGCGACGAGGTGTTTCGCGTGCTTGCGCGGCTGCGCGCGCAGCCGACGCTGCGGGTGACGCCGCCTTATTACGAGGACGAAGCCTATATCGAGGCGCTCGCCACCTCCGTCGAGACGCATCTGGCGAGCCTGCCGTTCAAGCCGGAGCTGATCGTCGCCTCCTTCCACGGCATGCCGAAGGCCTATGTCGACAAGGGCGATCCCTATCAGGACCAATGCGTCGCGACCACCGAGGCGCTGCGCCGCCGGCTCGGGATGGACGAGACAAAGCTGCTGCTGACCTTTCAGTCGCGCTTCGGATTCGACGAGTGGCTGCAGCCCTACACCGACAAGACCATGGAGCGTCTGGCGAAAGAGGGCGTGCGCCGCATCGCGGTGATCACGCCTGGTTTTTCCGCCGACTGCCTGGAGACGTTGGAGGAGATCGCGCAGGAGAATGCCGAGATCTTCGAGCACAATGGTGGCGAGCAGTTTTCCGCGATCCCCTGCCTCAACGACAGCGACCCAGGCA
The DNA here is from genome assembly GCF_055811035.1 of Bradyrhizobium sp. MI1.10. Classification (NCBI taxonomy): domain Bacteria; kingdom Pseudomonadati; phylum Pseudomonadota; class Alphaproteobacteria; order Hyphomicrobiales; family Nitrobacteraceae; genus Bradyrhizobium; species Bradyrhizobium sp. MI1.10. Next base: position 79,592 of record NZ_JBVVPN010000033.1, read on the forward strand.
TGGATGTGATCCGAACGCTGGTGCTGCGCGAACTCCAGGGCTGGATAGAGTGAGCCTGGATCCGAGGAGCGCCCCATGAACCGCCGCGAGGTTCTGGCGCTTCTTGGGGTGGCCGCTGCGCTGCCGGCCTCAGTGCTGGCGCAGCAGCCGACGCGCCGGCTCGGCGTGCTCTCGGTCACGGCGGCCGACGATGCGATCGGGCAGACGCGTAGCGCGGTCCTGGTCCAGGCGCTTGCCGGCCATGGCTGGAAGGAGCACGGCAGCCTTGAGATCGATTGGCGCAACGGCGGCGGCGACCGCGCACGGATCGCGCAATTCGCTGACGAACTCGTGGCGCTCAAGCCCGACATCCTGCTTGCGGTCGGCACGCCCTCGGTCGAGGAGCTGCGCCGGCGCACGACGACGATCCCGATCGTTTTCGCCGTCGTCACCGATCCGGTCAGCCAGGGCTTTGTCCAGAATCTCGCCCATCCCGGCGGCAATGTCACCGGCTTCACCGATTACGACGGCCCGCTGGCCGGAAAATGGCTCGAGATGCTGACGCAGGTCGTGCCAAGACCGTCCCGTGTCTTCGTGGTCTACAATCCCGCCACCGCGCCGTTCGCGCCGCTGATGCTGGGTACGATCGAGGACGCTGGCCGCGCGCTCGATGTGACGGTGGAGCCGGCGCCGATCCATGACACGGCCTCGATCGTCGCCCTGGCTTCGCGGAAAGACGGCGGCCTGCTGGTGCTGCCGGACTTCTTCACCATGTCCAACCGTGCGCTTCTGCTGGCGGCCATCAATGAAGCGCGCGTGCCGGCGGTGTTCTGGAGCCGTACCTTCGTCGACGAGGGTGGCTTGATGTCCTACAGCACCGACAGCGCCGAGCAGCTCCGCCGCGCCGCCTCCTATATCGATCGCATCCTGAAGGGGGCGCGGGCGGCCGACCTGCCGGTCCAAAATCCAACCACGTTCGAGCTGGCGATCAACTTGAAGACGGCCAGGGCGATCGGCGTCACGCTTTCGCCAAGCCTGCTCGCAACCGCGAACGAGGTCATCGAGTAGGATTTGGCTGCGACCGCCGGCACGGCCGGATTCGTTAACGTCGTCGCTAGGTCTGCTCCAGCACGCTTTCAAGAGCGCCTCGCAAATACATAATCGCGACCATTCCCTCTCCCGGCGTCTTGTGTAGAATCCTGCCGATGCCGAAATCATCTACGACCGCTGGATCCTTTACCGAACGCTTTACTGAACCCTTGGGGTCGTGATCCCGACCAATGACAGCGCGGAAAAGGGCCTTTTCCGACAATCTTTTCCGCCTTGGAGGAAATATGAGCGGTTTCGACATTTTCGCGATTGTCCTGGTTTTGCTCGTCATCGTCACGCTGGTGGCCGGCGTAAAGACGGTGCCGCAGGGCTATGACTGGACCATCGAGCGGTTCGGCAAATACACCCAGACGCTGAGCCCCGGGCTCAATCTGATCGTGCCCTATTTCGATCGCGTCGGACGCAAGATCAACATGATGGAGCAGGTGATCGACATTCCCGAGCAAGAGGTGATCACCAAGGACAACGCCACCGTGACGGTCGACGGCGTCGCCTTCTTTCAGGTGTTCGACGCCGCCAAGGCGAGCTACGAGGTCTCAAACCTGACCCAAGCCGTCACCGTGCTGACCATGACTAACATCCGTTCGGTGATGGGGTCGATGGATCTCGACCAGGTGTTGTCGCATCGCGACGAAATCAACGAGCGCCTGCTGCGTGTGGTCGATGCCGCCGTCTCGCCCTGGGGCCTTAAGGTCAATCGTATCGAGATCAAGGACATCGTGCCGCCGGCGGACCTCGTCGAAGCCATGGGCCGACAGATGAAGGCCGAGCGCGTCAAACGCGCCGACATCCTTCAGGCTGAAGGTGCACGCCAGTCCGAGATCCTGCGCGCCGAGGGTGCCAAGCAGGGCCAAATTCTCCAGGCGGAAGGTCGCCGCGAGGCCGCCTTCCGCGACGCCGAAGCACGCGAGCGGTCGGCGGAAGCTGAGGCCAAGGCGACGCAGATGGTCAGTGAAGCCATCGCCAAGGGCGACGTCGCGGCGCTGAACTATTTTATCGCCGACAAGTATATCAAGGCGTTCGGGCAGCTGGCTGAATCGCCGAACCAGAAGGTCATCATGCTTCCGGTCGAAGCCATGAGCATGCTGGGCTCGCTCGCCGGCATCGGCGAGATTGCAAAGGCAACGTTCGGTGAAAGCGCGGCGTCCGCGGCCGCTGCCGCCCGCCGCGGCTCGGTGCCGACGACCGGCAGCACGCCACCCGCGGTGCCGCCGCGTCAGGGGTAAAGCGCATGCCCCGGAAAAGTGGACACCGGTTTTCCGACAAGGGCATGCGTCATTTCAAAGAGGTCGTGTCATGACCGACATGTTCGTATCGCTCGGCACCTGGAACTGGCTGATCTTCGGCTTCATCCTGATGGCGCTGGAGGTGCTGGCGCCGGGAGTCTTCCTGTTCTGGCTCGGACTCGCCGCGCTGCTGGTCGGGCTGATCTCGTTCGGAGTAGCGATATCCTGGCAGATCCAGCTCGTGATGTTCGCGATCTTCGCCGCCGCCGCCGTGCCGGTATGGCGCCGCCTCGCCCGGCCGAAGCCGGATGCAATTGCCGCCAGCCCCTTCCTCAACAAGCGCTCCGAGGCGCTCTTGGGCCGCGAGTTCACGCTGGAGAAGCCGATCGTCGACGGCAACGGCACCATGCGCATTGGCGACACGGTCTGGCGCGTCGCAGGCCCCGATACGCCGGCGGGCACGCGTGTGAAGGTGGTGCAAGTGGATGGCGCGAATCTGACGGTGGCGGCGGCGTAGCTGTTGCCTCCCCGTCATTGCGAGCGAAGCGAAGCAATCCAGACTGCCTCTGCGGAAAAATTCTGGATTGCTTCGCTTCGCTCGCAATGACGAGCTTGTCGGGACGGCATCGCTAGACTTACGCGCCGCTCTTGCTGCGCCACCTCTCCGCAAACCTATGCAGCGGCATGAACGTCTCGCACAATTCCCGTCCGAGCGCCGTCAGCCCGTAACCGCTGGCTTCGCCGAGCGCCACGAACCCGGCCTCGCGTAAATCGTCCAGCCGCGCCTGCAGCACCGTCGGCGAGGCCTCGTCGCAGGCGGTGCGCAATGCGCGCGAGGTGAGGGGGGCATCGCGCAATTCCCACAGGATCCGCAGGCTCCAGCGTCGTCCCAGGAGGTCGAGCAGCACCATGATCGGCCGCCCGGTGCGCGAGCCACGGACGCCGCGCGATCTGGAAGTGGTCTGTTTCGCCATTGTCGGCCTCTTGCGTGTCGCTACAAATAGTGTAGCGTAATGCTACAGTAAATGTAGCAAGGAAGACGGCCGATGTCCCAGGCCACGCCGCGCATTGCCCCGCTCACCCCGCCTTATCCCCCGGAGATCCAGGCGCAGTTCGACCGCATCATGCGCGGTGCGCCGCCGCTGCTGCTGTTCCGGGTGATGGCGGGCCAAACCCGCGCCTGGGACAAATTTCGCGCCGCCGGCCTGCTCGATCCCGGCCCGCTCTCGTTGCGCCAGCGCGAGATCGTCATTGACCGCACCTGCGCGCTGAACAAATGCGAATATGAATGGGGCGTGCACGTCGCGGTCTTCGCGGCGCCCGCGAAGCTCACCTCTGATGAGGTGCGTGCCACCGTGCAGGGCGATGCGGCGTCGCCGTGCTGGTCCCCGGCCGAGCAGGCGCTGATCGCCGCCATCGACGCGCTGCATCACCGTGCGACGCTTGGCGACGCCGAATTCGCCGCGCTGTCGGCGCATTACGACGAGGCGCAGATCCTGGAGATCATGCTGCTGTGCGGCTTCTACCGCACGGTATCCTACCTGGCGAACGGACTCCGGCTGCCGCTGGAGGACACGGCGGCAAGATTTCCGGCGTAGCTTTAACCGTCGTCATTGCGAGCGTAGCGAAGCAATCCAGAGTCTTTCCGCGGAGGCAGTCTGATCTTCCCCCAAAAAAGTGGACATGGATCAAGCCGATTTTAGCTCCATCTCGACCGGGCTGATATAGCCGATGGC
>NZ_JBVVPN010000034.1:0-71803 GCF_055811035.1 Bradyrhizobium sp. MI1.10
CACCCCCCTCCCTGACCCTCCCCCACACGGGGGGAGGGAACGGAGAGAGCGGTATTCGCGGTTAAACTCGACTCGGCTTCAGCTCATCTCGCCCTAATCCGGAAAGCCGAACAGCCTTGCCGGATTGTGCACCAATATCTTCTCCAGCTCCGTCTGATCGGCTGCGTAGCGGTACATCAGCTCGAGCAGATCGGCGTCGTTGGGCGGCTGCTTGACCGAGACCGGATGCGGCCAGTCGCTGGCCCAGACGCAGCGGTCGACTGCGGCCTCGATATAGGCGCGCGCGATCGGGATGACGTCGTCGTAAGGAGCACCGCGCTTCGAGGTCTTCTCGCCGAGTGACAGCATCACCCAGAAATTGCCCCTGGCGAGCAGCTCGAGCATCTTGCGCAAATTCGGATCGTTCCTGCCGGCTTCCGGATCGGGACGCGCCATGTGGTCGATCAGCACGGGCACGTCGAGATTCTCGTATTTGGCGACGCTGGAAACGATGCCGTCCTTCTCGGGCTGGATCTTGACGTACCAGCCGAGCTCGCGGATGCGCGCAATCGCGCGGGCGAAATCGGCATCCGACAGCACGGCGCCGAGCTCCTGGCGGAAGCTGAAGCGCGCGCCGCGGACACCTGCATCATGCAGCTTGGCGAGATAAGCGTCGTTCGCCTCCGCGAACACCAGCGCGTTGGCGCAGCCGCGATAGTTCGGGCCCATCGCGGCGAGACCGTCGAGCACGACGGCATGATCGGCGCCGTAGGTCGTGGTCTGCACGATGATGCCGCGCTCGATGCCGAGCGTCTTGTGCACGCGCAGCGCCGCTTCCCAGGTCGCGGTCGGCATCCGATAGGCCGCGCCGGGACGTTCCGGATATTTGTCGATGGGGCCGAGCACGTGAAACTGGCTGTCGACGGTTTTGGGCGGCGGCGCCTTGACCGGGCGGCGCGGGTTCGGGTCGAACGGCAGATAGGTCGGCATGCGCAAACTCCTTTAGTCGATCATGGCGGTGAAGTCGCACTGCACCAGTGCGCCGCCGTCCATGTTGTCCATCGGCAGCGCGTGGCGCGCCGGGCGCGAATGCTCGTCCGGAAACATCTTCAGCCACTCGACGTTGACCGGGCCGCGCTGCGTACGGTCCTTCAGCCACACCGTCATCTTGATGATGTCGTCGGTGGTGCCGCCGGCGGCCTCAACGGTCGCCTTCATATGGGCGAACATGTTGGCGCATTGGGAATCGAGGCTCTCGGGCATCGCGCCGGCGGCATCGCGGCCGAGGATGACGCCTGACATCACGAGATTGCCGATGCGGCAGGCGTTCGGAATCGGGTTGGCGTGCTTGAAGCCGCCGATGTGGATGCTCTTGCGCCGCGTTTGGCCTGTCATGATGCGCTCCCGTTTATTGTTGGTTCAGACGAACTGGCACGACACCGAGCCGAACGCGCCGTAGTCGGCATGAAACGTGTCGCCACGGCGGATATCGACCGGACGCGTGAACGACCCCGCCAGCACCACCTCGCCGGCGGCGAGATGCTCGTCATGCGGCGCGAGGCGGTTCGCGAGCCAGGCGATGCCGTTGGCGGGATGATTGAGCACGCCGGCCGCAAGCCCGGTCTCCTCGACCTCGCCGTTGCGGAACAACAGCGCGCCGATCCAGCGCATGTCCGCGTCCATCGGGCGGAACGGCCGGCCGCCGAGCACCAGCGCGGCATTCGCCGCGTTGTCCGAGATCGTGTCCATCACCTTTCGCGCCTTGCCGGTGTCGGGATCGACGCGGTGCATGCGCGTCTCCAGGATCTCCAGCGCGGGCGTGACATAGTCGGTGGCGTTGAGCACGTCGAAGATGGTGCAATCCGGCCCGCGCAGCGGCGCCTTCAGCACGAAGGCGAGCTCGACCTCGATGCGCGGCGCGTGAAAACGGTCGAACGGAATCGGCGTGGCATCGGCATAGAACATGTCGGCGAACAGCACGCCGTAATCCGGCTCGGAAATGCCGACCGCGTTCTGCATCGCCTTCGAGGTCAGGCCGATCTTGTGGCCCTTGATAACCCGGCCGCGTCCGAGCTGGAGTTTTGTCCAGGCGCGCTGAACGGCATAGGCATCCTCGATGCTGAAATCGGGATAGTCTTTGGTGAACATCGTGATCAGCGTCTTGGTGCGCTCGGCCTCGTCAAGGCGCGCGGCAAGGCGTTCGATCGTGGCGGTATCCAGCATGGTTTAACTCTCCGCCGCGACGGTGTTGCGCAGCACGCCAATGCGGCTGGATTCGACCTCGACGACATCGCCGACTTTCAGCCAGCGCGGCGGGTCGAAGCGGGCGCCGGCGCCGGTCGGCGTGCCCGTCACGATCATGTCGCCGGGCTTCAGGGTGGCGAAGGTGGAGAGATAGGAGATCAGAAAATCGAACGGAAACATCAGCCGCTCGGTGGTGTCCTGCTGCCGCACCTCGCCGTTGACGCGCGTGACGATATCGTGCGGCCCGCGCGGGTCGAGCTCGTCCGACGTGACGATCCACGGACCGATGCTGCCGGAGCGATCGAAATTCTTGCCCTGCGTGACGTTGAACTTGCCGTGGCGCAGCCAGTCGCGGATCGTGCCCTCGTTGCACAGCGTCATGCCGAAGATGTGCGACCAGGCCTTCTCGCGCGGAATGTGGCGGCCGCCCTGCCCGATCACGATGACGAGTTCGCCTTCATAATCGAGCTGATCGGATACCGTGGGCTTCTCCAGCGGCTGACCGGAGCCCGTCATCGAGGACATGCTGCGCACGAACAGGCTGGGATATTTGGGCAGGTCGGAGCTGTCTTTATACTCGGCATTGCGCTCGGCATAATTGACGCCGATGCACCAGAGCTTTTCCGGCGCCAACACCGGCGGAAGCAGCACGAGCTCGTCGAGCGCATAATCCGGCTTCTGCCCAGCGACGGCTTCCTGCGCGTCGGCCAGCGCATTGGCTGCGATCAGCGCCCTCAAATCGGAGAAGTCGCGGCCGACCCGCCGGGTCAGATCGACGACACCGCCTTCGATGGCGGCACCATAGTGCGGCTCTCCGTCCACGAGATAACTCACGAGTCGCATGGTCGTTCTCCAATGGTCTTGAGGCGCGCGCGGGGCAGCGCGCTCAGTCTTTCGATTTGGGAGTCTGGAACACGCCGCGCAGCGTCACGATCTCGCCGAGCCGGGCGTAGCGCGGTCCGCCGATGCGCGCGATCGGATCGAGCGCCGCGGTTTCGACCTTGCCGTCGTTCACGAGGCCGTCGCGGAGGTGGAACATCACGACTTCGCCGACGATCAGGCGGCTGCGGGCGTCGCCGAATTCCAGGCACTGCCGGAAGCGGCATTCCATCGCAACCGGTGCAATGCTGAGCCGCGGCACCTTGATGCGCTCGCTCGGGAGCGTCTCGAGGCCAAGCTCCGCGACCTCGCTGATCTCAGGCGGATGCTCTACCGATGAGTCGTGCACGGCCTGCATCAGCGGGGTATCGGCGATGTGGATCACATATTCCTCGGTGTCGAGAATGTTGTGCGCGGTGTCCTTGTAGTCGGCGCCCTTGCGGCCGACGCTGATGGCCAGCATCGGCGGCTTCTGCGAGACGAAGGTGAAGGCGCTGAACGGCGCGAGGTTGAGCACGCCTGCGCGGGACAGGCTCGTCACCCAGGCGATCGGACGCGGCACCACGATGCCGGTCATCAGCCGGTAGATGCGCTCGGCGCCGAGCTCGGTGGGGTCGATCCGCATCGATCAATCCGCCTTGATGTTGGCCTTGCGCACGATCGGAATCCATTTGGCGTCCTCGCGCTCGAGATAGGCCCTGAATTCATCGGGCGTCATCGCGACGGCTTCTCCGCCGAGCTTCTCGAACTTGTCGACCACGGCGGGGTCCTTCAGGATCGCGGTCAACGCGTCGTGCAGCTTGTCGATCACGGGCGCCGGCGTGCCTGCCGGTGCGAACAGGCCGGTGAAGGTCTGGCCGTCAAAATCCTTGTAGCCGAGCTCGGCAAACGTCGGGACATCGGGCAGCGACTTCAGGCGGTGCGGGCTGGTGACGGCCAGCGCCCGGAACAGGCCGGCCTTGATGTGCTGCAGGCTGACCGTGAGCTGGTCGAACGCGAACTGTACCTGGCCGCCCAAGAGATCGTTGACCGCAGGCGCATTGCCGCGATAGTGCGCGGTGACCCATTGCAGGTCGAGGCTGGACTGCATCAGCTCACTGAGCAGATGGTTGGTGGTGCCGGGACCGGGCGAGGCCATCGTCAACTTGCCCGGCTCGCGCTTGGCAAGGTCGATGAATTCCTTGAAATTCGTCGCCTGCACCGACGGATGCACCTCGAGCACCAGCGGCGTCATCGAGATCGTCGTAATCGGCAGGAAGTCCTTCTTCCAGCTGTAGACGTCGCGCTTGTTGATTTCGGTCGCGAACAGCACCGGGCCGTTGGCGCCGACGAACAGCGTGTAGCCGTCGGGCGCGGATTTCGCGAAAGCCTCGCCCGCGATCATGCCGCCGGCGCCCGCCTTGTTCTCGATGATGAAGGGCTGGCCAAGCTTTTCCTGGAGCTTGTCGGCGATGATGCGCGCGGCGCTGTCGACATTGCCGCCGGCCGGATAGGGCACGATCAGCTTGACGTTGCGCGACGGCCATTGCTGGCCGGACGCCGGTCCCGCCAGCATCGCCGCTGCGGCAGCTATGGCAATCCAGATTAATCTCATGTTAACCTCCCGGCGGCGCTTCCAATTTTACGTCGATTTGCCTGACGTCGTACACGGCATCTCGATTGGGAGCGCAATCTCCAGATGCGCGCTTTACCTGTCGAGTGAATTGTGGCGTTCTTGTCCATATTATGGACAAGACCGCTTCCGCGAAATCCACCCGCCGCATCACCGAACCGCGACAGGGTGCGCAGGCGATCCGCCGCGCGCTCGCGGTGCTGCGCATTCTTGCCGCCGGCCGCGAGGACGGCGTGCCGCTGGCAGAGGTGGTGCGGGCGACCGGCCTCACCCGCCCGACCGTGCACCGCATCGTCCACGTGCTGATCGAGGAAGGTATCGTCGAACGGCATGACAAAACCGGCCGCTACGCGATCGGCAACCAGGTGCCGGAGCTTGCGCTCGCACGGGCTCGGCCGTCGCGGCTGCTGATCGCCGCCAATCCGTCGCTGCAACGTGCGTCGACCGAGATCGGCGACACGCTGTTCCTGACGGTGCGGACCGGCAACGACACGCTGTGCGTCGACCGCAGGATCGGTGTCTATCCGATCCAGGTGCTGTCGATCGAGGTCGGCGTCTCCAGCGCGGGCGTTGCCATCCTCGCCGCGATGCCGGCCCAGGACGCGCGGAAAATCGTCGCTGCCAATGAGAAGAGACTGGAGGCTTACCGGACCGATGTTGCGACGGTGCTGGGCCAGGTCACCGCCGCAAGACGGCTGGGATATGGCATGAGAGAGATTGGTCTCGTGCAGGGCACGAAATCGATCTCCACCTGGATCAAGACCCCGGACGGCCGCCCCGCCGCCGCGATGACCGTCTCCGCCGTTCGGACGAGGCTCGGCCCGCGCCGCGAGCAGGAGGCCGCGGAGATCCTGCTGCGGGAGGCGCGGATCATCGAGCAGGCGATCCGGGGTTAGACAACGCAGTCAATGGGCTGACGCAGCGCGCATTTTTGTGGCACAAGGGCCGCCTCCCGCCGACTGAGCAACGAGGCCACGCATGCCCGCGCCAAAACCGCCCGCCTTCGAAACCCTGAGCCTGCATGCGGGCCAGCATCCGGATCCCGCGACCGGCGCCCGCGCGGTGCCGATCTACCAGACCACGTCGTACGTGTTCCAGGACTCCGATCACGCCGCCGCGCTGTTCAACCTCGAGCGCGCCGGCCACATCTATACGCGCATCTCCAATCCGACCACCGGCGTGCTCGAGGAACGGCTTGCGGCGCTGGAGGGCGGCGTCGGCGCGATCTGCACAGCGAGCGGCATGGCGGCGCTGCATCTGGCGATCGCGACGCTTCTGAACGCCGGCGACCATATCGTCGCATCGAGCTCGCTCTATGGCGGCACCATCAACCTGCTCGCGCACACGCTGCCGCGCTTCGGCATCACCACAACGTTCGTGAAACCGCGCGATCTCGATGCGTTCCGCGCGGCGATCAAGCCGAACACGAAGCTGGTGATCGGTGAGACCATCGGCAATCCCGGGCTCGAGGTGCTGGACATTCCGAAGGTCGCGCAGATCGCGCATGACGCGAAGATTCCGCTGCTGATCGACAACACCTTTGCCACGCCCTATCTCAGCCGTCCGATCGAACTCGGGGCCGACATCGTCATGCATTCGGCGACCAAATGGATCGGCGGCCACGGCATCGCGATCGGCGGCGCCATCGTCGACGGCGGCCGGTTTGATTGGCGCTCATCCGGAAGATTCGGCGTGCTGACCGAACCCTATGGCGGTTATCACGGCATCGTCTTCGACGAGCAGTTCGGCACCGCGGCCTTCATCATGCGTGCGCGCACCGAAGGCCTGCGCGATTTCGGCGCTTGTCTATCCCCGACCAACGCGTTCCAGCTGTTGCAGGGCGTGGAGACACTCGGGGTTCGCATGGACCGCCATATGCAAAACACGCACCTCGTGCTGGAAGCACTGAAGTCCAACAAGGCCGTGGATTGGGTGCTGCATCCCTCGCTGGAAGATCACGCGGACTACCAGCTGGCAAAACAGTTGCTGCCGCGCGGCGCCGGCTCGATTGTCTCCTTCGGCATCAAGGGCGGGCGGCCCGCGGGCCGCAAGTTCATCGAGCAGCTGCGCATGATCAGCCATCTCGCCAATGTCGGCGATGCCAAGACGCTGGTGATCCACCCTGCCTCGACCACGCATCAGCAGATGGACGCCGAACAACTTAAGTCCTCCGGCATCGGCGAGGAGCTGGTGCGGCTCTCGGTCGGCATCGAGACCGCCAGCGACATCATCGACGATCTCACCCAAGCGCTGCGCATTTCGCAAAAGGTCTGACACCATGAAGCTCTCCGTCAACGGCGCCGAGGTGCTGGTCGCAACCGGCGGCCGCGACTTCGACAGATCCCTGCCCGCGGTCGTCTTCCTCCATGGCGCCGGCTTCGATCATTCGACCTGGGCGCTGCATACGCGCTGGTTCGCCCATCACGGCTTTGGCGTGCTGGCGCCTGATCTGCCCGGCCACGGCCGCTCGCCCGGACCTTCGCTTGGCAGCATCGCCGAGATGGCCGACTGGACGGCGGCCCTGCTCGATGCGGCCGGAGTGACGAAAGCGCATCTGATCGGCCATTCCATGGGATCGCTGATCTCGCTGGAGACGGCCGCACGTCACCCCGACAAGGTGTCCGCGCTCAGCCTGATCGGCACGGCCGCGACCATGACCGTCGGCCCGGATCTGCTGAAGGCGGCCGAAGCCAATTCGCAGGATGCAAACGACATGGTCTCGATCTGGGGGCTCGGCTTCAACGCCGAGCTCGGCGGCAGCCTCGCACCGGGCCTGTGGATGCATGGCGGCGCGCAGGCCGTGTTGAAACACTGCGAGCCGGGCGTGCTGTTCCGGGATTTGTCGGCCTGCAATGCTTACGCGAATGCGCTTCAGGCAGCCGCGAGCGTGAAGGTGCCCACGACGCTCATCCTTGGCGAACGGGACATGATGACGCCGGTGAAGGCCGGCAGGGCGCTCGCCGCGGCGATCCCGCATGCGAAGACCGTCATCGTGCCCGGCGCCGGCCACATGATCATGGCCGAACGCCCGGATGAATTGCTGGCGGCGCTACGGAACTGACAGGATCAATCGTCCATCTTGCGCGTTGCGGTCAGACATCCCTGTGAATTCCAGAGGGAACCGGACCCATGCCAAGACAGCAAGTCGTTCGCAAAGCCAGGCAAGACAAGCGTGCCGGTAAATCGGCAAGCACGCAGGCCGGCGAATTCGTCAAGGACCAGATCGACAAGATCCGCAAGGGCAAGCATGGTGCGCGCTCGACGAAACAGGCCATCGCCATCGGTCTGTCCGAGGCGCGCCGCGCCGGCGTCGATCTTCCGCCGCCGCGCAAGGGACGCGTCAAGAAGGCGACGCGACGCAGCGCCAAATATGCCTATGAGGTCGGTCAGGGCAAGCGCACCGCGAAGCGCCGGCCGCGCGTGTCGCGGGCCGTCGAAAAGGTTTTGAAGAAGGAGCCGCGCTCGACCGCATCGCGCAGTGCACTGTCGAAACAGGGCAAGCGTGCCGCGAGCCAGCGATCCGCTGCTTCGCGTTCGGCGACTGCCCGCAAGGCGAGCCGGACCAAAGGCGCCAAGGCCCGCTCCGCCGCCGCAAAGAACGCGGCACGCACCAGGGCGCGCCGCCGGAGTTAAGTCTGGTCCCCTCAGGAGCCCGGCGTCCACTTCCAGACGATGTCGGACACGTTGACTGGCTTCGGGATCAGGCCCAGTTTTGCAAAACGGTCGGCGACGGCCTGCTGGCTCTTGGTCACCTCTGCATCCAGCGGCACCACGCGATAGGTGGAGCGGTTGACGAAGCGGCTGACAGCTTCGATGTCGACGCCGGTCGCCTCGGACTGAGCCTTTGCTACCTCCTCATGGTGAGATTCCGCCCATACGCCTTCGGAGGCGAAGCTCGCGTTGAGCTTTGCCACCAGCGAAGGATACTTCTCCACGAAGTCCGTCCCGGCGATGTAGAAAGCGTTCGGCTTGTGGACATCCCTGTCGAAGGCGATGACTCGGGCGCTTTCCTTCAATTCAGCAAGCGCCAGATATGGATCCCAGATCGACCAGGCATCGACCGAGCCCTTCATGAAGGCGGCTGTCGCATCAGCCGGGGCGAGCGGTGCCGGCGTGATGTCGGACCAGGCGAGACCGGCCTTCTCGAGCGACGCGACCAGGAGGTTGTGCGCACTCGATCCCTTGGCGAAGGCAACGCGCTTGCCCTTGAGGTCTGCGAGCGATTTGATCGGTGAATTCTTCGGCACGATGATCGCCTGAGTGTCGCCGTCCGACTTCACCGCCGCAACGTAGCGGATCCTGGCGCCGCCGGCTTGCGCGAAGATCGGTGGGGTATCGCCGACGAACCCGAAATCGACGCTGCCGACATTGATGGCCTCCAGCAGCGGCGGACCAAACTGGAAGTCGATCCATTTGACCTCGATGCCGAGCGGCTTGAAGGCGCTTTCGAGCGTCTGGCGCTGGCGAACCGCGGGGAAGAAGCCGCCCTTCTGCGTACCGATGCGGATTTCCGCCGGCTTGTCCTCCGCGCGCGCAGGTGGGGCCAAGGCCGTCGCGAGCAGCAGGCTGGTTGCGAGGATGTATCGTCGGGTCATCATCATGTGGTCCTTTCGGTGGTTTCAGCTGGCAAAGAAGCGAGAATTCGCGCGCCGGCTCCGTTCGGAGAACACGGCACGGGCGGCACGCTCGGCCTCGCGCGCCGAGCGGAACTGCCTGCCTTCGAGGCTGTCGAACAGACGCTCGGAGGAGAAGAAGCGGAAGCCGCGCGTATCCTTCGTGACGATGCCGGCGGCGCGGTCGTGGATCTCGATGATGTAAGCGTTCGATTGAGTTCGGGACATGACTGCTCGTTCGCCGGGATCTCGGCGTTCCTGTCTCGGGATTTGCTGGGTGAGGTGCTGCTAGAAGACGGCGGTCAGCAACAACAGGCGCCGGTGGCCGCCGAGAAACAGCGCCGCGTCATGCACACATGCATGTCGTCCCTATTGCGCTGCTGATCGGTTCTCATATCGCGGCTTCGGCTCGAGGAGCAGTTTCGATGCCTCGACTATCGAGTGTTTGGCGCGATCGGTCAATGAAATGGCTATCCATAATTACCACCGGCGCGCATCGGCACTTCTCCGGGCGCGAGCGCAGGCAATCGAATTTATCTCGCGATGAGTTCTTTCCTTCTCCCCTTGCGGCAGAAGGTGGCGCGAAGCGCCGGATGAGGGGTTGCCTCAGCGAATCCTGAAGAGAGGCGCGCGCGGAGAGAACCCCTCACCCGTCGCGCCGCTGTCGCGGCGAGCCACCCTCTCCCGCAGGGGGAGAGGGAAGAGAGCTCACCACATCGTCGCCGCGGCCCGCTCGGGCCAGGCGCGATCATATTCCGCGCCGCCGACCTTGTTCTCGCTCATCTCGGCGAGGATCTGGCCGGGCGTCGGCAGTGTCTTGGGGTCGATGCGCTTGTCGGGATTCCAGAGATCGGAGCGGACGATGGCGCGGGCGCACTGGAAGTAGATTTCGTGGACCGTCATCACCATGACGCTGCGCGGCGCCTTGCCGTCGACCTTGAAGGAAGCGAGCAGTTCGGGATCGATGGAAACATAGGCCCGGCCATTGGCGCGGACCGCATTGCCGGAGCCGGGGATCAGGAACATCAGCGACACCCTGGGATCGCGCACGATGTTGCGCAAGGAATCGACCCGATTGTTTCCGCGGCGATCCGGCAGCATCAGCGTCTTCGGGTCGTGAATGCGGACGAAACCGGAGAGATCGCCGCGCGGCGAGCAATCGATCCCCTCGGGTCCGATGGTGGCGAGCGCGGCGAACGGCGCCTTTTCGATGAAGGCCCGATAGAGCGGGGTGACGTGGTCGGCGACTTTCACGGTCGAGGCGTCGTTGGTGACGCCGTAGATGGCCTCTAGCTGCTCGACCGTTTCGATCACCGACATTCCAGTCTCCTTGTTGTGCCGGCTATTCGTGCCAGCCTTGATTTCTGATCACGCGCAGAAGCTGGCGGCCATGATACTCCGCGCTGCCCGCGTTGAGAATGGTGACGTCGGCCTGCGCCGATGCGTCGCCGACGCTGCGCGTCAGCCGGTCCGCGATATTGCCGTCGCTGTCCCGGGCGCGGGCGGCAAGCCGCTGCGCCAGCACATCCGGTGGCGCCGTGATCGCGACCACCACGACGTTTGCATAGGTCTGGCGTAGCGCGCCGATCACCGTGCGCGAAACATTGGCCACGACGGCGCGTCCGGCACGAATATCATCGTTGAGGTCGAGCGGCAGCGCGTAGCAATGCCCATGCGCTTCCCAATGCACGGCGAAATCCCCACGCTCGCGCGCGCGCCGGAATTCGTCAGGGCTCACCGCGACATTGTCTTCGTCGGCTGAGGATTCGCGCGTCACGACACGGCGCGGAAAGACGATGTCGTGATCCTCGATGCATGCTGCCCGCGCCAGTCGCAGCAGCGTGTCCTTGCCGGCACCGCTGGGGCCGACCACGAGCACGAGCCGGCCAGGGCCGATCGCATCCGTCTCGTCCTCCGCCACGGTCGCGGCCTCGCTCATGCGACGCGGCTCCCCTCGCGCCAGACGCTGCGGACCGCGGGGACGCTGCCCGCAACATGCACGCGGATCAAATCGGCACGCTTGCCGACCGCGATCTCGCCGCGGTCGGACAGGCCGACTGCCTCGGCGGGCGCCTTCGTCACCGTGCGGATCGCCGCCGCAAGACTGATGGCAGGCACATGCTCCGGCAAATGTAGCGCGGCCATCAGAAGGCTCGAGGGAATGTAGTCCGACGACAGGATGTCGAGCAGGCCTTCGCGAGCGAGATCGACCGCGGCGATGTTGCCGGAATGCGAGCCGCCGCGCACGACGTTCGGCGCGCCCATCAGGATGTCGATGCCGGCCTCGTGCAGGCCGCGCGCGGCCTCCAGCGTGGTCGGAAATTCCGCGACCGAAACGCCATCGCGCACGGCGTCCACGACGTTCTCCTCGGTGGTATCGTCATGGCTCGCCAGCGGGATCTTGTACTTGTGTGCCAGCGCCACGATCTCGCGCATGTTGGTCGCCGCATAGGCCTTCTGATATTCGAAGCGCTTCGCGAACAGCTGGTCGAGCTCGGCATCGGTCTTGCCGCCGCCCTTGCCGCGATAATAGTCGCGCAGCTTGCCTTCGTCGCGGAACTGGCGCTGGCCGGGGGTGTGGTCCATCAGCGACATCAGCCGCACGTCGGGACGGTCGATCAGCTCCATGGCCTCCTCGACCACGCTCGGCATCGGGATTTCGCAGCGCAGATGCAGGAAGTGATCGGCACGCAGCAAATTGGCATCGCGTGCGGTGGTGATCGCGGCGGCGAGCGTGCCGGCGCGTCCGTCGACTTCCTCGGCGCCATCCTCGCGCCAGACCCGGAGCGAGTCGAACACCGTGGTGATGCCCGATGTCGCGAGCTGGCCGTCATAGGAGACGACGGCGGCGACCGGATTCCAGAACACTTTTGGCCGCGGCACGTAATGCGCCTCGAGGTGATCGGTGTGGAGCTCGATCAGGCCGGGCATGATCAGATCGCCGGCGGCATCCTCGGCCCCGGCGGGCGCCCTGCCCTCACCGATTTCGGCAATGCGTCCATCGGCGAGAGCAAGCCAGCCCTGCTCGATCACCCGCTCCGCCAGCACGATCCTGGCGTTGGCGATCACGATGTCCTTCTTGGCGTTCATATCCATTTCCTTCAGGCCGCGGCGGCGAAGCTGGTGACGTCGACGATGCGGTCGGCAATCTGATGACGGATTTCGTCGTCATGGACAATGGCGACCATGGCGACGCCCTGGCGTTTCTTTTCGGCGACCAGCTCGACCACGACGGCGCGGTTGGCGGCATCCAGCGAGGCGGTAGGCTCGTCCAGCAGCAGGATCGGCAGATCCGAGATGAAGCCGCGCGCGATGTTGACGCGCTGCTGCTCGCCGCCGGAGAAGGTCGCGGGCGGAAGCTGCCAGAGCCGCTCGGGGATATTGAGCCGATGCAACAACTCGCCCGCGCGCGTCTGTGCGTCGACACGAGCCAGGCCGTTGACGATCAGCGGCTCGGCGACCACGTCGACAGTGGCGACGCGTGGCACCGCGCGCAGGAACTGGCTGACATAGCCGATGGTCGCGCGTCGGATGTTGAGGACCTGCCGCGGCTCGGCAGTGGCAAGATCGACCAGCGCGCCGCGATGGCGGATGCCGATGCGGCCGGAGTCGCAGCGGTAGTTACCGAAGATCATCTTCAGGATCGACGATTTTCCGGCGCCTGATGGCCCCGACAGCACGACGCATTCGCCAGGATTGACGTGGAAGGTCACGCCGCTGACGACTGGCAATTCGATGCCGCCCTGCAGGTGCATCGTAAAGGTCTTGTTGGTGTTGGCGACGTCAATCATGGCGATCATTGAAAAACTCTTCCGGGAAGGCTCATGGCGGCAGAATCGAGGAGACGAGGAGCTGGGTGTAGGGCTCGCGGGGATCGTCGAGCACCTGGTCGGTGAGGCCGGTCTCGATGACGCGGCCGCCCTTCATCACCATCACGCGATGCGACAGCAGGCGCGCGACCGCGAGATCATGGGTGACGATGATGACCGCGAGGTGCAGCTCGGCGACGAGACTGCGCACGAGGTCGAGCAGGCGGGCCTGCACGGAAACGTCGAGGCCGCCAGTCGGCTCGTCCATGAACACCAGCCGCGGCTCGGTGACGAGGTTGCGGGCAATCTGGAGGCGCTGGCGCATGCCGCCGGAATAGGTGCGCGGTGCATCGTCGATGCGTGCGATGTCGATCTCGACGCGGGTCAGCCAGTCCGACGCGGTATCACGGATGCGGCCGTAATGATTCCAGCCCACTGCCATCAGCCGCTCGCCGACATTGGCGCCGGCCGAGACCGCCATGCGCAGACCCTGCGCGGGATCCTGGTGGACGAAACCCCAATCGGTGCGAAACAGAAACCGCCGCTCGGCTTCGCCCAGCGTGGCAAGATCGCGGGCGACGCCGTCGCGCATCCGGTAGGACACCTGGCCGCCGCTGGCCGCGAGCTGACCTGACAGGAGCTGAAGCAGCGTCGATTTGCCCGAGCCGGATTCGCCGACGATCGCCAGCACCTCGCCGGGATAGAGCGCAAAGGACACGTCGCGGCACGCGGCGATACGGCCGTAGGATTTGCTGAGAGACTCCGCAACCAGCAGCGGCTGATCGTGTTCGAGCATATCTTGATCAACCATGTGAGCCTCCCTGCGCCTTCTCCTTGTACGGCGCAGCGCTCATGCTGCCGTGGTGGCCGGCGGCCTGGCGGCCCTCGCAATAATCGGTGTCGGAGCAGACGAACATGCGGCCGCCCTTGTCGTCGGTGACGATCTCGTCGAGATAGGAATCTTCTGCGGCGCATAGCGCGCAAGGCGCATTAAAGCGATACGGCTCGAAGGGATGGTCTTCGAAGTCGAGCGACACGACTTGCGTATAGGGCGGGATCGCGTAGATGCGCTTTTCGCGGCCGGCGCCGAACAATTGCAGCGCCGGGCAATTGTCCATCTTGGGATTATCGAATTTCGGCGTCGGCGAGGGGTCCATCACGTAGCGCGCA
The DNA here is from genome assembly GCF_055811035.1 of Bradyrhizobium sp. MI1.10. Classification (NCBI taxonomy): domain Bacteria; kingdom Pseudomonadati; phylum Pseudomonadota; class Alphaproteobacteria; order Hyphomicrobiales; family Nitrobacteraceae; genus Bradyrhizobium; species Bradyrhizobium sp. MI1.10. Next base: position 14,307 of record NZ_JBVVPN010000034.1, read on the forward strand.
TTGACCTTCACCGGATAGGCGTAAGCCGTCGCGATGTGGCCGAAGCGGGCAATGTCCTCGTAGAGCTTGACATGCATCAGGCCGTATTCGGCGAGCGCATGCATGCGCCGCGTCTCCGTCTCGCGCGGCTCGAGGAAACGCAGCGGCTCCGGGATCGGCACCTGATAGACCAGCACCTGATTTGCGTGCAGCGACGTCTCCGGGATGCGGTGACGGGTCTGGATCACGGTCGCATCTTCAGTCGCGGTTGTCGTGGCGACGCCGGCGGTCTTGGCGAAGAATTTGCGGATCGAGATCGCGTTGGTGGTGTCGTCAGACCCCTGGTCGATCACCTTCAGCACGTCCTGTGGCCCGAGGATCGCAGCGGTGACCTGGACGCCGCCGGTGCCCCAGCCATAGGGCATCGGCATTTCACGGCTGGCGAACGGCACCTGATAGCCGGGGATCGCGATCGCCTTGAGGATCGCCCGGCGGATCATCCGCTTGGTCTGTTCGTCGAGATAGGCGAAATTGTAGGCCGGCGCGTTCATTCCGCGGCCTCCTTCATGGCGTCGGGCGCATTGGCATCAGCGAATTCCTTGCGCAGCTTGCGCAACAGGCCGAGCTCGGACTGGAAGTCGACGTAATGCGGCAGCTTCAGGTGCTCGACGAAGCCGGTCGCCTGGACGTTGTCCGAATGCGACATCACGAATTCTTCGTCTTGCGCGGGTGCGAGTGCCTCTTCGCCGAGCTCGCGCGCGCGCAACGCGCGGTCGACCAGCGCCATCGACATGGTCTTGCGCTCGCTCTGGCCAAAGGCGAGGCCATAGCCGCGGGTGAAGCACGGCGCCTCCGTCGCGGAGCCCTTGAACTGGTTGACCATCTGACACTCGGTGAGCTCGATCGAGCCGAGCGGCACGGCGAAGCCGACGTCTTCCGCCGAAAATTCGACATCGACCTCGCCGAAGCGGATTTCGCCGGCGAAGGGATGGTTGCGGCCGTAGCCGCGCTGGGTGGAATAGCCCATCGCCAGCAGAAACCCTTCGTCGCCACGCGCGAGATTTTGCAGGCGCAGGTCGCGGTCCGCCGGGAAATTCAGCGGCTCGCGGGTGAGGTCGCCGACGTTGACGCCCTCTTCGGCCTGCGGCGAGGGCTCGATCAGGCCGTCGCGGCCGAGAATATCCGTCACCCGCGGCGTGGGCACCGTGGAGGCTTCGGCCGTCGCCGGCGCCTCCGGCACAAAACCTTCGGCGAGCGAGGGATCGAGCAGGCGGTGGGTATAGTCGAAGGTCGGGCCGAGAATCTGGCCGCCGGGAATGTCCTTGAAGGTCGAGGACACCCGCCGCTGCACCCGCATCGCGCCGGTCTCGACCGGCTCGCTCGCGCCGAAGCGCGGCAGCGTGGCGCGGAAGGCGCGGACCAGGAAGATCGCCTCGATCAAATCGCCGCGCGCCTGCTTGATCGCGAGCGCCGCGAGCTCGCGGTCATAGAGCGAGCCTTCGCTCATGACGCGGTCCACGGCGAGGCCAAGCTGCTCCGAAATCTGGTCGAGGGAAATTTCCGGCACGCTTTGATCGCCGCGCCGCGCACTGGCGAGCAGGCGATGGGCGTTCTCGATGGCGCGTTCGCCGCCTTTGACTGCGACATACATGCTTAGCTTCCCTTGCTCACGACGCGCGTGGTGCGCGGGACCGCAACCACGGCATCATCCGCGACCAGGACCACATCGATGCCGCGCGGAAACAGCGCTTCGTTAATACGAAGTCGCTCGAACAGGTCGAACGGCTTGATCGAGGCCTTGAGCGTCGCGACGCCGTCGATTCCGGGACCGCGCAGCTCGAAGCTGCGCCCCGAATGCAGGCTCTCGACCTGAAGGATCAGCGTGGTCGACCGGTCCGGATATTCGCTGGTGCCGAGCGCGAAGCGCTCGAGCGAAGGCAGCGCCCCGCCTTCGCTGATCAGCGCGAAGCTGACGATCGAGGAATCCTGCACCACCGGCGCGCCCGTGTGGAACTTCAGCCATTTTGTCACGTCGGTGCTTTCCGACATGCGCGCATCGAGCCAGAGCGGCGTGTCGTGATCGAACAGCGTCAGCGCGATCGCGGCCGTGCCGCGCATCATCACATGAGGCGCGCCTGATGTCGGCACGATGCGCTGGACCGACCCCGGCCGCGCCATCGCGTCCATGACCGAGCGAAAGGTCGATTGCGCCGACAGCACCTTATCGGCGAACCCCGGCGGCAGTTCCGCAATCGTGGTCATGATCTCACCCCTCACCGCGCACCATGGTGTAGAAATCAACCTTCGTCGCAGCGGTCTCGGCCGCCGCTTGCTTGCGCCTGACCATAAGCTGCTCACGCAACGGCGCGATGATGTCCCGCTCCACCGCGCCACTGAAATCGCTGGACTGCACCAGCGCATCGCACAGCGCAATCAGCCGCGCCTTCTCACCGTCGCGACCGAGCGTGTAACCGAAACCGACCTCGCCGCTCGCAAGCCGCACCGCAGCCCGCGACACCGTCGCTTCGCCGAGATTGAATGGCGCACCGTCGCCGCCGACCCGGCCGCGCAGCATGACGAGGCCGTTTTCCGGCGCGCGCAGATCCTGATGCGCCGGCAAAGCGAGAGCGCGGAGGCGAGCGGCGATCTCGCCCGCCTCCGCGTGCGCCAGCACGGCCATTGCGGCCTTGCGCTGGGCTTGCTGATTGTTGTGCTGGGTCACCAGATCCACCGAAACTTTCTGCAGAACTTGCCGAATCCAAGTTGTCTATGATACTAGACAACTTCATACGGGAGCGCCATGACTGTTTCGTGACAAAGGCGTGATTTCTGGAGTAGCTTCCGAGCCACATGAGCATGCAGGACACAGCCTCCTCCGGCGTGGCGTTGTGGCGCCTCGTTGCCGACGGCATCGAGCGCGGCATCGCCGAGGGGCGCGGTGGGGCCGGCGGCCCCCCGCCGGGGGCGGGGGGGGGCGGCCCACCCACTAGCGGGGCGCGCCCCCCCCCCCCCCCCCCCCGGGGGGGGGGGGGGCGCCCCCCCCCCCCGCCGCGGGGGGGGGGTGGGGGCGCGGGGTGCCCGCGGCCTGCGGGGGGGGCTGCGCCGCGGGCGGTTTGGGGGCCCGCGACAAGCTGCCGGGCGAGGTGGAGATCGCCGAAACCTATCGCGTGAACCGCCACACCGTGCGACGCGCGCTGGCCGCGCTTGCCGAGCGCGGCATCGTGCGGGCCGAACGCGGCAGCGGAACCTATGTCGAGGCGCAGAAGCTCGCTTATCCACTGCGCTCGCGGACCCGCTTCTCCGAGATCGTCGGCGCCGACGGCCGCGAACCGCATGGCCGGCTGATCGAGGCGTCCGATGATGTCGCGACCCGCGAACTCGCGCGGGAACTTGGATTGAAGGCCGGCGCACCGTTGGTGCGGATCGAGGCGATGCGCCTCGCCGACCGCACGCCGATCTGCGTCTCCACGACGTGGCTGTCGGCGCAGCTGTTCCCGGGTGCGGGCGACGTCTTTGCTGCCACCCGCTCGATGACGAAATTGCTCGAGCATTACGGCGTCCGCGACTATCGCCGCGGCGCGACCCGGATCACCGCCGGCATTGTCGACGCCACCGACGCCGCGCGGCTCGATCTGGCGCTGGGACGACCGATCCTGGTGGTCGATGCCACCGACCACGATCTCGACGGCAAGCCGCTGGTGACCAAGCATTCGCGCTTTGCCGCGGAGCGGGTGGAATTTCTGGTGGAGAACGGGTGAAGAATCGTAGGGTGGGCAAAGGCGCGCTTGCGCCGTGCCCACCATCTATCCAACGTCGCGATTGAAGTGGTGCGCACGCTTCGCTTTGCCCACCCTACGAAATCGGTGATCAGGCCACCGCCCTTCGCCCAATAATCGCAAACCGCAATTTGCCCGAAACGAAATCGATCGCGGCGACCGCGACCAGGATCATCAGGATCAGGAACGACACTTTCTGCCATTCCAGCACGCGGATCTGCTCGGCGAGCTGGAGGCCGATGCCGCCGGCACCGACGATTCCGATGATGGTAGCCGAACGCGTGTTCGACTCGATGAAATAGAGCACTTGGCCGGCGATCACGGGCAAAACCTGCGGCAGCAGACCGAAGCGGATCTCGTGCAGCGCACTGCCGCCGGAGGCGCGGATGCCCTCGACCTGCTTCTGGTCGGCGCCCTCGATCGCCTCCGAGAACAGTTTTCCAAACGCGCCGAAATCCGACACGGCAATGGCGAGCACGCCGGCAAACGGGCCGAGCCCGACTACGTTGATCCATACCAGCGCCCAGATCAGCGTGTCGACGCCGCGGATCGAATCCAGGAAACGTCGAATCGGGAAGCGCAAAATGCTCGACGGCACGACATTACGGGCGGCAAGAAGACTGACCGGCAGTGCGAACAGCGCGGCGAGCGTCGTGCCGAGCAGCGCGATCGACAGCGTCTCGCCCAGCGCCTTCAGATAGACCGGCAGCGACGAGCCGGGATCCGGCGGGATCATCATCAGGCTGATCCAGCCGAGCTGGTTGAGGCCCGCGACGAACCGCGACGGCGAGAAGTCGAGATCGACGAGGCCGTAAATCAGGATCGCGAGCGCCGCGACGATCATCGCCGGCATGGCGAGCCGCGCCGAGGCCGGCCGGTCGAACACGTCAGGATAGCGCGCGCGAAGCGCCGCGGTATCGGTCTCCTGCGGTCCCGTCACGTCCGCCCCTCCTTGCCGAACAGGCGGCCGCGCAGCCAGCCGGTGCTGATGTCGATGATGAAGACCGTGACGATGATGGTGAGCAGGATCGCGCTGACGTCGGAGTAGTAGAACTTGCGGATGGCGACGACGAGCTCCTGGCCGATGCCACCGGCACCGACAAAGCCCATCACGGAGGCCTCGCGGACGTTGATCTCGAAACGCAGCAGCGCGTAGCTGGCATAGCCTGCCGTGACCTGCGGCAGGATGGCGAAGCGCATACAGGAGAGCCAGCTTGCGCCGGTCGAGCGAACGCCTTCGACCGGCTTCATGTCGGCGTTCTCGACGATCTCCGAGAACAGCTTGCCGAGCGCGCCGGTGGAGTGGATTGCGATCGCCAGCACGCCCGCCATCGGCCCGAGCCCGAAGGCGATCACGAAGATCAGCGCAAACACGATGCCGGGTACCGTACGGGCGAATTCGAGCAGGCGCCGCACCACGAAGCGCAGCCAGGGCGCGGGCGAGGTGTTTTCAGCCGCGAGGAAGTTCAGGCAGAATGCAAAAGTCGCGCCGATCAACGTGCCGACATAGGAGATCAGCACGGTCTCGCCCAGCATCTTCAGCCATTTGCGCCAGCCCCACAGCCACTCGCCGACATCGGTCCAGACCCGCTGTCCGTTGTCGAGTGTAAGGATGCTGTCGAAATAGCTGATGAAGTTGCCGTAATGGGTGAACAGCGTGCGCAGATTCACTTCGGCGCCGAACGCGGCCAGACACAGTGCAGCGGCGAAGATCACGGCTCCAAACAGGAGTCGGAGCCGCCTGCGCGCGACCGCCTGGCGATAGGCGGCGTTGAGCACGGCGAGCTGCTGCTCGGGAAGGATCGAAACCGCGACGGTCATCTGATCAGGAAAGGTGGTCGATCAAAGAGAAAGAGCCGGGTCCATCGACCCGGCTCCAGTGGCATCGTCCCGAAATTCAGGACGCCTTCTTCTTACGCAGCGCATCGACGAACTTGATCAGCTCGATCGTGCCATCCCAATCCTTGGTGGTCGCGGGATGAAAACCCTTCTTCTGGCCGTCCTGGAGGCGATCGAAGGCCGCCTTGTCCTTGGCCGGCGCGTCGAAGAACGCCTTGGCGATGGCGGCCTTGGCCTCTTCCGGCAGGTCGGAATTGTAGGCATAGGGACCGTTGATGATCGGCGCCGATTTGTGGATGATGCGGAAATCGTCCTTCTTCATCGCCGAGCCGTCGGCATTCTTCAGCATGCCCTTGGTCAGCATCTGCGCCAGCGTCGAATCGTCATCGCTGGTCCACTGGTTGGCGGCAACGTCGACAGTGCCCTGCGCCAGCGCCAGGATCGCGTTCTCATGGCTGCCGGTGAAGACGACCTTGCTGAAATAGGTGTCGGCATCCGCGATGCCCATCTTGTCGAGCTCGAAGCGCGGCACGTTGTTGCCGGAGGTCGAGTTCGGGTCGACCAGGCCGAGGTTCTTGCCTTTGAGCTGGTCGATGCTCTTGTAGGGGCTGCTCGTCTTGACGAAGAACACCGAGTAGTAGCCGGTCGAGCCGTCGGAATTGATGTCGTTGGCGAAGGCGTCGGTCTTGACGCCGGTCAGGCGGGCGCGGGCGAACGAGGCAGAGCCGTAGCTCGCGATGTGGATGTTGCCGGCGCGCTGGCCTTCGATCACGGCAGCGTAGTCGTTGGCGATGCGCAGCGTGACTTTCACGCCCAGTTCCTTGGAGAGATAGCTCATGAACGGCGCCCAGCGCTCGGTGACGCCCGAGGCGTTTTCCGCCGGAATGACCGCGAAGGTCAGCTCGGGATATTTGGCCTTCCAGTCTTCGGCGGACGCGGAAGCCGTGAACGCGAGCGCGGCGGCGCCGGCAAGAATCAATCTGCGAGTAATCATGATAGCCTCTTCATTGGTTGAGGTCGGTTGACGCAAAACTGGTGAGTCCTGAAGCGGCGCAGCTCAGGCGGCGGCCGCCGTTCCAAGCGCCGGAATGCCTTGTCGCACCGGTGCAGGCGTGCCGCCCATGACATCGGCGGCTTCGAGATCGTAGAGCTCGCGCGCAACGTGCTCGGTCAACTCGGCCGGCGCGCCGTCGAACACCACGCGACCCTGCGCCATGCCGATCAGCCGGTCGCAATAGCTGCGCGCCAGATCGAGCGAATGCAGGTTGCAGAGCACGGTGATGCCGAAATGCTTGTTGATGCGCAGCAGCGCATCCATCACGATCTTGGTGTTGCGCGGGTCGAGCGAGGCGATAGGCTCGTCGGCGAGAATGATGTCGGGCTGCTGCACCAGCGCGCGGGCGATCGCCACGCGCTGCTGCTGGCCGCCGGAGAGCTGATCGGCGCGCTGGGCTGCGAGCGGGGCGATATCGAACTGTTCGAGCGCGGACATCGCCAGCGCCTTGTCCTGCTCGGGCCAGGTCTGCGACAGCGAGCGCCAGGCTGGCATCGTCGCGAGCCGTCCCATCAGGACGTTGGTGAGAACATCGAGCCGGCCGACCAGGTTGAACTGCTGAAAGATCATCGCCGAGCGCGCTCGCCACTGCCGCAGCTCCTTGCCGCGCAACGCGGTGACGTCGAGGCCGTCGAACAGGATGCGACCCTGCGAAGGCGTCGCGAGACGGTTGATGGTCCGCAGCAGGGTCGACTTGCCGGCGCCGGACCGTCCGATCACGCCGACGAAACCGCCGGGAGAGACTTGAAACGAAGCGTCGTCCACCGCGGCTTTCACGCCGAAGCGACACGTCAGACCTTCAACCACCAGCATGCAGGGCTCCAGAGTAGCTGGGACCCACCGCTAACGCCGGCGCTTGACACTTGTGTGACACGGACGTTGCGGTGCGGCGATCCTACACACCTCATCCCCTGTTCATCCCTTGTCACCGCGTCGTCATGACATTGTCATCAAGCCGCTCGAAGAGAAACGCCCGCCCTCTCGTTCGGATGCAACATGGCCGCCAAAGCTCTTTCGGTCCAGCCGACCATCGATCCCTCGGCGAAGCTGCACGACACCAGGCTTGGGGCCTACACCGAGGTCGGCGCGCGCACGATGCTGCACGAAGTGACGATGGGCGATTACTCCTATGTCGTGAATGACGCCCAGATCACCTACACCACCATCGGAAAATTCTGCTCGATCGCGGCGATGACACGGATCAATCCGGGCAATCACCCGATGCACCGGGCCACGCAGGCGCATTTCACCTATCGGTCGAGCGCCTATTTCGAAGGCGAGAGCGACGACACGGAATTCTTCGACTGGCGGCGCCAGCACCACGTCCATATCGGCCACGATGTCTGGATCGGTCACGGCGCGATCGTGCTGCCGGGTCGCAACATCGGCACCGGCGCGGTGATCGCGGCCGGCGCCATCGTCACCAAGGACGTGCCGACCTACACCATCGTCGCCGGCAATCCGGCGCGCATCGTGCGCCGGCGGTTCTCGGAAGAGGTTGCGGGGCGGCTTGCGAGGCTCGCCTGGTGGGACTGGGATCACGACAAGTTGCGTGAAGCCCTGCCCGATTTCCGCAAGCTCGGGATTGAGGATTTCCTCACGACATACGAAGCAGGGGCACCTTCCTCTGCCAGCAAACGAAGCGCGGTCGCGTGACAGACATATTCCTCGAGGGCGGGCGGGCCCTGATCGGCTCCGAATTCGTCGAAACGTCGCTTCTCGTATCCGGAACGGACATCGCGCAGGTCGATGGCTCTCGCAGCCGGGCACGGCTGGCGATCGACGCGCGCGACCTGCTGGTGCTGCCTGGCATCGTCGATCTGCACGGCGATGCCTTCGAGCGACAGATGATGCCGCGTGCCGGGGTCGACTTCCCGATCGATGTGGCGCTCGCCGACAGCGATCGCCAGGCGATCAGCAACGGCATCACCACGGTGTTTCACGCCACGACCTGTTCGTGGGAGCCGGGCCTGCGCAGCGCCGACAATGCGCGCGGCCTGATGGAGGCGATCGAACGGCAGCGCCCGCAGTTTGCCGCCGACACCCGCTTTCACCTGCGCCACGAGACCTACAATCTCGACGCCGAAACCGAGATCAGTCAGTGGCTCAGTGAGGGCCGCGTCGATCTGTTCGCCTTCAACGACCACATGGACGGCACGGTTGGGGACATGGCCAAGCCCCGCAAGCGCAACCGCATGGTGGAGCGCACCGGCCTCTCGGGCGAAGATTTCGACCGGCTGGTCGGGCGTGTGCTTTCGCGCGCCAGCGAAGTCCCGGCTTCCGTGTCGCGGCTTGCTGCAACCGCCCGCGCCGCCGACGTGCGGATGCTCTCGCATGACGATGCGACGCCGGCGATGCGCCAGAGCTTTCGCGCGATGGGCGTGGCGATCGCGGAGTTTCCGATCAACGAGGAGACGGCGCGGGCGGCAGCAAGCCACGGTGATGCCATCGTCTACGGCGCGCCGAACGTCGTGCGCGGCGGCAGCCACACCGGCTGGACCAAGGCATCCGACATGATCGCCAAAGGGCTCTGCTCGGTGCTGGCCTCGGACTACTACTATCCCGCGCAGCTGCTCGCTGCGTTCCGCCTCGCTGCCGATGGCGTGCTGCCGCTGACCGAGGCCTGGAACCTGGTCTCCGCCGCGCCCGCGCGCGCAACCGGCCTTGCCGATCGCGGCGTACTGGCGGAAGGACGGCGCGCGGACATTCTGCTGGTCGACGACCGCATGCCGCTGCGGCCGCGGCTGATCGCCGTGATATCAGGCGGCAAGCTCGTACATCTCACCGACGCGACGCGGTTGCTTGGCATGGCAGCTGCCCCGCGCGAAGCTGTCGCCGCGGCATAAACCGGTTATGTTCGGTCCATGACAGATTTTCCCCGCTACGCGATCTACCATGCCGCCAGCGCCGACAGCGCCGTCTCGCGCTTCGGCGCCGAACTGCTCGGCTATGATGCGCATACCGGCCGAGAGCTGCCGTTCCCGAACGAGGCGCTGCGCACGGCTCCGGACTGGCGTGATGTCACCGCCGATCCCCGCAAATACGGCTTTCACGCCACGCTGAAGGCGCCGATGGCGCTGGCGTCCGACAGGCGCGAGGTCGAGCTTGTTGCGGCCTGCGCGACATTCGCCGGCAGGGCACGCGCAATTCCGGTGATCCGCCCGGTCGTCGATTCCATCAGCGGCTTCATCGCCGTCATTCCGGCGGAGCCGGTCGGCGAACTCCAGCAGCTCGCCGCCGATTGCGCGCGCGACTTCGATTCCTTCCGCGCGCCGCTGAGCGCGGAAGACCGCGCGCGGCGCAAGCCGGAGAAGCTGAGCGAACGGCAACGCGACTATCTCGACCGCTGGGGCTATCCTTACGTGATGGAGGAATTCCGCTTTCACATGACGCTGACGGGCCGGCTCGACGCGGAGCGGCGCGGGCCGATTCTGGACATGCTGCGGGGAAGGTTTGCTGCGCTCGGTCTCAAGACGCTTGCGATCGATCGCGTCGCGCTGTTCAAGCAGGATGACGCCAAAGCTCGCTTCCGCATCATCGGCGAGTGGGCCTTGACGCAGTAAGCGTCAGTGCCAGCTCGCGAGATTGAAGCCGAGCGCCACAACGCCAACCAGAATGAGGCTGGTCGCCCAGATTACATCCAGATTGAACCAGCTTCGCGAGACGAATCTCAATCCCAGATGGCGGTAGACCAGCCATGCCAGGCATCCGCCGGCGCTGACCATGGCGACAACGTGCACCAAAGACACCAGCACCGCCATCCCGAGACTCGCCTTCATCAGCGCGCCGGCGGCCTCATGGCCGGCATCGAGTTCGAAGGCCTGGCAGAGCCCGAGATAGATCGGCACGAGCATCAAGGCGGCGCCATGAGCAATGGCAACGGCAAATGACCAGAGCGCCAATTGCGTCGGCGGAATTCGTGCCAGCGCGCGCGGATGGCGCCGCTCGACCAGCCGATAGACGCCGAAGCCGATGACGAGAAGGCTCGCGCCGAGCTGGATCGAACGCTGCCACTCGGCCAGCACGAGAAGGAACGCGAATGGCAGCAGCACGAGAAGCGTTGCCAGGAGATGCCCGGCCGCCAGAGCCCACAAAGCACGAAAGAGCGCGCGCGGGCTCTTGTCCATGAGCCCGGCCGAAACGGCGAGCGGCCAGCCCATTCCCGGATTGACCCCGTGATAGAGACCGCTCGCAACAAGAGCGAGCCACAGCCAGCCGAGGCTCGCGTGTGCCCAATCTAGGCCGACGGGTAGCAAAAGGAGTCCGTCGAACAATCACCGCCCTCCAGCCTGATCTGGTGCGCACGATATCCGTCGGGGAAGCTCACGAAGTAGTTCTTGTCGAGCTCAAGGCCGCCATTGCGACCGACATTGGCCATGACTTCCACACCCGGAACGCCATCGGGATAGAACTGGTCATCCCAGGTGGAATAGAGCGAATTGGTCCAGTACACCCGCCTGCCGTCGCGGCTGATCTCGACCATCTGCGGGCCGGCCGCAAATGCCTTGCCGTTCGGATGACGGGTGCGGCGCGCGATGCCGCCGATGTGAACCGAGCCCGCAAGCTTCGGCTTTCGCGGATTACTCACGTCGTACTGGCGCATCTCACCCGTGCCCCAGCACGAGACGTAGAGAAAACGATCATCCATCGACAGGTCGATGTCGGTCACCAGCGGCGGCACGGCGCCAAAGCCCTGAAGCAGCGGCGGGAGCTTCTCCTTTGGCGCAGGCTCGGACGGGATCGTCGCCGTCTTCTCCGCATGGAATTTTCCGCCTTCGCGCCACCAAGTCCAGATCGAGGCTTCGAGATTCGTGGTGTCGACCACAACGCCTACGAAGCCGTATTCGCGAACCGGATCGTGCGCCGGCCGTACCTCCAGCGCCATCTGATGATTGGCGCCGAGGTCGATGGTCTGCACGTTGCGACGGGCGCGAAGATCCCAAAAGTGGAGACGATGGCCATATTTGTTCGCCAGCAGATCTTCCGCGACGATTCCGTTCTCGAACTGCGGCGGCAACGCCCATTCACTCGTCACCATGTAGTCGCGCGGCAGGTTCCACCAGAAATCATAGTGCAGCGTCTGCGGACCGCGGTCGATCTCCCATCGTCCAAGGACCTCGAACGTCTCGCAATCCATGATGAAGACGCCTGGAGGCCCGTTGGTGCCGTCCTTGCCGCCGCCGCCGAGCGTGCTCACATAGACGCCGTCCGGCCCGCAATGGATGGTATGCGGCCGCGAATAGCCGGTCTTTTTGAAAACTTCCTCGGGCTCGATGATTTTATGGATTTTGGCTTTGGTCGGATCGGGCTTGGTATCGATGATGTAGATCCGCGACGAGCGCAGCCCGGGGATGATGAGATAGCGCCGCTCGATGAAGGCATGCCCAGTGAGCGGCGACAAGGCGGAGGAGCAGGCATTCCAGCCGAAGTGATGAAACTCATCGCCCTTGTTGGGCATCGTCACGGTGTGGACGATCTGGCTGTAGGTCGGCGATCCCGGCTTGACGTCGATGACCGCGAGAGCATCCGGTTTTGAGAAATCCGGACTGAGCAGCAACGTGTAGGCAAAGTTCTCCGCAGGAGCTTCCATCGCAAGCTTGGGCGATGCGTGAAAGGTGGGATCCGGCCTCATCGTCATGGCACTGCCTCCCTGTCTCGTTGGTTCGCACCAACCTGGTTCGGAATAGCGGCATAATGAAGAGTTGTTGCGCGATGTCTTGATATGCTCCGCGGGCCTGGTTGGCGAGCGAACAATATGTCATCGCCGGGCTGCGCGAAACCGCCCGAACCGCGTTAATTCGACGCTTTCAGCCGGCGGGATCAGGCCAGGGCGCGCACCTCACAGCGCGCCTCACACTCAGTGTCGTCCCGGCCTAGTGCGCAATCGCGCACGGGAGGCGGAACACATAACCTTCGGGCGCGCTTGTCCAGGACGCCGGCAGAGGCTACTTCCCCCACCGCAGCGCCAGCGCATCGCGCTCCTTGGCCAACTCCAGCAGCCCGGCCCGCGTCGCCGGGTGCAGCGGCTGGAGCGGATGCCGCACCGTGTCCGACTTGATCACGCCGCCGGCCTGCATCATCGCCTTGCAGGCGATCAGGCCGCATTGGCGGTTTTCGTAATTGATCAGCGGCAGCCAGCGTTCGTAGGAGGCCTTCGCCTCTTCACGCTTGCCGGCGAAGTAGGGATCGACAATCTGGCGGATGCCGTCGGGATAGCCGCCGCCGGTCATCGCGCCGGTGGCGCCTGCATCGAGATCGGCGAGCAGCGTGATCGCTTCCTCGCCGTCCCAGGGACCTTCGATATCGCTGCCGCCCGCCTCGATCAGGCTACGCAGCTTTGCAGCCGCGCCCGGCACCTCGATCTTGAAATAGCGGATGTTGGAGAAATCGCGCGCCAGCCGCGCGAGCAGCTCGACCGACAGCGGCGTGCCGGCGACGGGCGCATCCTGGATCATGATCGGAATCTTGATTGCGCCCGACAGCACCTTGAAGAATTCGACCACGCCTTTCTCGGGCACGCGGAAGGTCGCGCCGTGATAGGGCGGCATGACCATCACCATGGCGGCACCGGCCGCCTCGGCCTGCTGGCTCCGCGCGGCGCAGACGGCCGAGCTGAAATGCGTGGTGGTGACGATCACGGGAACCCGGCCCGCGACATGCTCCAGCACTGCATGCATCACGGTCTCGCGCTCGGCGTCCGTGAGCACGAACTGTTCGGAAAAATTCGCGAGAATGCACAGACCGTTCGAGCCTGCGTCGATCATGAAATCGATGCAGCGGCGCTGTCCCTCGAGGTCGAGCTCGCCGCGCTCGTCGAAGATGGTGGGCGCGACCGGGAACACGCCGCGATAGGGGCGCTGGGCCTTGTGTTGAGGCGTGACCGGCATCGAACTCTCCATCCCTGATATCTCTTACATCTGCCGCGACGCTCGCGCAGCGTCACAGATGTACCCGCCGCGCGCATCGGCGGCAATGCCGATCGCGCGACGTAGGGACGGAAGATTGTCGAAGCTATGCGGTCCTCACCGCGCCCAAAAAGCCCTCGACCGCGACGCGGAGACGATCGGCATCGGCGGACATTTTCGTCACGGACACCGACAGGACCGAACCGGCATTGCCTGTCTCCTGGTTGAGCCTGGCGACGCTGCCGATGGTGTCGGTGACCTCGCGGGTTCCCTGCGCGGCCTGCTGGAAGTTGCGGGAGATCTCGGTGGTGGCCGCGCGCTGCTGTTCGACGGCGGCGGCGATCGCCGTCATCTTCTCGTCGATGCCGCTGATCGCGCCGCCGATCGCGCGGATGGCAGTGACCGCCTGGCCCGTCGCGCCCTGGATCTCCGCGACCTGGCGGGAGATCTCTTCCGTCGCCGTCGCCGTCTGCGAGGCGAGGCTCTTGACCTCGCCGGCAACCACGGCGAAGCCGCGGCCGGCCTCGCCCGCGCGCGCGGCTTCGATGGTGGCGTTCAACGCCAGGAGATTGGTCTGCCCTGCGATGGCGTTGATCATCTTCACGACCTCGCCGATGCGGCCAGCGGTCTGATCGAGGATCTCGACCGTCGCATTGGTCTGCGCTGCCTGCGACACGGCCTCGCGGGCCTCGCGGGCGCTGGCCTGCACCTGCGCGGAGATCTCGCCGACGGACGCCGAGAGTTCTTCGGTCGCGGCCGCGATGGTCTCGAGATTGTTGGTGGCCTGTTCGGCGGAGGACGAGACCGCCGCGGTCTGGCTGCTCGATTCCGTAACCAGCGAGCGCACGTCGGTCGCGGTGGCATCGAGTTCCTTCGTCGAGGCCGCAACGCTGTGAATGACGGCTTGCACGGTGTCGTCGAAACTGCGGCAAGCCGCATCGACGGTGCCGGAGCGGGCGAGCTGGAGCGCCTGCTGCGCTTCGCGCTCCCGGCCCAGGCGTTCCGCGGTCGCCGCGCTCTCGCGCAGGCTTTCGAGTGCGGCCGCCATGGTGCCGAACTCGTCGGGATACCTGGATTGCGGGACGGGCGTTGCGTAGTCGCGGGCGCTGATCTTGGCGATGGCGTCCACAATGGCGCGCACCGGGCGCATGAGGCGGTTGCGGACCACGTACACGCCGGCCAGGGTCACGGCCAGCGCGAGCAGGAACGCGAGCGACTGTACGACGAGATTGGTGAGCGCCTTGGCCTGCACCGTTTCCGCCCGGACGATCGACTGGTCGAGCGCCTTGTTCGCCACCGCGACGATGGACGCGAAGGGTGACTGACACAGCGTATTCCATTCCGCGGCGGGCATCGCGGGCTTGCCGCTGCCGTCAAAATTTTTCGTGAGGTCGCCGATCTGCTTGAGGGCACCGTCGGTCGTGGCCTTTGCGTCCGTCGCTGCCGTCACCAGCTCTGCCGCCACGTCCGGCGCAGCCAGCAACTCGGCCATGCCCGCCCAGCCGGAGGCGATCGTGCCATCCCATTGCGCCACTGACCGCTTCTGAGCGTCATCGAGCGGCTTGCTGGCGTTGACGTTGGAACGAAGGGACGAACAATGGATTCCATAACGATCGCGCACCTGCCAGGCGAAGCGCCGAACCTGGATCATGCGGGCGATGAAGGGGTCGTTCATCCAGGCACGGTTCGAGACCGCGGTGGAGGCGAGATTGGCCGTGTCGATCACCTTGGTGACGGCATCATACCAGGAGTTGGTGCGCTCGATCTTGCGCTCCGCGCGCGGGCGCTTGGCTTCATCGTAGAACAGCTGGAATTGCGGCGAGGCGGCGCTCCAGCCCTGCTTCAATGTGCCAGCGAGTTCGTCGCGGCGGGCGAAATCGACGGTGGCGAGCGCAGCGCCAATCGCGTCGTAACCTCCCTGCTCAGCCTTTTCCACCTCGCCGAGTTTTGCCCGCGGGTCGTCCTCGCCGAGGATTGCGCTCTGCGCATCGCCGCGATTGTGGCGCAGCGCCAGCACGCCCTGGAAGATCGCCTTGTCGGCGGCGGCGAGCCGCGCGGTCTCCAGGCTGTCGCTATAGCGGCCGAACGCCCCAACCATCTGGATCGCCGTAGAGGCCAGCGCACCCGCGGCCAGCAGGGCCATCAAGGTCAGGAGAAGCGAACTTACCGATTTCTTAAACATTGCCATGGTGTCGGGGGCCTGAGGTCGGGGGCCTATTCTTCGGGCACCACCTTGCCCCGCGACATGCCAATGTTCCGTTAAGGTTTTAATCGAATGGGCGTGAGTTTCCGGCCCAAGGAGCCCCGGCCCCGGCCATCACGCAACCTTGGTGAAATCCGGCGGGCGGCGTTCCGCGAACGCCGTGAAGGCCTCGCGCGCCTCGGCGGTGCGCAGGCGCAGTCCGAACTGCTCGCCTTCGGCATTCATCTGCGCGACCAGCGCCTCGCCATTGCGCATCAGCTTCTTGGTGGCGGTGAGCGCGCCGGCCGGCTGACGGGCAAGACGCTGCGCCAGCGCGAGCGCCTCGGCATCGAGCTTGTCGAGCGGCACCACGCGGTTGGCGAGCCCCCATTCCAGCGCGGATTTGGCCGGCACCGTCTCGCCCAGCGCGAACATCTCGTAAGCCCGCGCATAGCCGATGCGGGCCGGCATCAGCAGACTGGAGGCGGCTTCCGGCACCAGCGCCAGGCTGACGAAGGGAGTCGACAATTGCGCGTTGTCGGCCAGTACGACGAGGTCGCAATGCAGCAGCATCGTGGCGCCGACGCCGACGGCGCGGCCCTGCACCGCGGCAACCAAGGGCCGGGTGCAGCGCGCCAGCGACTGGATGAAGCCCACCACGTTGCGGCTTCCTTCCGACTTGCCCGCTGCGACTGCGGCGAATTCGCCGACGTCGTTGCCGGCAGTGAACATGTCGCCTTCGCCGCGGATCAGGATCACGCGGGCCAACGCATCGGACTCGGCGGATTCGATGGCATCGGCAAGCTTGCCGTACATCGCATCCGTCAGTGCGTTCTTCTTGTCGGGGCGCGCCAGCGTGAGCGTAAGAATTCCGCCGTCGTTCTCGATCCGGACGTGCTCGGTCATCGGTCTCTCCTCTATTCCTCTGGATCTCTCAAAGGCTCTGTTGGAAGTTCTCTTGGAAACTTGTCCTGAATGCTCGTCAGCCAGCGCGCGACGATATCGATCTCCGCACCGGTGAATCCGTCCGTCAAGGCAGCGTTGACCTGTGCCGCGTTGGCCTTTGCCTGTGCGAGCGCTGCACGGCCCTTCGGCGTCAGCCAGATACGCCAGGCGCGCCCGTCCTCGCGATCGGCCCGTCGCTCGATCAATCTTGCAGCCGCCGTGCGATCGACGAGGCCGGAGATGCCGGCCGGCCCCAGATCGAGCGCCGTGCCCGCCTCGCCCATCAGCACACCGTCCCGCTTGCCGAGGATGAACAGGAGTCCTGCCTGCGCCGGCGTGACCTCGCTCGAAGGCTGCGCGGCCATCCAGCGCTGCAAGCGCCGCTGCGCAACGCTCAACAGGTAGATCAGCCGATGATGCCCCGCGCCGGCTTCTTTATTTCGCATGCGAAATAGATAGTCGAAGCGGTTCAGATTGTCAAAGAGCGGCGGCTAGGTCGATGTGCCGCGGCAGTCGTCGAGGAACAGGGCCGCACCAGCGCACCAGGACCTCAGCCACCAATCGCAATTAGTCGCCGCCGCCCCGCTTGACGGTCGCTTCTTTTTGTGTTCCCTATTCGTTCTATTCAATCATAGATTGTCCCGGAGACCTTTCGTGATGAACAGTATGCGTGGCGAGAACCAGCCGACCCAGCTCGTAATTCATAATGACGATGATACGCCGGACCAATTCGTGATGGATCTGCTTCGGCAGGTCTTCGGCAAATCAGATCGTGAAGCGACCGCGCTGATCACTCAGATCGAGCAGAAGGAAAAGGCGGTTTGCGGACCTTACCCTCAATCGGTTGCCGAAGCCCTTTTCAAATCTGCGCAACAATCGATCGGCCTGGCCGGCCATCGACTGCAGGTCACGCTTGAGGCCGTCAAGACTCCTTGCGAACTCTGCGGGAAGCCTGAGGGACAGATGGACGTGCGTATCGGCGACCGCACGGTCTGGCTGTGCAGCGACTGCATGCGTGCGGCGGATGAGCCCTCGAACGAACAAGAGGAAGATTTCGACTTTGCTTGCGACGTTCTCGATTGGCACCTTGCCAGCACCGCGCGCAGCAAACTCGTGACCACGATCCGCCAATTTCCCGGCCATATGCGGGTCGATCTTCAAGCCGCGGTCGACCGGCTCTTCGGCAAGGCCATCCGGCTGGTGGGATTGAACGAGGAGCAGCGCTACGAAACGCTGTCGATTCCACGGCTGCTCAAGGAGGGCCGCTATGCGATCGCGATTGCCCCGCTGCAATATTCCGACGTCGACGTAGGCGAGAAGAGCCCGGTCAAGTGTCTGGATAACGGACTATGGCTGTGTGAGCAGGATCATCTCCGCTATGCGGTTTTGCTCTGCGCACACCGCGAATACAGTCGCGAGCCCGGAATTCGAATCGAGATCCTGGTGCCTTCAGGTTCCGCAGGCGCGGCTCTGGTCCAGCAATGCTTCAGTGAATTGGAAGAAGCCGTACAGGCTGCGCGGACCTATCGCGGCAAGATCCTGTCGCTCGATGCGGACTCCGACTATCGCGGTCGCTCGCGCGGCATCACGGTGCATCGCTTGCCGCAGGTGTCGCGCGACGAGGTGATCCTGCCGGAGCAGACCCTGCGGCTGCTCGATCGCAACGTTCTGACCTTCGTCAACACCCGAGACCAATTGCGCCGGTTGGGCCAATCGACCCGCAAAGGCATCTTGCTGTACGGCCCGCCGGGCACCGGCAAGACCCACACGATCCGCTATCTCGCAACGCATTTGCCCGGGCATACGACGCTGATCATCACGGCCGAACAGATCGGTCTGCTCGGCGCCTCTATGAGCCTGGCACGGCTGCTCCAGCCGTCGATGGTGGTGATCGAGGATGTCGATCTCATCGCCCGTGACCGCGATGACATGGGGCCGTGTGAGGAATCCATGCTGAACAAGCTGCTCAACGAGATGGACGGGCTGAAGGAAGATGCCGACATCCTGTTCGTCCTGACCACCAACCGGCCGGAGGACCTCGAAGGTGCTCTCGCGGGTCGCCCCGGCCGCATCGACCAAGCCATCGAAGTGCCGCTACCCAACGAGACCGGCCGCGGCAAGCTGGTCCGGCTCTACGGCAAGGGACTGCCGCTCGACGAGGCGGTCATCGCAGAGGCTGCCCGGCGTAGCGACGGCACGAGTTGCGCCTTCATCAAGGAGCTGATGCGGCGGCTGGCGCAAGGAAGCATTGCGCGGGACGGCGGCAACACCGTGGTCTCCGCCGATATCGACGAAGCCCTCGACGACATGCTGTTCTCCGGCGGCCGGCTTAACGCGCAGCTGCTCGGCGGCGCGCAGGCAATGGCCACCGGGTGACGCTTCCTCCGACGTGGTGCGCCTGCTACGGAGCGCACATGAAGCTCGACGCCTCCGTCAGCGGGCCGCTCTTGTAGTGCGGCCAGGCCGGCCAGCGGCACAGCGGCAGCGCGCGAAGCGTCGCAAACGACGGCGCCTCGACCTTCTGCTCGGCGACTTCCAAATCGCCGGGCGCCTTGCCCTTTTCGACCCAGTCGACCAGCGCGCTCAGCATGTCGACATCGGCCGGCGCGCCGGATCCGACATGGTCGACGCCGGGCGCGGTGTAGAGCCGCGCGAATTCAGCCGTCTCGGCCTTGCCGAGCTTACGTTCGACGTTCTCGAAATAACGGATGCCGGCATAGGGGCTCTGCGCGTAGTCCGCCATGTGCTCGAGCATGATCAGCCGGCCGCCGCGAGCGCGGAAGCGGCTGAGATCGGGGTCGGTGGAATCCATCAGGCTGGAGACCTCGAGCAGCCGCGCCTTGTGCTGTTCGGGCTTGTACGTCGTCACGTCGAGCTTGGGATCGCGCGCGAACACATATTGGATGCCGCCGGCACCGTAGATCCAGGCGATGCCGTTATTGGGCGTGGGTGGCTGCGCCGGGGGCGCCGTGCCGAGCCACCACGCGACCCAGCCGCCGGTCGGGCCAACCGCCGGCGTGTCCTCGCCCGACACGCCCCAGCCCGGATAGTCGTCGAGGCCATTGGCAAGCGCGAACGGGAATTTGTAGGTCGCATGCAGGGTCTCGATTGCCTTGATCTGTGCGTCGGTGAGGCACTGATCGCCGGTCTTGCCGCTCGCGCAACGCAGCGTCTCCGCCTTGAATGCCGCCTTGCATGAAACGGGATCCTGCACCAGCGCGTCATCGGAGCCATCGGCCTTGTCGCAAGCCGCGCGCACGGCATCGCCCACAAGCTTCACCTGCGCCGGGTTGATCCAGCCGTCACCCATGGTCACGAGCCCGGAACGCGTGCCGGCATGCTGAAGGCCGACCCAGTTGATGACAGGCACGCGAGCAAAGATGCCGTCGAAATCGTCAGGATAGCGCTGTGCCATGGTGAGGCCTTCGCGGCCGCCTTCGGACGAACCCATGAAGTACATCTTCTCAGGTCTCTTGCCGTAGGCGCGCTGCATCAGCGTGACGGCGGCATCGCGCACCTTCTTGTAGGCGCGATGGGCGAAATTCTCGAAGGCTTCGTCGTTGAGCGCGAACAGCTGCGGCGGTTCGCCCGGCTTGGACTCATGACCGGAATCGGTGCCGTAGGTGACGAAGCCGCGCGCGAGCGGCGACGGCTTGTCGAAGGGATAGGCCGGCGGCAGCGTCAGGCCCGTGATCAGCACGCCGTTGAATCCGCCGCCGCCATATTGCAGCGAGCGGCCGTTCCATTCGACGGGCAGATTGACCTGAAATTTGATCGGCGGCGCCTTGGGATCGCTGGGATCGATATGGCCGAGCAGCTTGCAGAAGCCGGGATTGGCGGGCGTGACGCGCTGCGACGGCGTCGGGCCGCGTTCGGCGACGGCAAGCTGCGACGGCGCCAGCAACGTCGCCGAATCGATCTTCACGGCGTCGATGCCGCCGACGAGGCCCTTGCAGACGGTGTCCGCATCCTCGGCCAGCGTCGCCGCTGAAGCCGAATTCGCGCCGAGCACGCCCGCTGCGCCCACCAGCAATGCGCACAGTGTCACATGGATTTGCGCCATCGTTTCCCCCTGAGTTTCTGTTCGTTCCGCCAGAAGGCCGCATTCAAGGCGCCCTGCGGCCGGTCGTCAATGCAGTGCTAGTGCTCAAACACCAGCCGCGCGCCGACGGTCCCCTCGAGGCTGCGGATCTGCTGCAGCAGCGCGCCTGAATCCTGGCCGCCGAGGTCGGCATCGAGCACGACGTAACCGAGGTCGCCCGAGGTCTCCAGATACTGCGCGGCGATGTTGATGTCGCGCTGGAGGAAGACCTCGTTGAGCCGGCGCAGCATGCCGGGCACGTTGCGATGGACGTGGCTGAAGCGCGCGCCGGAGGGACGCAGATGCAACTGCACCTCCGGAAAATTCACCGCCCCCGTGGTCGAGCCGGTGATGAAAAAGTCAACCAGCTTGCGCGCCACCTCGCCGCCGATGCGCTCCTGCGCCTCCTCGGTCGAGCCGCCGATATGCGGCGTGAGGATGACATTGCCGAGGCCCTGCACCGGGCTCTTGAAGCGGTCCGAATTCGAGGACGGCTCGACCGGAAACACGTCGATGGCGGCACCCGCGAGATGACCGTCGCGCAGAGCCCCCGCCAGCGCATCGAGATCGACGACGGTGCCGCGGCTGTTGTTGATCAGGAGGGAGCCGGGCTTCATCGCCCGCAGCTCCTTCTCACCGATCATCCCGGCGGTCTCCGGCGTCTCCGGCACGTGCAGGCTGACGACGTCGCTCTGCGCCAGCAGCTCTTCCAGCTTCTCGACCGGCTCGGTGTTGCCGTGGCGGAGCTTGTCGGTGCGGTCGAAATAGATCACGCGCATGCCGATCGCTTCGGCCAGCGTCGAGAGCTGCGAGCCGATATTGCCGTAGCCGATGATGCCAAGGGTGCGGCCGCGCACTTCGCGGCTACCGGTCGCCGACTTGTCCCAGCCGCCCTCATGGGCCGACACCGAGCGCGGGAAGATGCGCCGCAGCAGCATCACGATCTCGCCGATCACGAGCTCGGCGACGCTCCGCGTGTTCGAGAACGGCGCGTTGAACACCGGAATGCCGCGCTTGCGCGCCGCCAGCAGATCGACCTGGTTGGTACCGACGCTGAAGCAGCCGACGGCGAGAAGCTGGTCGGCTGCTTCCAGCACCTCATCGGTGATCTGGGTGCGCGAGCGAATGCCGAGCAGCGACACGCCCTTGAGCGCCCGCCGCAAATCCTCGCCGTCCAGCGCCTTGGTCAGGCGCTCGACATTGGTGAAACCCGCCGTTCTGAACAGGTCCACGGCGCTGTCGTTGACGCCTTCGAGCAGCAGCGCCTTCGCGCTCCGCTCAGGGCTTTGGCCTGGGACTGGCATGAAATCTCCGTGGGTCACAGCTTCGCCGCAGCTCATAGACCGCGGGGGATGCGCAGCACAATAGGGTTCGGATACGGGGAGAAGATGGCGGAGCGGTCGTCAGATCACATAAAACCCGTGCGTTCCGTCAAGCCGCAACTGATCGACCAGACCATACTCCCAGTCGAGATAGGCCTGCATCGCGCGCTCGTCGACGCCGGTGCCCTCATAGGGGCGGCGGTAGCGGTGGGCTGGGTCGGGCTTGGGCAGGACGTGCGGCGGACCGATTTCGAGTGCGCCGTCATAGCCGCCTTCCCGCACATAGACCTCCCAGCCCATCTGCGCGAGCCAGGACGCCGTCATGTCGGCGCGGACGCCCCTGTCGTCGGTCAGCACGATGCGCGCGCCGCGCACTGGTGCTGCCATATCGGTCTCCTGGACGAGCTGGCCGCCAGGATAGTGGCGAAACCCCGGGAGATGACCTGCGGCATATTCCTCCGCGTCACGCACGTCGAAGCGATAGAGCGTGCGATCGGCCTGCGCGACAAGCGAAGTCATCTCGCTCGCGCCGATATGGCGGACACCGGCGCGATAGGCGACGTCGCGCGCATTGGCCGGGCCGCCCTCGAACGGTCCGATTGCGCCACGCCGGTCGGCACCATGGTCGAGCGTATGCCGCGCCAACGTCCAGCCGATGGTGCCGTTGCGCAGTGCCCGGACTTTGTTCGGCACGCCGGCATTGATCAGCGATTGGGTGCCGATGATCGAGCGGGTGCGGCCGGCGCAATTGACGATGATGGTGGTCTCGGCATCGGGTGCCGCCTGCCCTGCCCGCAGCACCAGCTCCGCGCCGGGCACGCTGACCGAGCCCGGGATGTTCATGGTGGCATATTCGTCGAAGCGGCGAACGTCGATGATGGCGATGTTGGCCTTGTCCGCGATGAGTTTTGCCACCTCGTCGGCACTGAACGACGGCGTGTGCCTGCGCGATTCGACCAGCTCGCCAAAGGCTTTTGAGTAGGAGTTGACGTCCTCGAACACCTGATAGCCCGCGTCGCGCCAGGCCTTCAGCCCGCCATCGAGCGCGCGGACGTTGGTATAGCCGAGCGCGGCCAGCCGCTCGGCGCCGGCAGTGACCAATCCCTCGCCGTCGTCATAGAGCACGATCGGCACATTTTTGCGCGGCAGCCTGACCTCGGCTTCGATCTCGATCCGATCGGCGGCCAAATTGGCGGCGAACAATGGATGTCCCGTCGCGAAACCAGCCTCGTGCCTGAGATCGAGCAGCGCGATCTCCTCGCGAAGCAGCAGCGCGCGGCGAATGTCGGCGGGGGTGACGGTGGTGAGCTTCATGGGGTAGGCAACCTTGGGAGACTTGAACGGGACTGGTTCTTGAATGATTGCCGGCCGGTTGGCCAGCCCGATCCGGGGCATGGCCCCGCCCGGCGGCGCGCCCGCCCTGGCCCCTCGCTGAAAAATCGTTTCGTATGCCGCGCTTGGGGGCTAGAGTTTCCAAATCGTCTGGGGGGCGCAATATGAAAATGTTGAAATTCCTGGTGATATTTCTGGCGCTTCCGGGCGTCGCCATGGCCGCGCTCACCAATGCCGAACGCAAATCGCAATTCGAGCGGGCAATGGCCTCGATCATGGCCGCAGCGACGCCGGCCGTACACCCAACGCTTCGCGACACGCTGATCAAGGACTATCTCGCCTGCAAACCCAACAAGGGACAGGCCGTGGAGCTCATCCGCGCAAGCTATTTTCGCTCCTGCGAGCATGAAGACCCGTCTGTCACCGGCGACCGCTCGCTCGAAGCGTGTCAGCTCCGCTACGGCAAGCCATGCGCCCTGCTGGCCGTCAACGAGGAAATCGTCGCCGAAGGCGAGCTCGCGTCGAGAGACATGCCGCGGCTGCACTATGCAGGCAAGTACGACTTGTCGCAGATTCCGATCATCCGGCGGATCACGCGACAGCGCCCTGACGTGCAGAACTACGACAAGGCCATGGAGACCAAGGCGATCGCGATCCATCCCTGGGGCAAACTATTCATCTCGGCAGGGGATCCCAGCCTGAAAGACGCCCAGACCTCCGCGTTGGCGAAATGCAACAGCGATCCCGCGCGGAACGGCCGAGATGGCGGCTGCTTCGTCTACGCCATCAACAACGACATCGTCATTGACGAACGGCGCATGCAGGCGAAGTGACATGAGGGCGGCAGGTCAGCCGGGCGACCCCAAGCCGTGTCGAAGCAGTTCGTCCGTTCACTCGCCCGGCACGAGCCGGCCGAGCCGCGGCTGCACAGGGCGCCGCATCCTGCGGCGCGACAAATAGAGCAGGACGCCGGTGACCGCGAACAGCGGCATCAGCGCAGCCGCGACCATGAACGCGAGCTTGCCGGGCCAACCCAGAATCGCACCGCGGTGGATGTCGAGCACATTCGCGATGATCTTCTCGCCGAACGTCTTGTCGGCGTAGCGTTCCGCAGAGACCAACTGACCGGTCACGGCGTCGATGCGGAGTTCGTCGCGGGTAGTATCGAGGGTGGAGTCTTTCCCCCAGGAGCGGATCCGTATCACCGTGCCCGGACCGGCGGGCAGCGTCAGTAACGCCTTGGAGAAGCGGCTGCCCTCTTCGTGCAGGAAGGCGGCCCACGCGCGATCAAAGCCGATCGGCTGCGCCGTCTCGCCGGCGCCGGTGGCACGCGACGCCTTTGTGGGCATCTTGGGCTGCATCTTAGCGGCGGCGACTTGCGGCCGCGACAGCAACCAGACGACGCCATCCTTGTACCAGTCGAACGAGTACCAGAGCCCGGTGAGCGTCATCACCAGATAGACCGGCAGGACCCAGGTGCCGATCACCGCATGCAGCGACCGATGCAGCCCGCGCCCGCTGAGCCGGACATTGGGCTTCAGCCACATCTTCACGCTGCCTGCACGCCGCGGCCAGCGCAGCACGAGGCCCGAGATGAGCATCACGATCAAGCCGAGCGCGGCCACGCCCGTGATCTGACGCCCCCAGCCCTTGGCGTCGCCGGGAATCAACAGCCAGCGATGCAGCTTGCGCACGGTCGCGAAAAACTCTTCGCCGCGCGGTGCGCCCAACACGCGCGCGTCATAGGGATCGACATAGAGCGAGGACGGCCGCGCGCCTCGTTCGTCGCGGGCGAAGCGCACATGCACCGCGGCGGACGGATCACTTGCTAGCGTCACGGCGGAGACCTTGCCGACATCCTGCGCCGCAGTCAGGCGCGCAACCAGTTCGTCCGGCATCAGCGCCGCTGCCTGGCGCGGCGCGACCTGCATGATGCCGCGGTTCAGATAGTCGCCGATCTCGTCCTCGAAACTCATGATCGCACCGGTCAGCGCGATCACAGCGAGTAGCAGCGCGAGCGCGAGGCCCGCGATGGAATGGACCTGAAGCAGAACGGCCTTGATCGCGCGCCAGCACTCATGCATCGGCGCCGGCCCTTCTGGTCTGCACGACCGGGAAATCGGCTTCCTCGCGCCACACCGTCATCGCTAGAACTTCACCGTCGCCGACAGGGATATCCTGCGCGCGTCGCCGATCGCGACGTTCAGAGCGTTTCCGGTGGTGGACGTATAGTAGACCTTGTCGAACAGGTTCTTGACGTTGAATTGATAGGTCACCGGCAGATTGTCGATCTTGGTGTCGTAAGTCGCAAAGATGTCCGCGACGGTATAGGCCGGCAGGAAGAACGTGTTGAGGGAGTCGCCCGGTCGGTCACCGACATAGTGCGCGCCGCCGCCGAGCCGCAGACGTCCGGGCAGCGCATCGCCGAAATCATAGACGAGATAGAGCGAAGCCGTGTTCATGGCGGCGTTCAGGAGCTTGGCGTTACCGACAGCGGGATCATTGATCAGCCGGGCATCGGTATACCCATAACTGCCGATCAGGCTCCATTGATCAGTCAGTTTGCCGGTCACGTCCAATTCGACGCCGCGCGACTTGGCCGCGCCAGAGGCGCGCGCCGCCGACTTGCCTCCGCCGATGTCATCCAGCACCAGGACATTCTTCTTCTGGATGTCGTAGACGGCCAGGGTGCCCGACAGCCGCTTGTTGACATCGAACTTCAGACCGGTTTCCCATTGCGTTCCTTCTTCGGGCGCGATGGTGGAGTCGACGACAAAGCCGGAGGTGAACGCTGCGATGACCGATGTCGGCTTCAACGACTGCGTATAGCTCACGTAGTAGGAGAGCTGATCGTTCAGCTTGAAGATGACGCCGCCGAGCGGCAGCACCTTGTCACCCGCCAAATTAGTGTTTGTGATGAAGTTCGGCCGGCCTTTTCCGGCGAGCTGCTCGTATTCCATCCAGCGCACGCCTCCGACCACGGACAGCCAGTTGGTCAGATGGAAGGTGTCCTGAGCGAAGAAGCCGCGGGTGCCGAGCTTGTCAGTCTGTTCGCTGTCCGTTGGCGAAACAGCCGTGCCCGGCGAGATCAGTCCGTAGACCGGGTTGTAGAAATTGAAGCTCGGGGTCGCCTGACGGATCAAGTCGTGGCGATCGATCGTGCGATACAGCGCCTCGCCACCGAACAGGATCTCGTTGCGGAAGCCGCCCACCCACACGTCACCCTGTAAATAGGAGGTGCCGTAACTGGCGTTGCTCAGCGAGTTCTGGGTGCCGTCATTGCTGCGGGTCTCCACACCGCTCTTGGCGTTGACGCCGGTGATGCGAAGCTGATTGGCGCTATATGTTTCGGTGTTGTAGCTATAGGCCGCCGTGACCTTCCAATTGTCGTCGAGCTTCTGCTCGACCGAGGCCTGCACCAGGTCGGAGGTGCCCCACATGTTGTTGAAGGGCTCGTCGAGCCGGCGCGTCTTCGGGATCGCCAGCGGAGCGCCGTTGACGAACGCGGTGCCGCGGTCGAACGGAGTGATGAATTCGCGGTGCTCATAGGTGAGCTGGACCGTCCTGGTGTCGCCGTACCAGGCGAGCGACGGGTTGACCAGCATTTCCCTGTGGCGGCCGAAATTGCGCCAATAGTCCTCGCTGACGCCGTAGCCGATGAAACGATAGGCGAGACCGCCGTCGCCGATCGGACCGGTGATGTCGAGCGTGCCGTCAGCGCCGCTGCGGTTGTTCGCGAAGGTCGAGCCGAGCAGCGTGACCGAGCCGTGCTGATAGAGCTCCGGACGCTTGCTGATGGTGTTGACGATGCCGCCGGGATCCATGATGCCGTAAAGCAGCGAGGCCGGCCCCTTCAGCACCTCGACGCTGTCGACGGCTGCATTCAGGCTGCGCCCCTGCACCAGGGGCATGCCGTTGCGCATGATCGAGCCGTCGCGGTTGTCGCCGAATCCGCGACGGATCACGGCGTCCTGGGTGCCGGCGAGCGTGTTGGTCTGGGTGATGCCGGAGATATTGACGAGCGCATCGTCGATGTTGCGCGGAAGCTGGTCCTTCAACACCTGCGCGGGTACGACGTTGACGGCCTGCGAGGTGTCGAGCGGCGAGGCGCCGCTGCGCAACGTGGTTGCGCTCGGCATCGCGCGGTAGCCGAGCTTGGCGGCCTGTTGCGCGGCGGCTTCCGCGGCGGCGCGCTCCGAGAGCGTCGGCGCTGCGGGTGCTGGATTGTGATTGCGCTGGCGCGCGGCGGTTTGCGTGCGGCGCGGAGACTGGTCCGATGCACGCGCCGCTTTCGGCCGCGGAGCCGGCGCTTCCACCGTCACCGGCGGAAGTGCGGATTGGGCCTGCGCGGTCGCCGAGCTGGAGAGAAATTCGGCGAGCAGCACGGCCGCTCCAATGAGAAGACCCGCGCGGCTCTCGCCGGCAAGCGTTCGACGGCCGCTGACGCGCTGGCCGTCCAGATAGACACGCACTTTCGATTCACTTCCAAGTCAGACGCAGAAGCTGGCGCGTCTAACAGCCGCTGTTCGTGAAGAGAACCGCAAGCGAACTTGAATCGCTCTAGTGTTGAAGGGTTCTAGATTCCGATCCCGCTGTTCGGCAATCTTCGATTGATTGCGCAGCGAGCGCGACACGCAGCGCGCGAATTTGCGGCAACGTGTCGCGGTTTTGCGCGATCTCACGCGATGGCGGGAGCCGTCAGCTCGTCGAGCTTCCGCTTGAGCACGGTGCCGTCGGATAAGGCCCGGAGCGGCGGCCGCACACGCAGCCAGCTCGCATCGCCCGTCTGTGCCGCGAGGATGGCTTTCAGCGTCGTGAGGAAGGATGGCGATTTCACCACGATGTCCACGGCAGCCTGCATGCGTGCTTCGACATCCTTGCCGTCGATCATGGCCTTGACCAGCTCCGGCGCGATGTTGGCCATGCCGCAGATGGTGCCGGCGCCGCCGGCGGCGATCGCGCGGGTGATGTCAACCTCGTTGCCGACGGTGATGGCGAGCTCAGGAGCGGCGGCGCGGAACGCCTGGAACTGCTTGAAGTCGCCGCTGGAGTCTTTCAGGCCTGCAACGACCTTGCCGTGGCGCTTGCGCAAATTCGCGGCGACGCTCGTCGGGATCGCGACACCCGAGATCTGCGGGATATGATAGAGATAGGCGCGCAGGCGATCGTCGGCGACGCCGTCGAGGATCGCCGCAAAGGCATCCTCGATGCCTTCAGGGGTGACGCTGCGGTCGAAGTAAGGCGGCAGA
Source organism: Bradyrhizobium sp. MI1.10 (assembly GCF_055811035.1). NCBI lineage: Bacteria > Pseudomonadati > Pseudomonadota > Alphaproteobacteria > Hyphomicrobiales > Nitrobacteraceae > Bradyrhizobium > Bradyrhizobium sp. MI1.10. The sequence goes on from NZ_JBVVPN010000034.1 coordinate 42,971, forward strand.
TACAGCGCGTGACGCAGACCGAGGCCGAGCACGGCGCGCGTCAGTGCGATGCTGTCGCTGATCGCGGGGAAGCCGCCGCCGATTCCAATTCGGTCCGGCGCGACGCCGGCCTTGAGCACGGCCTCGATGGTCGCGACCCGCTCGGCGACATTGAACGAGGTACCCTCGCCGGTGGTGCCGAACAGCACGACACCGTCGACGCCCTTGCCGAAGAGTTGCTTGGCGTGGGCCGCGAGCTTGGCGGAGTCCACGCTGCCGTCGGCGGCAAGCGGCGTCGCCGACGCCACCCAGAACCCGCGAATTGCCTCCGTCATCACACCATCCGTTGCTGTGGCTTCGGACCACGCCTCTGATCTCGGACGATCGAACCAGGGGCTTGGCAAGCCTTGTTTTTGCTTTACTTTCCGTCTTGTACCTTACATACAACAAAGGCGCAAATCCTTTCCATCGTCATGGCGCGCATGACACGCAGCCAGATTCCGAGGAGGTCTCGCATGGACATGGTGACCCCCGTCGAGCGGCCCGCCCAGTTGCTCGGCGCCTTGCGCGACAGGCTCGGCGCGGCTGCTGTGCTTGTCGGCACCGACGTGCCCGCGCGCAATTGCAACGACTGGAGCGCGAGCCTGCCGCAAACGCCGCTCGCGGTAATCCGCCCGGTCGACGCGCAAGGCGTTGCGGATGCGATCGCGACTTGCCGGCAGGCACATCTGCCGTTCGTGCCGCAGGGCGGATTGACCGGGCTGTGCCGCGGCGCATCGCCTGAGGCAGGCTGGGTCGCGATCTCGCTGGAGCGCATGAGCGGCATCGAGGAGATCGATCACGCCTCGATGACGATGACGGTGAAAGCAGGCACGCCGCTTCAGACGATCCAGCAGGCGGCCGACGAAGCCGGCTTCTTCTTTCCGCTCGATCTCGGCTCGCGCGGCTCCTGCGCGATCGGCGGCAACCTCTCGACCAATGCCGGCGGCAACCGCGTGATCCGCTACGGCATGACGCGCGAGCTGGTGCTCGGGCTCCAAGTCGTGCTGCCCGACGGCACCATCATCACCAGCCTCAACAAGCTGATGAAGAACAATGCCGGCTATGACCTGAAGCATCTGTTCATCGGCTCGGAAGGCACGCTCGGCATCATCACCCGCGTGGTGCTGCGGCTGTTTCCAAAACCGCGCTCGACCATGGCCGCGCTCTGCGCGCTCGAGGACTATGCCGCGGTGATCGCGCTGCTCGGCGCCGCGCGAAGCGGGCTCGGCCCGCTGCTGTCGGCATTCGAGGTGATGTGGCCGGACTATTGGGACGTCATTACGACTCGCGCCGGCATCAAGCCGCCGGTCGCCACAGGCCACGGCCTCTACGTGCTAGTCGAAGCGCAAGGCACCGACGAGAGCCTCGACGCACCGCGGTTCCAAAGCTGGCTCGAAGAGCTGATGGAGCGCGGCCTGCTCGCCGACGCTGCCGTGGCGCAATCGCTGGGGCAGACGCAGAGCTTCTGGCGCGTGCGCGACATCTGCGCCGAGTTCGGCCAAGTGCTGGGGCCGCACATCTCCTACGATATCGGGCTCGCCGTGGCGCGGATGGACGAGTTCGTCACGCGCTGCAAGGCCGCGCTGGCGGACGGCATCGACGGATGCGAGAGCGTCTATTACGGCCATATCGGCGACGGCAATCTGCATCTCGTCTCCTGGGTGACCGGCCTTGCCGTCGAGCAGCAGCCGAAGGAAGCGATGGACGCGATCATCTACGGTCTCGTGCGCGAGATGGGCGGCAGCGTCTCCGCCGAGCACGGTATCGGCACCTTGAAGAAGAAGTGGCTGGGTCATGCCAGGAGCGAGGCCGAGATCGCGCTGATGCGGACGCTGAAGGCCGCGCTCGATCCCGATCATCTGCTCAACCCCGGCAAGGTGATCTGAGAGAGCCGATGCGATCGCTGAAGCTCGATGCACCGAAATCGCTGTCGCAGCGGGTGATGCAGCGGCTGCGCCAAGCCATCATCGACGGCGAGTTCGCGCTCGGCGCCGCCATCTCCGAGGAGATGGTGGCCAACTCCTTCGGCGTCAGCCGCACCCCGGTGCGCGAGGCGATGGGCCAGCTGCAGGCGCAGGGCCTCGTCGTGATCCGGCCGCAGGTCGGCAGTTTTGTCTTCACGCCAAGCGCCGAAGACATCACCGCGCTCTGCACTTTCAGGATCGCGCTGGAGCCCAAGGCCGCCGAGCTCGCCTTCCACCATGATCGCGAGGGTGCGACCGCGACGATGAGCGAGGCGATCACGGCGATGGAGCCGGCGATTGCAGCCCGGGACAATATCGCCTACGGGCGCGCCGATGCCGCTTTCCACGAGGCGCTGTTCGCCCATTGCGGCAACCGCTATCTCGCCGAATCCTATCAGCTCGCATCCAGCCGCGTCGCTGCACTCCGCACCAATTTGACTTCGCCGATCGACGTGCGCACCCGCACGTCCTTCGACGAGCATCGCAAGCTGCTCGATCTGTTCGCGCGCGGCGAGTTTGCCGCCTTCGCGACGCTGATGACCACGCACGTCACCAATTCGGGCGTGGTCTACGCAAGAGCACTGCAGGTGGATTGAGCGCTGCTACCGCGCACCTTTCGTGCCGGGCCTGTCCAGAAAATCCAGCGCGGTGTTGATCTGTTCGAGCTGGTGCTCGATTTTGTCGCGGTCCTCGACCGTGGGCGCCCTCTCGAGCTGCTCAACGAGCTTCTGCTTTCGGAGCAGCAAGTTCTCTATGACTGTACTCACGGCTCCCCCATCCGCCCGAGGCGAACATCGAGGCGATACTAGATCCCGGGCGCGAGCGCGCGCCAGCCGGGCCGGCGCAAACCCTGCATCAGAATGTTCGCGAGGGCAGTTGGTTCCTGCGTGTGACCCGAGAAGGTGCACACAGCTGATGGCTGCGTTCGCGAACGGTTAACGCGGTCGCACGCCTGGGCTGCCGGCCACGGAACCGGATCTTTCACGTGCCCGTCGGTTGTATTCGCCGTCCCGGAGTCCTATGCGTATGCGCCATGGACATCCAGATCATCGCCGCCGAAAAACCCCTGATGGCGCAGGCACGCCCGCGCAAGCCGGCGCCGTTCCTCCCCATGAGCCGCGCCGAGATGGATGCGCTCGGCTGGGATGCCTGCGACATCGTGCTGGTGACGGGCGATGCCTATGTCGACCATCCCAGCTTCGGCATGGCCATCATCGGCCGCCTGCTGGAGGCGCAGGGCTTTCGGGTCGGCATCATCTCGCAGCCGGACTGGCATTCGGCCGAGCCGTTCAAGGCACTGGGCAAGCCAAAGGTGTTCTTCGGCGTCACCGGCGGCAACATGGACTCCATGGTGAACCGCTACACCGCGGACCGCCGCATACGCAGCGACGACGCCTATACCGCGGGCGGCGAAGGCGGCAAGCGGCCGGACCGCTGCACCGTCGTCTATGCGCAGCGTTGCCGCGAGGCGTTCAAGGGCGTCCCGGTCGTGCTCGGCGGCATCGAGGCCTCGCTGCGCCGGATCGCGCATTACGATTACTGGTCCGACAAGGTGCGCCGCTCGGTGCTGGCCGACGCCAAGGCGGACCTGCTTCTCTACGGCAATGCCGAGCGCGCCGTGGTCGAAGTGGCCAACCGTCTTGCCGCCGGCGAGGCGCCGCGCGAGCTCGACGACATCAGGGGCGTCGCGCTGTTCCGCCGCGTGCCTGAGGACTATGTCGAACTGCACGCCGACGATCTCGATTCCGCCGACGAGGGCGCTTCGCGGACGAAAGGCTTGACCGTGATCCGGCTGCCGGCGCTGGAGCAAGTCGAGCAGGACAAGGAAGCCTATGCGCGCGCGTCACGCGTGCTGCACCGGGAGAGCAATCCCGGCAATGCGCGACCGCTGGTGCAGCGCCACGGCGATCGCGACCTCTGGCTCAACCCGCCGCCGATCCCGCTGACCAGCGACGAGATGGACGCGGTCTACGATCTTCCCTACGCGCGCGCTCCGCATCCGTCCTACGGTGACGCAAAGATCCCGGCGTGGGACATGATCAAATTCTCGGTAACGATCATGCGCGGCTGTTTTGGCGGCTGCACCTTCTGCTCGATCACCGAGCACGAGGGCCGCATCATCCAGAACCGCTCCGAGGGCTCGATCCTGCGCGAGATCGAAAAGATCCGCGACAAGACGCCCGGCTTCACCGGCGTCATCTCGGACATCGGCGGTCCCACCGCCAACATGTACCGGATGGCGTGCAAGGACCCGAAGGTCGAGGCCGCGTGCCGGCGGCCGTCCTGCGTCTTCCCCGAGATCTGCCCGAACCTCAACACCTCGCACGACGATCTGATCCGGCTTTATCGCAAGGTGCGCGAGACCAAGGGCATCAAGAAGGTGATGGTGGCCTCCGGCGTGCGCTACGACCTCGCGGTCGAGAGCCCCGAATACATCAAGGAGCTCGTCACCCATCACGTCGGTGGTTATCTCAAGATCGCGCCCGAACATACCGAGCGCGGGCCGCTCGACAAGATGATGAAGCCCGGCATCGGCGCCTACAACCAGTTCAAGCGGATGTTCGATGCGGCGGCCGAACAGGCCGGCAAGAAATACTATCTGATCCCGTATTTCATCGCGGCGCATCCGGGCACGACCAACGAGGACATGATGAACCTCGCGCTGTGGCTGAAGAAGAACCGCTATCGCGCGGATCAAGTGCAGACCTTCCTGCCCTCGCCGATGGCGACCGCAACTGCGATGTACCACACCGGCGTCAACCCGCTGCGCGGCGTGCGGCGCGGCGGCAGCGACAAGGTCGAGGCCATCAAGGGCCTGCGCCAGCGCCGCCTGCACAAGGCGTTCCTGCGCTATCACGACCCCGACAATTGGCCGGTGCTGCGCGAGGCTCTGAAAGAGATGGGCCGCGCCGATCTGATCGGCTCCCGCCCCGACCAGCTGGTCCCCGCGCACCAGCCACCCGGCACCGGCAAGGCCGCCGGCACACGGCGGCCGGTTCGTCCCGGCGACAAGACGCAGCGGTTCACGACCAAGAATCTGCGGGTGATGAAGTAGCGGACCGGATGATGTCCGGTTCATCCTCGCACCGTCGTGCCCTCAAACCAAAAAAGTCGAAAAACAACCCCATGCACAGTAACCGGCATGAGCGGGATCAATGACTTAGACGGTTACGAAGCATTGATCCGGCGACCAGAACAACGACGACACCACAGCTACGGGGAATTCGTCGCGAACGTCCGGATTGCACCCATCGTTGCAGTCGATTTCGAGAAGAGCATCGTGTGGATCAAGTGGATCGGCACGCACCGGGACTACGACAAGGTCGATGTAAGGGAGGTTCGGCATGGCGGCGACTGAGATTAGGCCAATTCGGACGAAGCAAGACTATGATGGCGCACTCAAGGAGGTGGAGCGCCTCTGGGGCGCGAAGTCCGGCACACCCGAAGGCGACCGTCTGGATGTGCTCGCGACGCTGATCGATGCATACGAGGCCGAGCATGATCCGATGGATCCGCCCGATCCTATCGAGGCCATCAAGTTTCGCATGGAGCAGCAAGGGCTGACCCGGCGGGACCTGGAAGAGATCATCGGGACACGCACCCGCATCGCCGAGGTTCTGAACCGAAAGCGCGGGCTGTCGATCACGATGATCCGCCGCCTCCATGAACGTCTTGGAATTTCCGCAGACGTTCTGATCCGACCGAGCCGTAAAAAGGCGGCGTGACGACTTGCGGATTTTAAGACGCGTTCTTGGCCCGTCGGGCAAAACAGGCGCAGAACGGCATCATCGAACGCATTGGCCATTGCGCGGCGTTTCAAGCCGCATCGGCTCGGAGGCGCGACTGGCGCCCCGCCCAAAATGCGCAGATCGCCAATCCCTGCACCAGCGCCGCGGCAACATAAAAGCCGGGCGTGGCGCCCGTACCGGCCGGAAGCCATTCCCGGATCAAACCAAAGACCGCCGGCGCAAATGAATAGGCGCCTTGCGACATCGCAACGATCAGCGCGACCACACGCGGCACGTCGTCCGGAGCGAATTCGAGCTGCGCAATCAGCGGCGGAAGGAACGTCCCGTTGCCGAACCCGAGGCCGAACAAGACAACACCGAGGATCAACAGCGGAATGTTCGTTCCGGCCGCGGCAATGAATGTGATCGTGCCGGCGATTTGAACGGCGTAGCTGGCGCAGGCAACCAGCCGCCGGTCGATGCTTTCAGGCATGAGCCAGCCCAGCAGCGTCCGGCCGGCGATCGCCATGACGCCGATCAGTCCCACCACCGGCCCAGTCCATTGCGCACCGAGCGCAGGCAGCAGCAGCGAGAAGAGATGTGCGGTCAGGCCGATCTGTGCGAACAGCCCCAGGCTCATGCCAGCCGCGAGCGTCAGGAATTTGCGGTCCCGCCAGAGCGGCGATCCCGGCAGCGGCCGTGCGCACTTCGCCGAGACAGTCTCTTCGGCCGGGGCCGCGCCGTCCGGCATCGATCCGGTCTGCTCCGGCGCGCGCGACAGCACAGTGCTCGCAAGCAGCCACACTACCACGACCAAGATCAGGCCGATGGCTGCTGCTGCAACGGCAAACCCAAGCTTGGCAATGGCCGCAGCCCAGAGCGGCGAAAAGATGATCCCGCCGACATTTGCGCCGTTATAGGCGACCGCGAGTGCCGCGGGACGACGACGGACGAACCAGGGCGACACGATGGCGTTGACCGCGGCCACGCCCATCGTCACCCACCCTGCACCACTCAACACCGTCGCGCCGAACAATTGCCACGGCGTCGCTGCTATCGCCCATCCAAAGACGCCGACGGCCAGCGACAGCGCCCCGGCCTTCGTCACAGCCGGAATGCCGAAGCGCCGATAGAGCGTCGGCAGATTGGCCGTCACGATCGATCCCGCCAGGAAGTGCACGGTGACGGCCGTCGAGACCAGGGCCAGCGGCCATCCGTGGGCTTCGCGAATGGCACTCAGGAAGATCGGCGGCCCATAGAAGCCGAACCCCAGGCCGAGAACGGCGAGACCGAACGCCGCGGCGACAACGCGCCATCCATAGAACGTTCCGCTTCGCATCGTCGTCAGCCGCCTGAGCTTTGCGACGAGATTCTGCACAGACCTGGCGGCGCGCAGTTCGCTTCCGGTCGAAGCGTGAGATCGGAAGGCTCGCGCCGAAATCGCTTGACTTGAATGAAATCATGTAACATATAAAGTTACATGAAACGAGACAGTCGATTATCGGGCGTGCTGCACGTCCTGCTGCACATGGCACAGCAGCCTGGTCCCTTCACGTCCGAGACCCTGGCAAAAGCAATGGATACCAACCCGGTGGTGATCCGGCGGATCATGGCCGGGCTTCGGGACCTTGGTTACGTCCGCTCCGAAAAAGGCCACGGCGGCGGCTGGACGTTGGCTTGCGACCTCGCGAAGGTGACGCTGCGCGACGTCTACATCGCGCTCGGCAGTCCCTCGCTTCTGGCGATTGGTAACCGGACGGAGGCGCCGGGCTGCCTCGTCGAACAGTCCGTCAATGCCGCCCTCGATCAGGCGTTTGGCGATGCGCAGGCGCTGCTGCTGTCGCGCTTTGGCGAGGTAACGCTGGCGATGCTGGGCGACGATCTGCGCAAGCGCCTCGGCTCGCGAAAGCTTCAGGGCATGAGCGCGCATGGCGCGTGATTGGCCCATTTCAGCAAGGACGACATCATGACCGACGTTCAGAACGTGTTTTCCGATCCGCAAGCGGTGGCGAGATACACCGAAGGACCGCCACGGTTCGTCCCCGGCTACAATGCCATGCTGTCCATGGCGGCGATCCTACTGGCCGAGCGCGCGCGTGACGATGCACGGATTCTCGTTCTCGGAGCCGGCGGCGGCCTGGAGCTGAAGGCTTTTGCGCAAGCGCATGGAGGCTGGAGCTTCGATGGCGTCGATCCGTCCGCGGCCATGCTGGGGCTAGCGAGGCAAACCCTCGGATCGTTCGCGCCACGCGCGCGTCTTCATCAAGGCTACATCGACGATGCTCCGGAAGGCCCGTTCGACGGCGCCACCTGCCTGTTGACCCTGCACTTCGTCGATGTCGAGGAGCGACGCCGTATCGCCTCGGAGATCCGCCGCCGGCTCAAGCCGCGCGCGCCCTTCGTGGTCGCGCATTTGAGCGCGCCCAATGGCGAGGAGGAACGCCCGCTGTGGCTCTCGCGATACTCCGCGTACCTCGCCGCGTCCGGCGTCGAGCCGGACCAGGCGGCCGCCGCGCGGAACGCCGTCACTAACCATCTGGAAATCCTCGCGCCTGCGCAGGATGAAGCGATTTTGCGGCGGGCCGGATTCTCCGACCCGACGCTGTTCTATACCGGCTTCACTTTCCGCGGCTGGGTCGCCTACGCCTGAGGCGTCACGGCAACACGGGCCGGCGTCAATACGACGCCGGATGCGCCAGGGAGCGTAGTCATAAACCCGATAGCTCGCGAAGTCGGCGGTATCCGTTCTCTCGCGAAACCGGACATGGCAGTTCGCCTTTGCGAGTCAGCACGGGGGCAAAAGCGACGTTGGCGGGATCGAACTGGTTGCGCGACATTTTTATGCAACCTTTGACGGCCACAACACTATATGGAAAGAAGCGGCCAGTCAGGGGTCCTTCCTCACTGTCGCTGAGAAAAGGAAGATGCGCATGTTTTGGATTGGATGCGGACTTATCGCCGCTCTCACATTTGTCGTCATTCCTTATGTGTCAGATGATCAATGTAGAAAACGATGGGAGCCGATGAAACAGAAGGCTTATTGGGACTGGCAGGCCGGGTGCGTGGTGAATGTTGGAGGTGCTCTCGTTCGTGAAGAGAACGTTCAGATCGGCCCCGCGATAAAGTTCAATCCGCCGAGATCGAACTAGGCCCAGCTTTACTTTGCACCAACGCTCATCGGGCAATTACGGACAACCACCCGATTTGCGAGGAATAGGTCAGCCACCGAGAGCGCACGACGACTAAAGAATCCTGAATGTCTGCCTTGGGTCAAAATGCGAAGAATTGAACCTGAGCAGATCCAGTCCGCCTTGCCTCACCAAGCGGACCTCAACGCGATGCGCCGCTATTTTGCTGATGGGCCAGAAGCCGGCTCGTTCGTCGACCGCAGCCAGTCACGACCACCAAAGCATGCTCAATTCTTCGTTGCTCTTGCCGCCTGCTCCAAACTGGCCGGGACAATCACGCGATGAAACGGTGCTATCGTCGCAAGATAGATGCGCCCCAGTCGGTTATGGCAATGCACCACGGTCCCCGCGACCAGCTCGCGCCCATTTGCTGCATCGGCGCGAAGTTGAATGGTGACGCGGAAGTCGAGATGCCGGTCATCCGCGCCCACGACCAACTCCGTCGCAGTCTTTGACAGCACCGGGAAGAAGCCGATAACCGGCCCACGTGCCGCCGCGGCGAGACCGACGGCGCGCGACGATTTGACGGCGACTGCCGCCATCACCACATCGCGGACACGCGTGAGCGCACGGATCCACCACGCCTGTCGCTCAAGCGCGGCGCGTGCCAGCACCTCTACGTCATCGCTGGCGCCCGCCGGCAGTTGAATTGCAAAGGCGTCCAAAAGGTCCGCGCCCGCGTAAAGCGGCGCAAGCACGCTGCTGCTGGGCATGGGTACGGCGCGCGCTTTTGTCATGGGATCAGGTACCGCATGCTGGAGAGGGCTTAGCGCAGCTGGCGTTTCAGACGATCTTGCCGCCGCAGTCCTTTTACATCCCCGCGCTCTGCATCGCAACAATCCTGCGGCGCACCTGTCTCAGTTGGGTGAAAAGGGGCGCTTGCAGCGTTGCCTGCTTCGGTCCGCTTCCCCCTCGAGGAACGGCACTTACGCGTACACGCCTGCCCATGTTGCCATTTTTTTCCTCGATCCGAGGTGTCGCAAACTGTTCTCATCATCCATATGTTGCCTCCATGAAAAAGATCGGATTCCTCTCCTTCGGGCACTGGACGCCCTCGCCGCAATCGCAGACCCGCTCGGCCGCGGACACGCTGCTGCAATCGATCGAGCTTGCGGTTGCGGCGGAAGAGCTCGGCGCCGACGGCGCCTATTTTCGCGTGCACCATTTCGCGCGGCAGCTCGCCTCGCCCTTTCCGCTGCTCGCCGCGGTCGGCGCCAAGACCAGCAAGATCGAGATCGGCACGGCCGTGATCGACATGCGCTACGAGAATCCGCTCTACATGGCGGAGGACGCCGGCTCTGCCGATCTCATCGCCGGCGGGCGCCTCCAGCTCGGCATCAGCCGCGGCTCGCCCGAGCAGGTGATCGATGGCTGGCGCTATTTCGGCTACCAGCCGGCCGAGGGCGAGAGCGACGCCGACATGGGCCGGCGTCATGCCGAGGTCTTTCTCGACATCTTGCGGGGCGAAGGTTTTGCAAAACCCAACCCGCAGCCGATGTTCCCAAATCCGCCGGGCCTGTTGCGGCTCGAGCCGCATGCGGAAGGCCTGCGCGAACGGATCTGGTGGGGGGCCGGCTCGAACGCCACGGCGGTCTGGGCCGCCAGGCACGGCATGAATCTGCAGAGCTCGACGCTGAAGAACGACGAGACCGGCGAAGCCTTCCATGTGCAGCAGGCCGCTCAGATTCGTAACTATCGCGCTGCGTGGAAGGAAGCCGGCCACGCCCGCGAGCCCCGCGTCTCCGTCAGCCGCAGCATCTTCGCGCTGATCGACGATCGCGACCGCGCCTATTTCGGCGGCGAGCGCGGGAGCGAGGACCAGGTCGGCTTCATCGACCCGCGCACCCGCGCGATCTTCGGCCGCTCCTATGCGGCGGAGCCGGATGTGCTGATCGAGCAGCTCCGAGCGGACGAGGCGATCGCCGAGGCCGACACGTTGCTGCTGACAATCCCGAACCAGCTCGGCGTCGACTATTGCGCGCACGCCATCGAGGCGATCCTCACGCACGTGGCGCCGGCGCTCGGGTGGCGGTGAGGCGAATGGTCGATTTGGCGAAGCGCGCTCTCAAAACAAGGCGGCGCTGACAGCCTGTCCGTAGATCATTGCGGCCACGAGAGAGAGCAGCAAGCCCGCGCCCGAAAAGATCACGAGGACTTTCAGAGTTTCGACATCAACGTCGGTTCTCGTCGCGCGGGATATCGCCTTTGCCAGTGCAGCCATCATCGCCAGCTCCGAACAGGCCGCGCGGAGGCACGGCCTGTTCCATCTAGCGTCATTGGGCGCGTTTGCGTGTGAAGCAGATTACAGGTGATCTCGCGTGCTGCACCTCACACCGCCGGCCGAGCCTGCCTGGATCTTACCATTGGTAGCGCGCCACGCCCTTGCCGGCGTAGCAGCGCGTGACGTTGCCCTCGCGTATGGCGGGCGGCCGCTCGTCATGCATCTTTTGCGGGAACCGGCCGACTTGCTGCCACCTTTGCGGTGCAGGCTCGTCGTCGGTACTATTCTCAACTGATTCTCGTCTGGCGAGGTACGGATGCCGCGGCCGGTCATCGGCGCCGTCCTGTCAGGCGGAAACGATCTTGGTGCCGAGGATGACTCGGCGTCGTCGGGGGAGGACAATTTGCGGGAACGCGAACGCGAACGTAAGTTCGGCTAGCGTCGGCCGAAATGCATCATCATGCGGCTTTTCACGATCCCGTTCTGGTTGCGTTATCGATTCTGATCGCGGCACTCGCCTCCTATACGGCGTTGGACCTGGCGACCCGAATGCGAGCTGCTTCGGGAAGGGCCCGCCGATCCTGGCTGGTAGCCGCCGCGATCGCAATGGGCGGCGGCATCTGGTCCATGCATTTCGTCGGTATGCTGGCCTTCAGCCTGCCTGGAATCGAGATCTCGTACGACCCATTCCTGACTCTCCTCTCGCTTGTCATTCCGATCGTCGTCGCCGCTGCGGCCTTTGCCGTCGTCGGACGACGGCCACGGGCGCTCCTCGCATCCGGCTTCGCGATGGGACTTGGTATCTCCGGCATGCACTATACCGGCATGGCCGCGATGCGAATGGCGGCCCTCATGGAGTACGATCCCCGATGGGTTGTGCTCTCGATCCTGATCGCGATCAGCGCCTCCGTCGTGGCGCTCTGGCTCGCCTTTCGCAACACCAACGCGGTCCAGCGGCTGTTCGCGGGACTGGTGATGGGCCTTGCGGTCTCCGGCATGCACTACGCCGCGATGGAAGGCGCCATGTTCCTGCCGACGAACATCATGGCCCGGCAGGCAGGACATCTCGGCGTCGGTCAGGCGCCGCTCGCGTTCCTGCTCGCCGGCATCACCATTGTGATCCTGAGCATCGGAATCGCGGCTGCCGTCTATGACAGGGCTTCCGCGGAGCGCGCTCAACGCGAGGCCGACACCCTGAGGCGCAGCGAAGAACGCTTTCGGCTCCTTGTCGAAGGTATCGTCGACCACGCGATCTTCATGCTCGATCCGGACGGGCGCGTGGGCAACTGGAATCTCGGCGCGCACCGGCTGATGGGCTATGGCGATGACATCGTGGGGACGAGCTACACGATCTTTCACACCGAGGAGGATTGCGCGGCCGGGGCCCCGGCGCGCGCCCTTGTTGAAGCCGAGCGGGAGGGGAAGTCTGCAATCGAAGGCTGGCGTGTCCGCAAGGACGGCAGCCGCTTCTGGGCGGAAGCAACGATCGTTGCGGTACGGAACGAGAGCGGCGCAATCGCCGGCTTTGCGAAGATCGTGCGCGACGTCAGCGAAAGGCGACGGGCACAGGATGCGCTGGATCGGGCGCGCGAAGCACTGATGATGTCGCAGAAGATGGAAACCATCGGCCAGCTTACCGGCGGCGTGGCCCACGACTTCAACAACCTGCTCGCAGCCGTTCTCGGCAGCCTCGAACTTCTGAAGAGGCGCCTGCCGCCGGGCGATGCGAAGGTCCAGCGCCTGGTGGACAACGCGACGCTAGGCGCGCAGCGGGGCGCGTCCCTGACCCAGCGTATGCTCGCTTTTGCGCGTAAACAGGATCTCAGGCCGGCGGTCGTCGATATCCACGAATTGGTGCACGGCATGGCCTCATTGCTGAAATTCGAGGCCGGAATTCGTGTCGAGACGCTGTTTCCGATGGACCTGCCGAAGGTGAGGGTCGACGCGAACCAGCTCGAACTGGCTGTCCTCAACCTGGCGGTCAACGCACGTGATGCGATGCCGGGCGGCGGCCTGATTACCATTGCCGCTCGCGAAGAGCGGGGCGGTGGCGGCCTTCGGACGAGCGACTATGTTGCGCTCTCGGTGAGCGACACCGGCTGCGGCATGGATGACGAGACCCTCAGGCACGCCCAGGAGCCGTTCTTTACGACCAAAGGCGTCGGCAAAGGCACCGGGCTCGGCCTGTCAATGGTCCACGGACTTGCCGAGCAGTCCGGCGGCAAGCTCGCTTTGAGGAGCCTTCCCGGGGAGGGCACGACAGCCGAAATTTGGCTGCCGATGGCCGGGGAGACCGCGGTGCCTGACCCGCGCGCGGAAGCTCCGGCGCCCGTACCGCGGGCCAGCCGACAGCTTTCCGTACTTGTCGTCGACGACGACCTCCTGGTGCTCGAGAACACGGCAGCGATGTTGGACGATCTTGGGCACATCGTGGTCGAGGCGCGCTCGGGCGACGAGGCACTGGCTTTGCTCCGCCGCACCCGTACCGTCGACCTGGTCGTGACCGACTATGCCATGCCTGGGATGACTGGACTGCAGCTGGCCAGCGCTGTCGCCGCGGAGCGCCCCGGGACGGTCATCCTCCTGAGCACGGGATACGCAGAGATTCCCAGCGACGAACGATCCAGCCTGCCGCGATTGTCAAAACCATTCGACCAGGCTGCGTTGGCGAAGGCCATCGAGGCGGCAATGCGCGAAGACGAGCCAACCGGATCCATCGTCGCCTTTCGGCCGAAGAGCGCGTGAAAGCCGGATGATGAATGGCGCACGCCGCCTGCGCGCGGTGCGGTCCCGGTTCGGAGACTCCAAGGCAATGGTCCATCAAATCCCGCCGGGAAGCTCGACGCCCGCTTCCGTCAGGTCACGGAGGAATTTCCGCACCAGGAGCATGTTGGTTCTCTGCAGCTCGTGATTATTGCCGAACTTGAACTGATTGGCTTCGGTCACGATCAGTCCATGGTCGGTCTCGCGGAAAATGCCTTGCTTCTTCAAGCGATCGGCGCGCCGCCGGACGGTTTCGATCGGCAGACCGAAAAAGCGGGACAGGGCGGCACGGGAAACGCCCTGCTTGATCTTGTCCGGCTCAACCGCCTGGATGCTGCCAAATTGCCGGTCCAGTTCGGGGTTCTTCATGATCTTGAGAACGTTCGCGTTCAAGACCGCATGAATGATCATCAAGTCCAGCGGATCGAAATCGTAGTGGCGGAACATTTCGCTGGCTGCGCACAGCATGTAGGCCAACGAGTGGCGGGAGACGGTTCGGATCAAATCCGCCGCGATGTCCTCGTCTTTCGCCGTACCAACCATGGCCAGTGCCCGCTTCTACGGATGTCCGGTCCGACGTCCACAAGTCGGTTGCAAGCCAGTTATATGTCTCCCTGGCGCACCGCGTGAGGCAGGACCGGTCTGCTGTTTCCCCCAATATGGGTATGGTCGCGGTTCCATCGGGTCAATAGCTGGCTTGTCGGCAACATCATTTTCACCGATACGAGGTTGAGTTGCCGGGCGCGCAATTGGCGCGTGCCAATTGTAGTCATGGGCCAAATGACATTTATCATCGAAGCTATTAAAGACGACTGCCGCACCGTGGATTTCCGTGACAGCGCGATCGTTGCGGTGATCCTGGCCCGCAAGCACGCGGTGAATGGTTTTGTGGTTTCGATCACGGCTCCGAACGGGCAGCTTTTTTTCGCCGATCAGTTCAACCTTTTGCTGACGAGCAAGGGGCTCGGTTCGGATCCGACGGCGCAGGAAGTTGGGCGGCGCTAAAGCGGGCCTTGTTCGCGTAGGCTTGGAACCGGTGCAATCAATTGCAGCGGCTTCGGTGAGCGGTGCGAGCAGGCATCGTCGGCGCGCACGCGGCCCTGGCGTCGCAGGGCCAGTTCGGGTGCCAAAGAAATTCGTTGATCGTCGTTTCGAAAAATCCAGTTCCGGATCGAACAGGTCGCGCGGGCCTGCTAAACTCCGGCATGGCCGCGCTTACGCGGCGACCGGGAATTCCGGGATGCGAGCAGGGACATGGCCAGCAAGCACGTGCTCGAAGGGTTGATAAGGTGGTCTACGCGCGATCGATGGGCCGATCGGTTCGACTGGGTCCTTGAAGGTCACCTTGTCCCCACCTGCGAGGAAACCGGCATCGAGATCGAGCAGATCGCTTCGACCATCGGCGAAGACCTGTTCATGAGCACCGTGTGGGCCTGCGCTTTCGAGGACTTCCTGACCCGTGAATTCGACGGCGAGAACGCGACGGATGACTATCTCAAGCGCCGCGGCTGGAAAGAATCCGCATCGATTCGCAATTACATGGCCGCGCTGCGGAAATCGACGATGAGCCTCTATGAGGTCAGCGACATCGTCCCCGACACTTCGTTCCTGGCGCGCGACCTGCTTCGCGACGCCGAACCGGTCCTGGTCAGCGAGCGGAGCGCGACCCGAAGCCTCAAGCCATGGGACCGCATTGCCGCGCGCGTGGTTCATGTCGGTTCGCGGTCGCAGATCGGTGGCGGCTTGCTGGTATTCGACCACGAGACATCGGAACTTTTGGTCGCGGCCGTTCGGAAGCTGGAGTCGCTGAGCAGCGAGGAAGAGCGAGAATTGGCGGAAGCGAACGGATACGAGTTCGACGAGGACCGATTCTCGGATCTTTCTCCCACCGACAGGCTCCGCGCAATCACGCCCATGTTCACCACGTTCTGGCTTGTCGACGCCATCGACCGAATTCAGTCACCGAGAATTCCCGATTTGCGGAACGCGGAAGGGGACGAGGTGATGCTGTGCGAGGCGCGCTTCCCGCTCGCCGCCCGCACCACGGGGCGTGACATCCGAGCGGCGTTGGAAGCACGTCCGGAGTTTCGCGCCACGAGCTCGAAGTCATGGAGCTGGGTTGGCGAAAACAGAAGCGCAGCCAAGCCCGCCGCCGCACCAGGGCACGACGGATCATCGCGGAAACAGCTGACCTTCGAAACATGGTCCGACGAGGACAGGCTCGTGCTGGGCGATATACGGCTGGAGAGCAAGACGTTGGTGCTCAATACCAACTCCGAACAGCGCTGCAGCCGCGGATGCGCACTGCTGTCCGACGCGCTCGGCGGACGCCTGCGCCACCCCTCGGTCAAGACGGAATCGATCGAGCAGGTCATGGTGTCGCGAGAGTCTGCCATGCCAAATCAGCTCGATATCCCTGAGGACGAGCAGCGTGCCATCGTCCATGACTACATGGACCGGCATTACCGTGACGTGCTCGATCAACCGGTTCCCGCGCTCGACGGGCAAACGCCGCGGACCGCGGTGAAGACGGAGGGCGGACGGATGAAGGTCGTCGAGTGGCTCAAGCTCATGGAGAACCGGACGGCGAAGCACGCCGATCCAGATAATCCGATGGCCAGCTACAATTTCGCGTGGCTATGGACAGAGTTGGGTCTCAGTGAGCGGAGGGAGTGAACGAACCGGGCAATGACCGCTGCGCTGGGCCGCTGAAGGGGGCTTCGATCCGCGTGACCAGGCGACAGTCGGTACCGAAATGGCGCGCCCGGAACGATTCGAACGTCCGACCCTCAGATTCGTAGTCTGATGCTCTATCCAGCTGAGCTACGGGCGCGTTTTTCGCTGACAGTGCGGGCGTGGCCCGCAGGCAGCCCCCGGCGACGCCGGAGGGGTGCGAAAGAGCGCTCTGACTAACCGCTCTTGCCCCAATTGGCAAGGTCCGGATTGGGGAGATTTTGCAGGGACATGACGGTTTCCGCACTCGGCCGCCGGCCGACCTACGCCCGCGCCCGCTCGTTGCGGACGGAGAGCAGTTCCACGGGGCGGTCGGGGATGACGATCCGGAAGGTGGCGCCGATGGTGCCTTCGACCAGATGGATGTCGCCGCCATGGGCGCGGACCAGCTCGGCGGCGATGGCAAGGCCGAGGCCGCTGCCGCCGGGGCGGCCGGAGGTCTGGAACGCCTCGAACAGGTGATCGCGGGTCTTCTGCGGCACGCCAGGGCCGGTGTCGGAGACCTCGATGATGGCGACCGCGCCCTCGCGTTTTCCCGTGATCCGGATCTGCTGCGCGCCGCCCTCGGCGGACGCATGGCTTTCCAGCGCCTGGGCGGCGTTGCGGACGAGGTTGAGCAGCACGCGAAACAGCTGGTCGGGATCGGCGTCGACCGCGAGCCCGCGCTCAATCGCGGCGACCCAGGCGATCGAGGCGTCGGAGGCAAGGCCGGCGGTCTCGCGCACCTCCAGCACCACAGGCTCGATCATGATCATGCGCCGGTCGGGCGCGGCTTCCTGAGCGCGGCCGTAAGACAAGGTCGACTGGCAGAAGGCGATGGCGCGCTCGAGCGAGCGCACGAGTTTTGGCGCAAAGCGCTGCACCCGCGGATCCGGCACGCTGGCGAGCTGGTCCGACAGGAGCTGCGCCGAGGCCAGCAGATTGCGCAAATCGTGATTGATCTTGGAGACGGCGAGGCCGAGGGCGGCGAGCCGGCTCTTCTGGTGCAGCATCGACATCAGGTCGCGCTGCATGTCCGACAATTCGCGCTCGGCAACGCCGATCTCGTCGCTGCGCTGGCTCGGCACGATGATCCCCGCCGAACTCTCGGGATTTTCGTGGAAGCCGACCAGGCTCGCAGTCAGCCGCCGCATCGGGCGCACGAAGAGATAATGCATGGCGAGATAGACGAGGCCGGCGGTCAGCACCGCGATGATCAGCGCGACCACCACGACGTTGCGGGAGAAGCGGTACATTGACTGCCGCAGCGGCAGCTCGTCGGTGACAATCTCCATGAACTGGGCGTTGCCGACGCCGGGCCCGACGATCCGGATGGCCTGGTTGCCGGTCTCCAGCATCATCCGGAACGAGCCGGTGATCGCCTCCCACGCCGTCATGTCGCGCAGGTCGATGTCGTGCTCGATGGCCGCGGGCAGATTGTCGCTGGCGAGCAGACGGCGCTGCTGGCCCATCTTGATGGCGACGGCGCGCGCATTGATGCTCTTCAGGATCTCGCGCGAGAGCGAATCGGGGACCATGCCGAGCGGCGCCGCATCGAGCACCAGCGCCGCCGTGTTGGCCGCGGCGACGCGGTCGTTGAGCCGGTTGACCCAGAAGTTGGCGATGGCCGGCACGTAGAGCAGGATGGCCGCGATCATCACCAGGGGAACGGTGAGCAGCAGCAGCTTGCCGGACAGCCCAAGCCCGCGCGTCCCGCGCGGCAGCGCCGCCGGCGGGTCCCGCTGATCCCCATCCTGGATCGGCTGGAGGTCTGTCGCTGCCACGAAATTCGCCCTCGCTGCCTTTACCGGATGAAAGATATCGCCGGGTGAAGGGTTTTGGCGCGTATCAAGATGCGGCCCGCCCCCAGCGCGGTCAAATTACAGATCGTCAATCTGCCAAGGTCGGATGTAAGCGCAGATCTGGCGAGTCGCTACCTCAAGGGTTAAAAACCCCGCACGGACAGCGATATTCGCCCGAATTGAGCTCTTGTGCGGCGTTGACGAAAAGAAGGCGCTCGCATATAAGCCGGCCAATTGTCCGCGATGACCCGGTGTGACCGCCGGGAGCGGCTCTCTTGGGGCCGAAAAAGGCCCGTTTTGGGCAGCATCTTCCGGACTTTATCATCAATTCTACAGGCAAATTGCCCGGTCAGCGGAGAAAAACCCGTGAAGCGGACTTATCAACCCAGCAAACTGGTGCGCAAGCGCCGTCACGGCTTCCGTGCCCGTCTCGCCACGGCCGGCGGCCGAAAGGTGCTCGCCGCCCGCCGCGCCCGCGGCCGCAAGCGTCTGAGCGCCTGAGCCGGACCCCCTTTTTTGGGATTTCATCATGGATCGGCTGAGGCAGCGAGCGGATTTCCTCGCCGTTGCCAATGGCGCGCGGGTGAATAGTCCCGCGTTCGTCCTGCAAAGCCTTGACCGCCGAAGCCTTGACCGCCAAAACCTTGGCCGAGACGATAGCGGCCCGATCCGGATCGGCTTCACCGTCACCAAAAAGAACGGCAACGCCCCCCAGCGCAATCGCATCCGGCGCCGGCTTCGCGAACTGGTGAAGCGGCTCGACCCGATGTCGATGCAGCCCCATCATGATTATGTGCTGGTCGGCCGAAGGGACGCGCTCTCGCGCGACTTCGCCACCATGCTCGACGATCTGCGCATAGCGTTCGCGAAGCCCGCGCGGCATACGCACAAGGGACGCGGCTCAAAAAGCAGCCCAACAACCGACGGCTTAAAGCCCGGCCCCGCTCCTGCGACCAGCCGCAAACCGGATTGATGACGAGAGAATGATGACCGACAACCGCAATACCATCCTCGCCGTCATTCTGTCGGGCTTCGTGCTGATCGCCTGGCAATATTTCTACAACATGCCGGCGATGGAGAAGCAGCGCGCGCAGCAACAGGCACAGGCCGAGCTGCAGAAGACCACGCCGCAGCCAACGGCTTCCGCGACGCCGGGCGCCACGCCGCAGGCCGGCAGCACGGCCCAGCCGTCGACGCCGAGCGCGAACCAGCAAGCCCAGCCGGTCCAAAGCCGTGACAGCGCGATTGCAGCGAGCCCGCGCGTGAAGATCGAGACGCCGCGGATCGCCGGCAGCATCTCGCTCAAGGGCGGCCGCATCGACGATGTCGCGCTGGTGCAATTCCGCGAAACGGTCGACCCGAAGTCACCGCCGATCATTCTGTATTCGCCCTCGGGTACCGCGGAGCCCTATTACGCCGAGTTCGGCTGGGTGCCGGCGACGGGCGTGACGGCGAAACTGCCGGACGCGCAGACCGTCTGGAAGCAGGACGGCAGCGGCAGCCTGACGCCAACCACGCCGGTGGTGCTGAAATGGGACAATGGCGAAGGCCTCAGCTTCCGCCGCACCATCGCGGTCGACGACCACTACCTCTTCACCGTCAAGGACGAGGTGAGCAATGTCGGCAACGCGCCGGTCACGCTCTATCCGTTCGCGCTGATCTCGCGCCACGGCACGCCGCAGGTCTCCGGCTACTACATCCTGCATGAAGGCCTGATCGGCTATCTCGATGGCTTGCAGGAATACGCCTACAAGAAAATCGACGAAGCCCGGACGGTGAACTTCAAGGCCACCAATGGCTGGCTCGGCATGACCGACAAGTACTGGGCCTCGGCGCTGCTGCCGGACACCAGTGCGCAAATTCAGGCGCGCTTCTCGTCGAACCCGAGCGGCAACGTCCACACCTACCAGACCGATTATTTGCTCGATCCCGTCACTGTCGCGATCGGCGGCTCCGCGACCGCGAACGCGCGGCTGTTCGCCGGCGCCAAGGAAGCCAGCGTCGTCGGCATCAACTTCCCGCTCGCCGGCCATGGCGGCTACAACAAGGAACTCGGCCTCAACCATTTCGATCTGTTGATCGACTGGGGCTGGTTCTACTTCATCACCAAGCCGATGTTCCTCGGCCTCGACTTCTTCTACCGCTTCTTCGGCAATTTCGGCATCTCGATCCTGCTCGTGACCGTGATCGTGAAGCTCCTGTTCTTCCCGCTGGCGAACAAGTCCTACGCCTCGATGGCGAAGATGAAGTCGGTCCAACCGCAGCTTCAGGCGCTGAAGGAGCGCTACCCTGACGACAAGGTGAAGCAGCAGCAGGAGATGATGGAGATCTACCGCAAGGAGAAGATCAATCCGGTCGCCGGCTGTCTTCCCGTGGTGATCCAGATCCCGGTGTTCTTCTCGCTGTACAAGGTGCTGTTCGTCACCATCGAGATGCGGCACGCGCCGTTCTTCGGCTGGATCAAGGATCTTTCCGCGCCGGACCCGACCAACCTGTTCACTCTGTTCGGGTTGATCCCGTTCGATCCGACCACTATCCCGGTGTTCGGCCACTACCTCGCGCTCGGCATCTGGCCGATCATCATGGGCATCACGATGTGGTTCCAGATGAAGCTGAATCCGACGCCGCCGGATCCGACGCAGCAGATGATCTTCAACTGGATGCCGCTGATCTTCACCTTCATGCTGGCGGGCTTCCCGGCAGGCCTCGTGATCTACTGGGCCTGGAACAACACGCTCTCGGTGCTGCAGCAGAGCTTCATCATGCGCCGCAACGGCGTGAAGGTGGAGTTATTCGATAATCTCAAGGCGACGTTCGCGAAGAAGGCGACGTAGCGGTCGTCATTGCGAGGAGCGAGCGACGAAGCAATCCAGAGCCCCTCCGCGGACGCATTTCTGGATTGCTTCGCTTCGCTCGCAATGACGCGGACAAACAGAAAGCCTTCGCATGAATGACGACAAGGATGCGAAGCTGATCGAGGTCGGGCGGAAGCTGTTCACGCGCGACTGGCAGTTCATCTGGGCCTCGCCCTCGACTGAAACGCTGCCGCCGATGGTGGGGCTGGAGATCGCCTTTGCCGGCCGCTCCAATGTCGGCAAGTCCAGCCTGATCAACGCGCTGACCGGGCGCAACGCGCTCGCGCGCACCTCGCATACCCCGGGCCGCACCCAGGAGCTGATCTTCTTCGAGGTCCCCGGGAAAAGTGAACTGCGCCTCGTCGACATGCCCGGCTATGGCTACGCCAAAGCGCCGAAGAGCCAGGTCGCGTCCTGGACCGAGCTGATCCACAAATTCCTGCTCGGACGCGCCAGCCTCGCGCGTGTCTACGTGCTGGTGGACGCGCGGCACGGCCTCAAGGACGTCGATCTCGAAGTCCTGAAGACACTCGATCGCTCCGCGGTCAGCTACCAGATCGTGCTGACCAAGGCCGACCAGATCAAGGCCACCGAGCTCCAATCGCGCATCATCGAGACCGAGGCCGCGCTCGCCAAGCGTCCGGCGGCGTTCCCCAACGTGCTCGCGACCTCGTCGCGGAGCGCGACCGGCATGGCCGAGCTGCGCGCAGCGATCGCAAAGTTGCTGGAAGAGCGAACCTCGTAATGACGGCATTCCGCCTGCTGATCGGGCTTGCCGGCGTGATGGGCGCCGCCGGCGTCGCGCTGGCCGCGGCTTCCGCGCATGGCGGCGATGCGAGCCGGCTCGCCGCCGCAAGTGCCATGCTGCTGTTTCATGCAACCGCCATACTCGCGGCCGTCGCCCTGCTCGGGCGCGGCCTTCTGCACGACGGAATTGGCATCATCGCCGCGTCCGGCTTCGCAGCCGGCGCCGCGCTGTTCGCGGGCGACCTCACGTTGCGGCAATATGCCGGCCATTCGCTGTTTCCCTATGCAGCGCCGACCGGTGGATCGGTGATGATCTTGAGCTGGCTGGCGGTGACGCTCGCCGCGGTGGTGGTGAAGCGCAGTCCGTAGCCCGGATGGAGCCAACGGGTCGGCGCGAAGCGCCGCCCGATGACAGGCTCCGCGCAATCCGGGAGAGCTTGCGCGGGTAGATTCCCGGATTACGCTGCGCTCCATCCGGGCTACGCGGCTGCGTGTGGGGGACGAAGACCACTTTGCGCCCCGCCCGCCAATCGGATAGAACGCGGCCCGAGTATCCCGCCAGCGAGATCCGCCTCATGACCGAAATCTCCCCGCTCGACCAGGCCCGCATCCTGTCCGAAGCGCTGCCGCACATGCAGCAGTATGACGAGGAAACCATCGTCATCAAGTATGGCGGCCATGCCATGGGCGACGAGGAGACCGCGAAGAATTTCGCCCGCGACATCGTGCTGCTCGAGCAGACCGCGATCAATCCGGTGGTGGTGCATGGCGGCGGCCCGCAGATCGCGACCATGCTGAAGCGCCTCGGCATCGTCTCGGAATTCGCAGCCGGCCTGCGCATCACCGATGCCGCGACCATCGAGATCGTCGAGATGGTGCTCGCCGGCTCCGTCAACAAGCAGATCGTCGGCTACATCAACGAGGCCGGCGGCAAGGCCGTGGGGCTATCAGGCAAGGACGCCAATATGGTGAAGGCGTCCAAGACGACGCGCACCATCATGGATCCGGACTCGCACATCGAGAAGGCGGTCGATCTCGGCTTCGTCGGCGATCCCGAGAAAGTCGATCTCACGCTGCTCAACCAGCTGATCGGCTACGAGCTGATCCCGGTGCTGGCACCGCTCGCGACCTCGAAAGAGGGCCAGACGCTGAACGTCAACGCCGACACTTTCGCCGGCGCTGTGGCCGGCGCGCTGAAAGCGAAGCGGCTGCTGCTGCTCACCGACGTGCCGGGCGTGCTCGACAAATCCAAGAAGCTGATCCCGCAGCTCTCGGTGAAGGACGCACGAAAGCTGATCGCCGACGGCACCATTTCCGGCGGCATGATCCCCAAGGTCGAGACCTGCATCTATGCGCTCGAACAGGGCGTGGAGGGTGTCGTCATCATCGACGGCAAGATGCAGCACGCGGTGCTGCTCGAGCTCTTCACCAACACCGGCACGGGCACGCTGATCCACAAGTGATGCGAGAGGCGCCACGCATGAAAGCCGTCATGGCCAGGCAACAGCGCGAAGCGCGTCTTCGCGAAGATGTCCCGGCCATCCACGACCTTTCGTCCCGCGCCAAGAACGTGGATGCCCGGGACAAGCCCGGGCATGACGAGTTGAGGACTCGGCGGCATCGCCGCTCGACCTTGAGCCGTTTCTTGATGACGCTCCCTGCCGCAGCCATCTCGTTCGTGTTCTCCTCCGCACCGGCGTTCGCCGACCTGAAAATCTGCAACCGCATGTCCTATGTCGTCGAGGCCGCGATCGGCATCGACGACAAGGCGGCGACCGCGACGCGTGGCTGGTTCAGGATCGACCCCGCCACCTGCCGCGTGGTCGTGCAAGGCACGCTCTCCGCCGACCGCATCCTGCTCAACGCCCGCGCGCTTGGCGTCTACGGCGCCTCCCCGATCCCGCAGAACGGCAGCGACACGCTGTGCGTCGCGCAGGACAATTTCGTCATCGCGGCCGCGCGGCAGTGCCGCAGTGGCCAGACCCAGGCCGCCTTCACCCAGATCACGCCGACGCAAGGCGCGGACGGCAATTTCGTCGCCTATCTCGCCGAGGACTCCGAATATGACGACGAGCAGGCTCGCCTCGCCGGCATCCAGCGGCTTTTGGTGATCGCAGGCTACGACGCCGCGCCAATCGACGGCGTCGACGGGCCGAAGACGCAAGGCGCGCTGGCCGCTTTCCTGAAGAGCCGCGGATTGTCGTCCGACATCCTGTCGTCGCCGAACTTCTTCAAGACCATGGTCGATGCCGTGCAGACGCCGTCTGCGACCGGCCTCACCTGGTGCAACGACACCACGCACAAGGTGATGGCGGCGGTTGCCACCGACGACGGCAAGGCGGTGACCAGCCGCGGCTGGTATCGCATCGACCCCAAGACCTGCCTGCACCCCGATGTGAGCGGCCAGCCGAAGCAGATCTTCAGCTTCGCGGAAGCCATCGACGCCGACAACCGAATCGTCAAGCTAAAGGACAAGCCGCTGAACTGGGGCGGCGACAAGCAGCTTTGCACGCGCGAGACCAAGTTCGAGACCAACGAGCAGACCGACTGCGGCGCGCGCGGCTTCGCGGCGACGGGTTTTGGCGCGGTGGACATGTCGAGCGGCGGCAAGACGCTGCGGTTTGCGATGCCGTGATTGCTTTTGTGATCGTACCGGTGCCATGCACTCCGCTGTCGTCCTGGCGAAAGCCAGGACCCATGACCCCAGGATCGCGTTTGGCGAAGAACGACGACTAGCGTGCCCCAATGATCGGTCACGGAGTATGGGTCCTGGCTTTCGCCAGGACGACGATTGAGGGTGGGGCGCCGCCGCGGTCAACGGATAGAGAGTGAAAATGAAATCCCCCCGTGCCTTCGGCCATATCGACACCTGGGTGTTCGACCTCGACAACACGCTCTATCCGCACCACGTCAATCTGTGGCAACAGGTCGATGCGCGGATCACCGAGTTCGTTTGCAATTGGCTCGATCTGACAGCGGTGGAAGCGCGCAAGATCCAGAAGGATTATTACCAGCGCTTCGGCACCACCATGCGCGGCATGATGACCCTGCATGGCGTCCGCGCCGACGACTATCTCGCCTATGTCCACAAGATCGACCACTCTCCGCTAGAGCCGAACCCGGCGCTGGGCGAGGCCATCGCAAAACTGCCGGGACGAAAGCTGATCCTGACCAACGGTTCGGTCGATCATGTCGATGCGGTGCTGGCGCGGCTCGGCTTTGCCACGCATTTCGACGGCGTGTTCGACATCATCGCCGCCGACTTCGAGCCGAAGCCGGCGCCGCAGACCTACCGCAAGTTTCTCGCCGACCATTCGGTCGATCCGACCCGCGCCGCGATGTTCGAAGACCTCGCCCGCAACCTCACCGTCCCGCACGAACTCGGCATGACCACCGTGCTGGTGATACCGGATGGGACGAAAGAGGTCGTGCGCGAGGACTGGGAATTGGCGGGCCGTGATGCCGCCCATGTCGACCATGTCACGGATGATCTCGCGGGTTTTTTGGGCAGGCTGTCTCCCAAATAACCGCTGTCGTCCTGGCGAAAGCCAGGACCCATTATCCCAGGGTGGAATTTGGCGCGAGCTGATAACTACCAGTCTTCGCCAAACACCTCCCAGGGGTAATGGGTCCTGGATCGGCGCTCACGTTGTTCGCTTGTCCAGGACGACGATGGAGGACGACACTGAGTTTGCCTTGACTCCGTCCCCCCAAATCCCGAAAAAGCGCTCCAAATCACCGCAAATCCTGCCTTCCCGAGAGGAAATCCTGATGTCCCTGTCCGCCCTCGAATCCACCATCAACGGCGCCTTCGAGGCGCGCGACGGCGTCTCGACCTCGACCAGGGGCGAGGTCCGCGAGGCCGTGGATCACGCGCTGGAGATTCTGGACAAGGGCGAGGCCCGCGTTGCCGAGCGCGGCACCGACGGCAAGTGGAAGGTCAATCAATGGCTGAAGAAGGCGGTGCTGCTCTCGTTCCGCCTCAACGACATGGGCGCCATTCCCGGCGGCCCCGGCAAGGCGACCTGGTGGGACAAGGTGCCCTCGAAGTTCGACGGCTGGGGCGAGAACCGCTTTCGCGACGCCGGCTTCCGCGCCGTCCCCGGCGCCATCGTGCGCCGCTCGGCCTTCATCGCCCGCAACGTCGTGCTGATGCCCTCTTTCGTCAATCTCGGCGCCTATGTCGATGAATCCACCATGATCGACACCTGGTCGACCGTCGGCTCCTGCGCGCAGATCGGCAAGCGCGTGCACATCTCCGGCGGCGTCGGCATCGGCGGCGTGCTCGAGCCGCTGCAGGCCGAGCCTGTGATCATCGAGGACGATTGCTTCATCGGCGCGCGCTCCGAGGTCGCCGAAGGCGTGATCGTGCGCAAGGGCGCGGTGCTGTCGATGGGCGTGTTCCTGGGTGCATCGACCAAGATCGTCGACCGCGAGACCGGCGAGATCTTTATCGGCGAAGTACCGGAATATTCGGTCGTCGTCCCCGGCGCGCTGCCCGGCAAGCCCATGAAGAACGGCCAGATCGGCCCGAGCACCGCCTGCGCCGTCATCGTCAAGCGCGTCGACGAGCGCACGCGCTCCAAGACCAGCATCAACGAGCTGCTGCGGGATTGATTGGGGCGCGCATGACCGATGCTCTCTCGATTGCCCGCGATCTCATCCGCTGTCCCTCGGTAACTCCGGCCGATGCCGGTGCGCTGGGTGTGCTCGAACAAGTCCTCACCGCAGCCGGCTTCACATGCCACCGCGTGACCTTCAGCGAGCCCGGTACCGCCGACGTCGACAATCTCTATGCGCGGATCGGCACTGACGGGCCGCACATCACCTTTGCCGGCCACACCGACGTGGTGCCGCCTGGCGACGAGAGCGCCTGGAGCGTCGGCGCATTCTCCGGCGAGGTGAAGGACGGCTTTCTGCACGGCCGCGGCGCGGTCGACATGAAGGGCGGCATCGCCTGCTCGGTCGCCGCGGTGCTGGAGCATCTTGCCGCGAACGACGGCAAGCCACGCAGCGACGGCAAAGGTTCGATCTCGTTCCTGATCACTGGCGACGAGGAAGACGTCTCCATCAACGGCACCATCAAGCTGCTGAAGTGGGCGGCGGAGCGCGGCGAGAAATTCGATCATTGCGTGCTCGGCGAGCCCTCCAACGTCGAGGCGCTCGGCGACACCATCAAAGTCGGCCGCCGCGGCTCGCAATCCGGCACGCTGTATGTCGACGGCGTGCAGGGCCATGTCGCCTATCCGCACCGCGCTGCCAATCCGGTGCCTGATATCTCGCGGCTGATCGTGGCCATCTCCGACGAGCCGCTCGACCATGGCAGCGCGCAGTTCCAGGCCTCCAATCTCGAATTCACCTCGGTCGACGTCGGCAACACCGCCAACAACGTCATCCCGGGCCAAGCCCGCGCAAAATTCAACATCCGCTACAACGACAACCACACCCAGGCGAGCCTGCGCGAGCTGGTCGAGACGCGGCTGACAAAAGCCTGCGGCAACCGCATCCGCGCCCGCATCGTCTGGGAGCCCTCGAACTCGAACGTGTTCGTGACCAAGCCCGGCCCTTTCACCGATCTCGCGGTGTCCGCGATCGAGGAAGTCACGGGCCGCAAGCCGGAGCTGTCGACCTCAGGCGGCACCTCGGATGCGCGCTTCATCTCGAGCTATTGCCCGGTGATCGAGTTCGGCCTGGTCGGCCAGACCATGCACCAGGTCGACGAGCGCGTGCCGGTCAGGGACCTGGAGCAGCTGACGAAGGTGTATCGCGGGATTTTGGCGAGGTATTTTGCGTAGCCCCCATTGCCGCCAAACCCTCCGCTGTCATCGCCCGGCTTCACCGGGCGATCCAGTAATCCGAGACAGCAGTCATTGATCCGAGAGGTCGCGGCGTACTGGATTCCCCGCCTTCGCGGGGAATGACAGTGGTGAGCGCGGCGAGAGTTTCCAGCCTCGCGCTCTAATAATCCACCTGCATCAGATACAGCCCGTCCGGCGGGGCGACGATGCCGCAGGCGGCGCGGTTGCGTGCAGCGAGCGCTACGGAGAGATCTTCGGCGGTCCAGCGGCCTTCGCCGACCCACATCAGCGACCCCACCATCGAGCGCACCTGGCTGTGCAGGAACGAGCGCGCCGAGGTGAGAATCGTGATCTCGCGCCCGTCGCGCAGCACGTCGAGCTGATCGAGCGTCTTCTCCGGCGACCTGGCCTGACACTCGGTGTCGCGGAAGGTGGTGAAATCGTGCTTGCCGAGCAGGCGTTGTGCCGCCGCATGCATCGCATCGGCGTCGAGCCGGCGCGGCACGCGCCAGGCATGGCCGGCATCGAGCGCGAGATTGGCGCGGGTGTTGACGATGCGGTAGCGATAGTGGCGCTTGATGGCCGAGAAGCGCGCTTCGAAAGTCTCCGGCACGATATCGGCTTCGAGCACGGCGATGGGATGCGGGCGCAAATGCGCATTCAAGCCGTCGCGAAAACGGCCCTGCGGAAACTGCTTGTCGATATCGACATGCGCGACCTGGCCGCGCGCATGCACGCCGGCATCGGTGCGCCCGGCGCCGTGCACGCGCGCATCCGCGCCGGTCATCGCCTTCACGGCAGCCTCCAGCGCGCCTTGCACCGAGGGCAGCGTCTCCTGCACCTGCCAGCCGAAGAACGGCGCGCCGTCATATTCGATGATGAGCTTGTAGCGGGGCATCTTGTCCAGTTTCGCTGTCATCGCCCCGCGCGCCCCGGCCCAACACTTAAACGCAGCCGATTCGGTAGACCCCCCACCCGCCGGGGTCGGGGTAACCCCCCCGCGCGGGGGGTTACCGCGGGAAGGGGATTTTGGG
>NZ_JBVVPN010000034.1:71813-81721 GCF_055811035.1 Bradyrhizobium sp. MI1.10
CGAACACGGGCGCGCCGTCATATGCGATGAGGCGCTGGTCGGGGGCCATCTTGCCCAGTTCCCGTGGCACCCCCCGGCGCCCCCGGGCGATCCAGTACTCCGCAGCCTATCCGTTCGACCGAGAAGCCTCGGCGTACTGGATACCCCGCCTTCGCGGGGTATGACAGCGTCAGGTGAATTTGGCGCCGGACTTCAGCGGCACGCCACGCAGGAAGTCCGCGGCCTGCATGCGCGCCTTGCCTTCGCGCTGGAGCTCGATCAGGCGGATTGCGCCCTCGCCGCAGGCGATGGTGAGGTGATCGTCGAGCACCTCGCCCGGCGTACCCGAACCCTTCGCCAATTCACAGCGCAGGATTTTTACGCGCGCGTTCTCGCTCACGCCGGTGAGCTCGGCCCAGGCGCCGGGAAACGGCGACAGGCCGTGGATATGGCGCTGCACCTCGCGCGCGGGCCTGGTCCAGTCGATCCGCGCTTCGGCCTTGTCGATCTTGGCGGCGTAGGTGACGCCATCCTCGCTCTGCTGCTTGAGCTGAAGTCCGCCGCGGTCGAGCGCGGCCATGGCGCGCACCATCAGATCGGCACCGAGCCGGGCCAGACGATCGTGCAGATCGAGCGCGGTCATATTGTCCGTGATCGCGAGCCGTTCCGCCATGGCGACGTCGCCGGTGTCGAGGCCAACATCCATCTTCATCACCATCACGCCGCTCTCGGCATCGCCGGCCATGATCGCGCGGTTGATGGGAGCGGCACCGCGCCAGCGCGGCAGCAGCGAAGCGTGCAGATTGTAGCAGCCGAGCTTTGGCGCATCGAGGATCGCCTGCGGCAGGATCATGCCGTAGGCGACGACGACGGCCGCATCGGCGTCGAAGGCGCGAAATTCTTCCAGCGCCTCCGGCGTTTTCAAAGTCTTCGGCGTCAGCACGGGCACGCCGAGCTTTCGCGCGGCCTCTTCCACCGGGGTCGGCTGCAATTGCAGGCCGCGCCGGCCGCCGGGCTTCGGCGCGCGCGTATACACGGCCGCGATCTCGTGGCCATGCGCGACGAGCTCGAGCAGCGTCGGCACGGAGAAATCGGGCGTGCCCATGAAGATCAGGCGGAGTGGCATGACAAGAACTCGGTACGTTCCCTCCCCCCTTGTGGGGGAGGGTTAGGGAGAGGGGTGCCACACGACGCGCTCTCTCGGTTTGAGGTTTCGCGGCACGCACCTGATTCAGATGACGGAGAGACTTCCGTCTGGGCTATCCCTCTCCCCCGCCCTCCCCCACAAGGGGGGAGGGAGCGCAGGGGAGTGTGAGGCAGCACTAAACCTTACTCACTCGCCGCGCTTGGCGGCTTTCTCGAATTTCTTCAGCACGCGGTCGCGCTTGAGCTTTGACAGATAGTCGACGAACAGCACGCCATTGAGATGGTCGATCTCGTGCTGGATGCAGGTGGCGTAGAGGCCTTCGGCGTCCTCCTCATGCACCTTGCCGTCCAGATCGATGTAGCGCACCCGCACCTTCGCGGGACGCTCGACCTCCTCGTAATATTCGGGGATCGACAGGCAGCCTTCCTCGTAGACCGACAGGTCCTCGGAGGAGGCGATGATTTCCGGATTGATGAAGACGCGCGGCTCGGGCTTGGTCTCGCCGTCCTGGTCGGGCTTGGCGAGGTCCATGGTGATCAGCCGCAACGGCTGCGCGATCTGGATCGCCGCGAGCCCGATGCCGGGCGCGTCGTACATGGTCTCGAACATGTCGTCGGCAAGCTTGCGGATCTCCGGCGTGACCTTCTCGATCGGCTTGGAGACCAGACGCAGCTGCTTGTCGGGCAGGATGATGATTTCTCTGAGGGCCATGGCCGCGATTTAAGCCGGGCGCCGGACGCGGTCAATGCGGCCAGGAACCCCGTTAACCCTCCCCTAACCATAAAACTTCAGGTTTCGTTAACCACCAAAATTAGCAGGGCATTACCTCGAAATGTTCGCTATTCGTTCGTGCCACAGTGCGAATCGGCTAGAAGGGCAGGCATGAACGAGATCATTTTCACGGCTGGCGACTGGCCGGTGCGCACGGTGGACGCGCTGATCGGCTTCGGCGCGCTGGTCCTCATCCTGCTGGCGGTCATCGCCGTGGTGATTGCACGCTCGGGGCGGCGCGGCGCGGAACTCGCGATGGCCAACGCGATCCGCGCCGACGAACTCGAGGAGCGCATCAGCCAGATGCTGCATGCCCAGAGCGAGGCTTCGGGGCGGGTCGATGCCATGACCCAGACGCTGGCCGGCCGCCAGGCAGACATGGCACGCGCGGTCAACGAGCGGCTGGATTCGGTGACCCACCGGGTCGGTCAATCCATGGAGCACACCACCCGCAACACCATGGAGAGCCTGCGCGCGCTGCACGAGCGGCTCGGCATCATCGACAGCGCGCACAAGAACCTCACCGACCTCACCACGCAGGTGACGACCCTGCGCGACGTGCTCGCCAACAAGCAGTCGCGCGGCGCCTTCGGTCAGGCGCGAATGGAGGCGATCGTCCAGGACGGTCTGCCGAAGGGCGCCTACGAGTTCCAGTTCACGCTCTCGACCGGCAAGCGTCCGGACTGCGTCGTGTTCCTGCCCGACCAGCGGCCGCTCTGCATCGACGCGAAATTTCCGCTGGAAGCGATGACCGCGCTGCATGATGCGCGCACCGATGAGGAAAAGCGGATCGCCACGCAGCGGCTGCGCGGCGACGTGATGAAGCACGTCAGCGACATCGCCGAAAAATATCTCGTCGCCGGCGAGACCCAGGAAATGGCGCTGATGTTCGTGCCGTCGGAATCGGTCTACGCCGAAATTCACGACGGTTTCGACGACGTGATCCAGAAGGCGTATCGCGCCCGCGTCGTGCTGGTGTCGCCGTCGCTCTTGATGCTCGCGATCCAGGTGATGCAGCAGATCATGAAGGACGCGCGCATGCGCGATGCCGCCGACCAGATCCAGACCGAGGTGATCAAGCTCGGCGACGATCTCGGCCGCCTGCGCGAGCGCGTGCTGAAATTGCAGAAACACTTTGCCGACGCCAACGAAGACGTCCGCCAGATCCTGATCTCCGCCGACAAGATCGAGAAGCGCGCCGGGCGCATCGAAGAGCTCGATTTCAGCAAGACCGATGCGCCCGAAGCCCCGCATCTCGTGGCCACCGGCGCTGCCGAACTGTTCCCGAGGAAGCTCCAGGCTGGGGAGTGATTCTACGCTGAGATGCGGTAACCTGCCGCCTCAATCTCGCTGTCGTCGCCCGGCTTGACCGGCCGACCCAGTATCCCAGAGGCGGCAGATGGGCGCTCGCTGCTACTACGTCTACATTCTCGCCAGCAAGATGGGTGGCACGCTTTATATTGGCGTAACGAACGATCTCATCCGCCGGGTGGCAGAGCACAAGTTGAAACTGATCGAGAGCTTCACGAAAGACTACGATGTCGTGAAGCTCGTTTACTTCGAGCAGTTCGACGACCCCGAGAATGCGATCGAACGGGAGAAGCGGCTGAAGAAGTGGAAGCGCGATTGGAAGATCGCGTTGATCGAGAAAGACAATCCGGATTGGAACGATCTCTATTCGGGGATTGCTGGCCCCCCATAATGCCGGCCTCTGGAATACTGGGTCGCCGGGTCAAGCCGGGCGACGACACCTCCTCTTTGGCCGGCAGGAGCGACACCTCACTTGTGGCGGCCAGAATCTGCTAACACCCACCCATGACCGCACCCGACGCGACCTCCCCCGCCACGCCCGATACGACCCCCACCTCCTGGCGTGACAGCCTTGCCGTTTACCTGCAACCGCGGGTGCTGATCGTGCTGTTCCTCGGCTTCTCGTCCGGGCTGCCGCTGGCGTTGTCGGGCTCGACGCTGCTGGTGTGGATGCGGGAATCCGGCGTCGATCTCAAGACCATCGGGCTGTTTGCGCTGGTCGGCACGCCCTACACGCTGAAATTCCTGTGGGCGCCGCTGGTCGATGCGATGCATGTGCCGCTGTTCACGCGCGCGTTCGGGCGGCGCCGCGGCTGGCTGCTGTTCTCGCAATTGCTGCTGATCGTCGCGATCCTGCTGCTGGCGCTGACCGATCCCGCGCGCTCGCCGTTCTATGTCGCGCTCGGCGCATTGCTGGTGGCGACGGCCTCGTCGACGCAGGACATCGTGGTCGATGCCTTCCGCGTCGAGAGCCTGCCGGAAAGCGAGCAGGCCGCCGGCATGGCATCCTATGTCGCGGCCTATCGCATCGGCATGCTGGTCTCGACCGCCGGCGCGCTGTTCATTGTGTCGGGCTTCGAGAGCACCGGCATCACCCGCACGTCCGCCTGGATGTGGGGTTATGTGGTGATGGCGGCGATGGTGCTGATCGGGACGATCACGGCGCTGATCGCGACCGAACCCGAGCAGTCGGTGCGGGCGGAAGCCGCGACGCAGACGCAAACCGCGTTCGCGCGCGTGCTGCACGCCGCGATCGGCGCCTTCTCGGAATTCCTGACGCGCAAGGACGCGCTTGCGGCACTCGCCTTCGTCGTGCTGTTCAAGTTCACCGACGCCTTCTCCGGCACGATGACCGCGCCGTTCGTGATCGACCTCGGCTTCTCCCGCAACGACTATGCCGCGATCGTGAAAGGTGTGGGCCTCGCTGCGACGCTGATCGGCGGCTTTGCCGGCGGCTTCGTCGCCCGGCGCTATTCGCTCGCGAGCAGCCTCTGGATCGGCGGCGTGGTGCAGGCGCTCGCGAACCTCTCCTTCTCCTGGCTCGCCTTCGTCGGCACCAGCCAATGGGCGCTCGCCTTCGCCATCACTTGTGAGAACTTCACCAGCGCCATCGGCACGGTGATCTTCGTCGCCTATCTCTCGGCGCTCTGCCAGAACCCGCTGCACACGGCGACGCAGTATGCGCTGCTCACCGCGCTTGCCGCGGTGGGGCGGACCTATCTCTCGTCAGGCGCCGGCTTCGTGGCTGATACCACCGGCTGGCCGCTGTTCTTCGTGATCTGCATGCTGGTGGCGATCCCGAGCCTGGTGCTGCTGGCCTGGCTGCAGAAGCGCGGGCATTTTGATGCACTGGGGCCGGTGAGGGTTTGACACTGCCCTCTCTCCTCGTCATTGCGAGCGAAGCGAAGCAATCCAGACTGCCGCCGCGGACACGATCTGGATTGCTTCGTCGCAAGAGCTCCTCGCAATGACGAACGGAGAGGGTAGCGCGCCCACCCCGCTACTGCTTCTTGATCAGGCTCCACTTCGTGATCACGGCCTCGCTCATTTGGCCGGGATCGCTGGCGCAGGCGATCTCGTCGACCTTGACCGAGATCTCCTTGCCGGCGAACGTCTTCAGCTGCGCGGCCTGGGCGTCGCCGCTGGGAACGAGCTGGAAGGTTTCGGGTCCGGTCTCGAGATTGCACAGCCCGCTCGGCGGCGGCAGGCGGCGCGGCTCGGAGGTGATCTGGTAGGTCGCAACCCGCTTGCCGACGTTCTTGACGTCGCGCACTTTCATCGTGTTCAGCTCGCCCGACAGCACCTCGCCGGCATTGATCGGCTTGCCGGGCTTCGACGGCGGCGGAGCCCCATCGTCCTGCTGCGCGGAGATGGCCGGCGTCGCCAGCATCGTCAGCGTCGCGACCAAAGCCCATCGTGTGGCGAAAAGTTTCGTCATGTCGTCCGTTCCGTGAGTCTGGATGGCTAGAACAGGGTACGCTGCCGCATCGCGGCCGATAGCGTGCCTTCATCGAGATAATCAAGCTCGCCGCCGACCGGCACACCATGGGCGAGCCGGGTTACTTTTACGTTGGCGTCCTGAAGCAGGTCGGTGATGTAATGGGCCGTGGTCTGGCCGTCGACCGTGGCATTCAGCGCCAGGATGACCTCGTGCACCTGCGCCTCATGCGCGCGCGCCACCAGCGCTTCGATGGTGAGGTCCTGCGGACCGACGCCGTCGAGCGGCGACAATGTCGCGCCCAGCACGTGATAGCGCCCTTGAGTGGCATTGGCCCGCTCCAGCGCCCAGAGATCGGCAACGTCGGCGACGACGACGATGATCGAGGGATCGCGCCTCGGATCGGTGCAGACCGTGCAGGGACTTTGCGTGTCGATGTTGCCGCAGGTCTTGCAGACCTGGACCTTCTCGAGCGCGACCTGCATGGCCGAGGACAGCGGCATCATCAGCGCTTCGCGCTTCTTGATCAGATGCAGCGCGGCGCGCCGCGCCGAGCGCGGGCCGAGGCCCGGCAGCCGCGCGAGAAGCTGGACCAGCCGCTCGATTTCAGGACCCGCAACAGCGCCCATCCTACTGGCCGAACAGCCCCGACAGCCCCGGCGGCAGGCCGAGCCCGCCGGTGAGCGACTGCATCTTCTCCTGCATAGCGGCTTCCGCCTTGCGGCGGGCCTCGCCGAACGCGGTGACGAGCAGATCCTCGAGCACTTCGCGCTCTTCCGCCTTCATCAGCGAAGGATCGATCTTGACGCCCTTGACGTCCATCTTCGCGGTCATGCGCACAGCGACGAGACCGCCGCCGGAGATGCCCTCGACCTCGACGTTGGCGAGCTGATCCTGCATCTCCTGCATCTTGGATTGCAGCTGCTGCGCCTGCTTCATCATGCCGAATATATCGACCATCGGTGCTGTCCTTGAAAATCGGCTCTAGAGATCGTCGCCGTCGGAACCGTCGGGCGGATCGTCACTGCCATAGTCGGCATTAATATCGGATTCCGGCGCCTCGGGGGCAAGCCTGCGGACCTCGACGACCTTCGCACCCGGAAAACGCGACAGCACCTCGCGCACGCGCGGATCGGCCTCGGCGGTGCGCGCATGTTCCTGCTTGGCCGCCTGGTTCACCGAGCGCAGCGTGGGCTGGCCCGGCTCGTTGGAGACGATCACGGTCCAGCGGCGTCCGGTCCAGAGCTCGAACTTGCGCGCGAGATCGGAAATCATGGTCTTGGAGGCGTTGGGCTCGAGCGCGACTTCCAGCCGGCCTTCCTCGAAACGGACGAGGCGCATGTCGCCTTCGAGCGCGCCCTTGGTCAGGAGGTCGCGCTTCTGCCCGGCCAGCGCAACGAGCTGGGTGAAGCTCGTGACGCGCAACACGGGCGCGGCAGCTTGCGGATCCGGCGCGGGCGTTGCCATCTGCGGACGGGCACCACCGCCGCCGAAGGAGGACGGCGACGATGTCGGAATGCGAACTGGAGCCGCGGACGCCACCGGCCCGGCCGGCGCGCTGCGCGTGGCACCGCCGCCGCTCACGACCGGCGAACCGCCGCCGTTCTGCTCCAGCATCTTGATCGCTTCGTCCGGCGTCGGCAGGTCGGCGACATAGGCGATGCGCACCAGCACCATCTCGGCGGCAGCCGCGGGCCGCGTCGCGGCCTGCACCTCGGTGATGCCCTTGAGCAGCATCTGCCACATCCGCGACAGCACGCGCATCGAGATCTTCGAGGCGAAATCCCGTGCGCGCACACGCTCGGTCTCGCCATAGGCGACGTTGTCGGCGGTCGCCGGCACGATCTTCACGCGGGTGACGAAATTGACGAATTCGGCGAGATCCGAGAGCACGACGATCGGATCGGCGCCGACGTCGTATTGGTCGCGGAACTCCCTGAACGCGGATGCGATGTCGCCACGCGCCAGAGAATCGAAAAGATCGATGACACGGGTGCGGTCGGCGAGCCCCAGCATCTGCCTGACGGCATCGGCCTTCACGGTGCCCGCCGCATGCGCGATCGCCTGATCGAGCAGCGAGAGCGAATCGCGCACCGAGCCTTCCGCGGCGCGCGCGATGATGCCGAGCGCTTCAGGCTCGATCTCGACGTTTTCCTTGGCCGCGATGTTGGCGAGATGCTTCATCAGCACGTCGGCCTCGACGCGGCGCAGGTCAAAACGCTGGCAGCGCGACAGCACGGTCACCGGAACCTTGCGGATCTCCGTCGTGGCGAACACGAATTTGGCGTGCTCCGGCGGTTCCTCCAGCGTCTTCAGGAAGGCGTTGAACGCCGCTGTCGACAGCATGTGGACTTCGTCGATGATGTAGACCTTGTAGCGGGCGCTGGCCGGCGCGTAGCGGACGCTGTCATTGATCTGACGAACGTCGTCGACGCCGGTATGCGAGGCCGCGTCCATCTCCAGCACGTCCATGTGCCGGCTTTCCATGATCGCCTGACAATGCACGCCGAGCGTCGGCATCTGGACCGTCGGGCCCTTCACCGAGCCATCCGGCATCTCGTAGTTGAGCGCACGGGCAAGGATGCGCGCGGTGGTGGTCTTGCCGACCCCGCGGACGCCGGTGAGAATCCAGGCCTGCGGAATGCGGCCGGTCTCGAACGCGTTGGAGACGGTGCGGACCACGGCCTCCTGGCCGATCAGATCGTCGAAGCTTGAAGGACGGTATTTCCGCGCCAGCACCCGGTAGGGCGTGCTGGCCTGGCCGGCGCTGTGAGGGTTGGGAGGGGCGCCAGCGTCGGTCATCGGTCGATCCGCAATGAAGTGTCTTTCGGCCGGCTTTGCGGAAAGGAGCGCGCTGGCGGCCCGAGCCGCCGGCGCAATTCGCTCGGAAAAACAGGTAGGAGACTGACGAGCGACCCGATCCGGACCTCGTTAGGGCTGCTTCCTTCCGGACCTGACCCGGTTGGCGAGTGGCTCGTCCACCGCCAATCTCCCGGTCCCTATTTGGGGCCAAAAGGACCGGAAAGCAAGCGGGTATCGGCTTGAACAGGCTGGGCTTCATGGTGGCTTGCCCAGCATCCGGGCAATTCCCGGTCTGCCTAGCCGATAGGCTGTGCTTTCACTGCCGGAGGCGCCTTGGTAAGAACGCTGCCGGAACCCCTTCCAACAGAAAAGCGATTGATCCCAATGGTTACACGTCGTGATGTTGCATCGATTGTCGGACTTGGCGCGATGGCTGCGGCGACGCTGGCCTCCCCGGCCGTGGCGCAGACCGCCGATTCCAATGAATCGACCTTCGCCCGCATCCGCCGCACCAAGAAGATGCGCATCGGCGCGGTCGGCGGCGGCGCGCCCTATTACATGAAGGATCTTTCGACGGGCCAGTGGAAGGGATTTTACGTCGACATCGCCAAGGCGCTTGCCGAGGACATGGAGGCCGAGCTCGAGATCACCGAGACCACCTGGGGCAATTCGGTGCTCGACCTGCAGTCCAACAAGATCGACATCTTCTTCGGCCTCAACCCGACTCCGAAGCGTGCGCTGGTGGTCGACTTCTCGGTGCCGGTCTTCAACAACGCCTTCGGTATCCTCTGCAAGAAGGACTTCAAGCCGAAGAGCTGGGCCGAGCTGAACTCGCCCGACGTCAAGATCGCGGTCGACCAGGGCTCGTCGCACGACCAGGTCGTCAGCCGCCTGACGCCTAAGGCGCAGATCTCGCGGCTGAAGACTGCCGATGACGCCACCGCCGCGCTGCAGACCGGCCGCGTCGACGCGCAGTGCCTGATCACCATGCTGTCGCTGACGGTATTGAAGAAGAACCCCTCGCTCGGCCAGTTCGTGCTGCCGACGCCGATCTTTGCGACGACGTCGAACGCCGGCTTCCGCCGCGAGACCGACAAGACCTGGCGCGACTACGTCAACACCTGGATCGACTTCAACAAGGGCCTCGGCTTCATCCGCAACGCGATCATCACCAATATGGAGCTGGTGGGCGTGACCGAGGCGGACATCCCGCCGGGCGTGTCGTTGTAAGGTATGCTGAATTTGGATCGGGCTGGATCCCCGAGCGCCTGTGCTCCCCCTCTCCCGCTTGCGGGAGAGGGTTGGGGAGAGGGTGTCTCCTCTAGGGAGACTCCCCAAGAGGATAGAACCCTCACCCGTCGCTTCGCGCCGACCTCTCCCGCAAGCGAGGGCTTTGCTTAATTGGCCGAGCGGGAGTGAGGCTCGATATGGGGTATTTTTTTGTGCGGCCTCGGATGGCGC